>QJPH01000310.1 GCA_003242955.1 Candidatus Methylumidiphilus alinenensis
TAACTGAATATCCATTCTTTAGTTATTTTTTTAAAGATGAAAACGCTGTACATAAAAATCGCATCATTCTTGTAAAAACATAGGCCAACCAATCGTTTAAAAACATACTATAATGGATCCATGGGCTTCCTTCAATGGCACGTTAACCCGGCCACACAGCTTAAATTTGGGAGACTGACATGAACGCACTTTCCAAAGACCTACGACAGCGGATTTTGAATTACGCGTTGAACCACTCGGTTCGTCAAACCGCCATTAAATAATCTCCCTCTATTTTGACTTAGGTGATTTCCAATAATGAATCCACCAAAACCGAAATGAATTGTCCACGAAAATCACCAACAATTCCTCCACAAATCACCTTGCCAAGCTGGAGCTTGGCGTTCCTTCTGGGAGCGCCAAGCCCCAGCTTGGCCTTTGGATGGGATGTTCTTTATTGGATATCACCTTAATGCTGGCTCTATGGGAATTTGAGTGGAAAGCGATCCTAGTCAACTAGCTACTCACTTTGAAAACAATAGCATGCTTGCTTGCTGTCACTAGTCACCATTCAAATTCCCAAAGAACCAAGATGATGCACAAATCGCCCCGTTCATGTACCTTATTACTCGATTGATGCGGCTCGCAAACTCACCGCATCCTAGAAACTAATTATTTGGTCAACCCAGCACTATTCATAATGCGTCCACATCCGTATGATCTTAACCGTCCTTTCTTCCTGTAAAACTTGATAAACCAGCCGATGCTGTAGGTTGATGCGCCGGGAATAAGCACCGGATAAATCGCCCACCAACTTTTCGTAACGGGGTGGAGTTTGGAATGGGTTCTCTCGCAATACAGTTAAAAGCTCTTCTGCCTTTTCTTTTAAACCCGCAGCAGCTAGTTTTGCTGCATCCTTCTGAGCTTGCTTGGTATAAACCAAACGCCAACTCACCAATCCAACTCCGTTCCACATTCAGCTAGGGGGGTTACCAGACCTTCACAAATGGAGTCCCGCATACCCTGAATGGAAAGAAGATGCAAAGTTTCTTGGATAGCACTCCAATCTTCTTGGGCTACAAGGATTGCACTATTTGTAGACCCGGTTATCTCAATAGGCTCGTGTGATTTTACTACCTCGTCAATCAGCTTAGGCAAGTCTGCACGGGCTTGGTTAGCAGTAAAAGTATGCACTTTACGCACTAGATTTATGAGACCGATCTCTTAACACGTCTTTGTTCACGAAATTATGCTCAAGAAATAATCTTAACTTTAATTCTATGACCTTGCCTAACAATTCTTTAATTTTGTCTAGGGATGCACCGGATGCATCTACATAATCCACTGACGATGCGTACCGTAATTTACAGTCTTTATCAAGTAGCACACGCAGGGTATTATTTTTTACAAAATTGCTAAGATCGTTTTTTTCATCATCCGTATCTAGCAATGCTTGTGAGTATCGAGATAAGAAGACAATACGAAGCGTATCTTGCTGATCTAGTTGCCTAGAAAGCAGGGCTTCACGGATAGAACATATCTTAGTGTGCTTATTTAAAAACTGTATATTCTGGGTTTCCAGAAGATAATGAAAGATAGGCATAGTTCTTTCTTTGTCTTCATCAGCTACCGACCATAGTACCATAAAATCTTTGTCTTTCATTTCACCTATCAATTTTGATAAGCCAATATAAGAGTTTTTATTATGGCGATTGACAGCCCTATGTAAGGGATAAGTTTTCCTAAAAAAAGCAGATAATTTCAAAAGTGGTTCAAAATAAGCTTTTGCTGCTTCTTGAGCAAGTTTTGGTGTGGTTGCCAACAATGCGTGGATTATTGCCATAACTTCTTACCCGCCTTAAGGACAGATGAAAAAATAAAAACAAAGAAAAGAACTAAATCAGCCGCAAACAAGCAGTATTCCGTGACCGAAAGCCCCAGTAGCACAACAGGATCAACTTGCAATTTTGACAAATAGTGAATTGAAACGTTCAAACCAACTGCGGGAAGGGCTATTATGATAAATATTAACGTGCCAACAAAAACATGCACTGCAAATTCATATAATGGAAACCACCATTTATTATGCATTAAATTTAGCTCATCCGACACGGCAAGACCTCTAGTTCTCCTTTTTCATAATATCAACTTCATCTTATTGCATCATTTCAATAAACCGATCAAACAACCCCGCCAAATCATGCGGCCCAGGGCTGGCCTCGGGGTGGCCTTGGAAGCTGAAGGCTTGACAATCGGTGCGCTCCACGCCTTGCAAGGTGCCATCAAACAACGAGCGGTAGGTCGGCTTCAAATGACTCGGCAGCGTGTCCTCGTCCACCGCGAAACCATGGTTCTGGCTGGTAATCATCACTTTGCCAGTCGCCAATTCCTGTACCGGATGGTTGCCACCGTGATGGCCGAATTTCATTTTGACGGTTTTTGCACCAGAGGCCAACGCCAACAATTGATGGCCCAGGCAAATCCCAAACACCGGCACCTTGGCGGCAATGATCTCCCGAATGGCCGCAATGGCATAATCACAAGGCTCCGGGTCGCCGGGACCATTGGAGAGGAACACGCCGTCCGGCTTCTGGGCCAATACCACCCCGGCAGGGGTTTGCGCCGGCACGACGGTAATGCGGCAACCTCGTTCCGCCAACATCCGTAGGATATTGCGCTTGATGCCAAAATCGTAGGCGACCACATGGTGGCGGGGGAAAACCTGCTCGCCATAACCCGTATCTAGCTTCCATTGGGTCTGCGTCCACGAATAGGGGGCGGACGCCGATACTTCTTTGGCTAGGTCCATGCCTTGCAAACCCGGAAAGCCCTTAGCCAGGTCTATGGCACAAGCCTCGTCAATCGCTTCACCCGCTACAATACAACCGCGTTGCGCACCCTTGTCGCGCAGGATGCGAGTCAGCTTGCGAGTGTCTATATCGGCAATGCCCACCACTTTATGCTCGGTCAGATATTCCGTCAGGCTTTTTTCAGCCCTCCAGTTGCTAATCCTAGCTGGGACATCACGCACCACCAAACCTGATACGAAAATACCGGTGGATTCGACATCCTCGCCGTTTACGCCGACATTACCGATGTGCGGATAAGTCAGGGTGACAATTTGCCGTGCATAGGAAGGGTCACTGATGATTTCTTGGTAGCCAGTGATGGATGTATTAAACACCACCTCGCCGACGGAGGAACCCGCTGCGCCAATGGATGTTCCCCGAAAGATCGTACCATCTTCGAGGGCTAGGATTGCGGGGGTTTTCATTCTTAAGTCACCTTAACATGCAAAACGGGAAGAACTTTTGGGTTCGACCCGTCGAAATCCATAAACTCAATTGATGAAATTTTAATGGATGGGGGCTAGGCTGTCTATGCGTTCAATCGTGCGGGTAATCACCAAACCGTCGGGGTGAAGTCAGCATCATTGCGAATTGCCAAATCATCACCACTCTGACCGATGACGAACAAGCCTTTGCTGGCAGCGTAACACGCCACGTTGTCAGGAATCACCATCGCCGCCACCGCTCCCATGACTTTTATTGTGGCGTAGCGAGGCAGCAACCTTTTCAGCTTGGCGAGCCGTTCCAGATGTTCGTTCACATCGTCAATCTTCAAATTGCTCTTGCACTCCACTGCCACCGCCTCACTGTCGTTGACCACCATTAGATCGATTTCCAGACCTTCCTCGCCGCGCTGCACACTGACGTTTTGCTGCACTTCGTGAACGGTAATCCCTCGCTCTCGGAACAGGCGCACAGCGGCGGGACGCACCGCGTCTTCTACGAATTCACCCAAGCGGTTGCCAAGTCGTCCAATACCGGCGGAGACTTCTTTCAGGAAGCGTTCAGTCTCCTTAAATTTTTTGTCAGTTTCCTTAAACCTTTCGTCAGTTTCCTTGAATTTTTCGTCGGTTTCCCTGAAAAGTCGCAAAATGTCGTTAAACGTCGGTTGTGTAGTTGACATGGATTAGCTCCTAATGAGTTATAAATTACCGATGCTACGCACATGTCGGCGAGGGTTCCAGCACCCGTGTGTAACATCCGTGAATTTTTGATACCGCGTTGGATCATCCACCCCCGCCCCCTCAAAACCCGCCTTGCGCAAACGGCAAGAATCGCAGACCCCGCAGGCCCTGCCGGCATCGTCGGCGGAATAGCAGGAAACGGTATGGGCGTAATCCACCCCCAAATCCAGCCCAAGGCGGATAATCTCCCCCTTGCCCATGTCAATCAATGGTGTGTGGACTTTGAAGCTTTGACCTTCAACGCCAGCCTTGGTGGCTAACCTGGCCAGTTTTTCAAAGGCGCCAATGAATTCGGGGCGGCAGTCGGGATAGCCTGAGTAGTCCACCGCATTGACACCGATGAAAATGTCCCAAGCACCCAGAACCTCCGCCCAGCCTAATGCAAAGGCGAGGAAAACGGTATTGCGCGCTGGCACATAGGTGATTGGGATTCCAGTGGTCGGCTGGCTAGGCACGTCTAGACTCGTGTCAGTCAAAGCCGACCCACCAAAGGCATCCAGCCCGATATGCACCACCTTGTGTTCGACCACACGCGCATGTTCGGCGATATGGCGGGCGGCATTCAATTCAGCCCCGTGGCGTTGCCCGTAATTGAAGCTCAGCGCGTGGCAAATATAGCCTTGCTGTTTGGCTAGTGCCAGGAGGGTGGCGGAATCTAGCCCACCGGAAAGAAGGATGACGGCTTTTTTCATTTTTATAAACAGCTAGTTACAGCAGCTTCACTAGCGCCGCCACCAAACCGGCTTGGGCCAGCAGCATCCCTGCTATCCATTTCACCAAGTCGAATTTGATGTCGTTGATCTTGGCTTCCAAGTGGAGGTTCAATTCTCTCAAGTCTTGCCTCGTCGCCAACTCCGCTTCCCCCGACGCTTCGCGGAAAGCGTCAGCAACCGCCTCCGCCTGTTTTGTGTCGAACCCTGCGGCTTCAAGCTTCCGAATAAATTTGAGCGTGTCGAATGTGATAGTTGCCATATTGTTTCTCGCAGCCTGCATCTATACCGCTAGTATACCGCAACAAATCATCCCTAGCCCAAGCCCCTCCAGCAATTCTAGCAATTCTCACTGACGTTACGCACAGGCCACTGTACTTTTATCGGCAAAGGATTGCCGACTTACGGCGATTCGTTTTGGAGTGTAAAGGCTTGCCTTGACAGGCAAAGCGAGCTTTGCCAGTCCAATGCGTAACGTCAGATTCTCATTTTGGCGAAACCCAAAACGCCGTCATTCCGGCATGAACCGCCGGAATCTAGGTTCCATGGACGGCAGGGTTTATGGGCATCCATGCAATCTGGGTTCCGGCGGTCCATGCCGGAATGACGGAATAACTGAAAGATCTTCCAAATCAGGAAACCGTCGTAAGGTCTTGCCGACGAATCAAGCGGTTTTTGATATCCCATTCGTCTTCCTCAGCGGGGTCCGCCAACCAGCGCATTTCCTTGCCAGACATAATCGCCAGCGGCACCCCTGCCCGATATAACACCCGGTTGCCCGGCAACGCAGGTAGCTTGGAACCCGGCGTAAGAATACCGACCAAGTTCAGTGGATCGGCAGCACTGATGGCACAAATTTCCCCATCATCCGGTTGTTTGCGCATTAGCCGCAAGCCTTCCACCGCTTCCGGCAAGGCAAATTGCTCGCCATAATGACCGGCAACAAAGCGCCCACCGCGTATTTCGCCACGCGCTTCGAGTTTTCGATAGGCCTTGAGCAGATCATGCCAAGGTGGTGCGGTGCTTTCCCTAGCCAACAGGGCGCGGAAGACCACACCATAGCGGCGGAGAAGCACCCCGGCAACGTGCCCAATGGACTCAGTGTCCAATGAATTGGCCGTACCCTGAGACTCTTTTTCACGGTTGCTTACCTGCCCCTGCACACTTGGGGGGTTCAATAGCGACCATCTTCCGGCATCTTCAATGCCAAAAGGATTGATGCCACGGTAGCGGCGTTTTTTGTCTTCAGGGACTAACAGCGCCCGCAACCCTTTAAAACTATCGCAATTGACCAAACCTTTGGCGACCAGTTCGGCCAATGCGTTTTCAACTTGGGTCTTCAACAAACCAGAATTATCTGCCAACTCCTCAAAAAATGAGGCACCCTTGTCTTTTAGCGAGTCATAAACCCGCTGGGCACCTCCGCTGATTTCGACCATTTCGCCGCCTGCCTTGTTCAGAGTGCGCCAAATACCGACGCGGCGACGTTGCAGCAAGGCGATGGGAGTGGACTTCACCGGTGTCATGGCGGACTGGGTCGGGGCAAACCGAACCCAGACATATCTGCCAGACTGACACAGGGCATCCAGCCATGCGGGGTCGTAACTATGAATGCGCGAGGGCAGCAGATCGCTTTCCCATGCCGATGCGGCGGATTCAAAGCCTTCCAGTTGTTCCAGCACGGCAGCCAAGGCATCAGGGCCTTCACCGCGTACATCCGGGCGGACCCGTTGCCATTTGAATAGAAAGCGTAAAAAGTCGGCACTAGTGACGGGTTCGATTTCTTGGCGCAGCCGGTTTATGGTGTAGTGATGGATGCGGGCCAACAATCGGCGTTCGCACCATTCCACCCTGCCCTGCCCCTGATCGTCAACTAATATACCGTCGAAGACCGACTCGGTTTTGGAAACCGAGTCGGTCTTGATTATTGGATAAGAAGGGTTTGTAAACTGACCACGCAGCACAAAGCCCTCGGCTTCCAGTTGCAATAGTGCCTGTTCGATTTGCGGTGTGGACAGGTCCATTTGCTTGGCTATTTGCCAGGCTTCAACCGGTCCCAAAGCACCAAGCCTGGCTCTTAGGATTTCCACCAGCGCGGTTTCCGGTTCCCAACATTGGCTTTCCAATTCACGGGGTAGTGTCAATTCTGGAACTGGCAATAGTTGGGGGTAGAGGACGCGAAATTGGGGCCAACGTTCGGCGGCTACCCACAACTCACCCTGATGAAATTTAAGGGCCGTGGCCCGGCCTAAACTCGCAAGCTGGCTGAAAAACCCCGGCCAAGCGCCGACGACGGACCGCGTTTCTTCGGGGTGATGAATATAGCCTGTTACATTCAAGGCATCATGCAATTCCTCCATGTCTTCGGCCTCAGGCCAAGCTTCTTCGCGGACCAGGGCAATGGCAGCCTCGTCCAACCGCCCTAAGTCGGAAGCTGTTGCGGGATCAAGAAATCGCCGACTGGCGACAGCGCGGGTGCGGCGTTCTTCTAGCGGCGCACCGTCGAGGAAGGTGTAGGCCCGGCTATTGACAATCTCCGCTGCAAAGGGAGAAGGTTCCACAAGATCGCGGCACACTACATTAACCTTTCCCGTCTCGATGCCTTTTATCCGCTCAACCAAGCGGTCTATATCCATGGCATCAGTCAGGCAATCTTCAATGCTCTGGAAAACCAAGGGATGGTCGGGAATCTCCCGATCACCGACAATATTCTCCAAACAGGCCAGTTGGTCAGGGAACACACAAGCGACCAAGTCCTCTGCCTGCATTCTAAGCAAATGCGGCTGAGTTTTTTTTCCGCTCTGAAAACGGCGCAACGCCAAAGAACACACGGCATTCCAGCGCCAACGGATGTTAAACATGGGTGCGGCAAGCAGGGCTTGGACAAGCAAGTCGCGCACCGTTTTGGAATTCAGAAACTTAGCTACATCCTCCAACGGAAAGCTATGGGATGTGCTCAACGAAAGTATGACCGCGTTCTCGGTCGCCGCCGCCTGTAATTCGAAATTGAATCCCCGGCAAAACCGCTTGCGCAGGGCCAAACCCCAAGCGCGGTTTAGCCGACTGCCTAGGGGCGAGTGGATGATAAATTGCATCCCGCCGGATTCGTCAAAAAAACGCTCAAACACCACAGTGTCAAAGCTGGGCATCACCCCTAGCGTGGCTTGGGCAGCCGCAATGTAAGCCACAGCTTGTTCTGCCGCTAGTTGGGATATGGATAGCCTCTTCCGTAGCCAGTGCGTGGTTGCCTCAATGCCAGACGAGGCAAGCCGCCTCCCGGCTTGTTCCAGCAAATGCCCTGCAACTTCCTCACGCAACCGCGAAACCGCCAACGACAATTCATGGGTTCGCCCCGGCGCCTCGCCAAACCAAAACGGGATGCTAGGCGGCTGGCCCTTGGCATCTTCCACGCGCAATGTGCCTGCTTCCAGCTTCAGCACCCGCCAACTGGCATTGCCGAGTTGAAAAATGTCACCGGACATGCTTTCGATGGCAAAATCCTCATCCACTGTGCCGATAAATTCACCAGACGGTTCCAAGATCACCCGATAATCGGCATTGTCGGGAATCGACCCGCCACAGGTGATGGCAGTCAATCTTGCGCCTTTCCTGGCCCGCAGCTTGCGATTGATGCCGTCGCGGTGCAGATAGGCCCCACGCTGTCCGCGCCGGGTACTAAAGCCCTCAGCCAGCATTTTCACCACGTTGTCAAACTCAAGGCGCTCCAGATTGCGGTAGGGCCAAGCCCGGATCACCGCATCGAACAACTCGTCTTCGCACCAATCCTCGCAGGCGACCATGGCAACGATCTGCTGGGCCAGCACGTCCAGTGGCTTGGGAGGGATGCGTAACACATCCAACTCGCGCCGGCGAATTGCATCCAACAAAGCCAAACATTCGATCAAGTCATCGCGGCTAGCGGGAAACAGACGGCCTTTTGGCGTGCCCCCGAGGAAATGCCCGGACCGGCCCACCCGTTGCAGAAATGTACTGATGGAACCGGTTGTGCCAAGTTGGCAAACCAAGTCCACATCACCAATATCGATGCCCAATTCCAGCGATGCCGTTGCCACCAATGCTTTAAGTTTTCCTTCTTTCAAACGACATTCGGCGGATAGGCGTTGTTCGCGGGCCAAGCTACCGTGGTGGGAGGTGACATTCTCTTCGCCGATGCGCTCGCTCAGGGCCCGAGCCAAGCGTTCCGCCATACGCCGGGTATTGACGAAAATGAGCGTAGTGCGATGTTCCGCTATCAATTCCGCCATGCGGTCGTAGACAGACTTTGCCGCTTCATTGGATAGAACCGCTTCCAAGGGCGAGTCAGGCAATTCAATAGCCAAGTCGAGCCGCCTGATATGCCCCGCATCGACGATGTGGCAATCGACAGCCTCGCCCACCAAAAACCTCGCCACTTCTTCAATTGGCTTTTGCGTGGCGGAAAGCCCGATACGGTTCAAACACCCACCGGCCAAACGCTGCAAACGCTCCAGCGATAGAGACAGATGCGAGCCACGTTTGCCGCCGACAATGGCGTGGATTTCATCGACGATGACGGTACGCACAGAACTCAACATGCGCCGCCCACCCTCGCTAGTCAATAGAATGTAGCACGACTCCGGCGTAGTCACCAAAATGTGCGGGGGTTGCTTCAGCATGGCTGCGCGGACCAAGGAAGGCGTGTCTCCGGTGCGCACCATGGAGCGGATTGCCACCTCGGTGTAACCAAGCTCGAAGAGCTTGCGGTTGATGCCTTCCAATGGCTGCTGAAGATTTTTCTGGATATCGTTGCTGAGGGCTTTGAGCGGGGAAATATAAAGAACTTGGGTTGTCGAATCCAAGCGATTTTCAATTCCCAACCTCACGAGTTCATCAATTGCAGCCAAAAACGCAGCAAGGGTTTTTCCTGAGCCGGTAGGCGCACTGATTAACGTGTGTTTGCCGCCCTTGATCGCTGCCCAAGCCTGGGCCTGACAATCGGTGGGGGTTTGGAAAGTCTCGTTGAACCAAACCGAAACGGCGGGATGGAAGCTGTCTAAATTCATTAACCCACAAAGACTATTGTTTCTATTGCATCCACAATTTGTCAAACCCCCAAACCAAAAATCATGAAGCGAATGAAGCGTCAGGCAAATCGATGTATTGCTCTTAACGTTGCGTCGTTGCGCCGTTGCGTGAGTCAAAAAAATCTTTGCTCAACGGCACGGTCAAACAGTATGGCGAGGAAGCAAAAAGATAGTTTCACGCAACGGCGCAACGACGCAACGTAAAAGACTTAATCCCCCAGCTAAGACAAACATTCAGAGGCTTAGCGTCGCCAGACTTGGATTTCTCAACGCACATACGGAGAGGCTTGGGCCCAGCGGCCTTTGCCCATCCTACCAAATCAACCATTTTTCGAGTGAAATGGGAGTAATCTTTCTTTTTTTACTTTTCAATAACTGCATTCAATAATTTATCTAGCCGCTTCTTGCCCGCTTTGAGTGAATATTGTTCATCCACCTTAGCCAAACAGGCTTGACTTAGCCTGTTCCACAATGCTTCGTCTTGGTAAAGCTTTACCACAAGCGCCGCAAAGTCAGCCGGGTCATCGGACACTAAGATATGTTCGCCATCGACAAATCCCATGCCCTCAACGGCAATTGTAGTGGCGACGGATGGCACACCATAGCTTGCACTCGTGCCGATCTTGCCCTTGATTCCCGCGCCAAATCGCAGGGGTACGACAGATATTTTGCAATAGTCAAAATAGTGCGCCAAGTTTTCGACATAGCCAATTGCAAAAACCCCATCATGACGCTCTAGTGCCTTGATTTGTTCGGGCATTTTACTGCCGATCATCAAAAAACGGACTTCAGGCAACAAAGCATGGATTTGAGGCCAAATGTCTTTGACAAAATACTCGACCGCATCAATATTGGGTGAATGATCATATCCGCCAATAAAGACTATGTCTTTCCGCTCGGAAAAAATATGTCCACATCCTGGAATTTCCCTCATATATGGCATGACTGTCAATCGAAGACTAGCCTCCTGTTGGTGCAATAGCGCGGCTTCAGCCTCACTGATGACAATAGTCATATCGCTTTTACGCATCAATTCAAATTCAATCCCCCTCATTCGCTTTGCCTGCTTGGCCATTTCCACCGACCCAGTCAGTGCCGCTTCACGTTCGTGACGAAGGTGTTGAAGGTCAACCGTATTAAAGATGATTTTGGCTTGTGGACAGTATTGCTTGATGTTTTTGAAGTTCCCAAAGGCAGCTTGGGCGCGGTTTAATATGACGAAATCAAAGTCTTTACCATGGCTTTTTAGATAACTTTTTAAGGTGGTGACATAAGGCTCGTATAGGCATTCAACACCGATCTTTTGCAAGTTTTGAGTATAGCCTGGGTGGATAAGCAAATTATCCGGTGCGAACGTGACTTTATAGCCAAGTTCAATCAATGTTTTTTGGACCAGAAAGGCATCTAGCGACCCGGAATCTTGGTCTGGAGTGGGTGTAGCCTCATCTACAATTAAGATGCGTCCGCACACCACCCTATCACGCTGAAGAAAGACCGATCCTCCGGGTTTGCCATGCGCTGTTAGCTCGTCAACCCATTTTTCCTTGAATTTCAAGCGATTCAATCCCTGGTAGGATTTAATGCCAGAATCAATATCCGTTCCCGATGTCATCCCTTCATAATGGATCAACTGTGAAAAGGGTTGATAAAGCACCCGATAGCCAGCATTCCTTACCTCAAACGCAAGATCGGTATCTTCGTAGTATGCAGGAATATAGCGACTGTCAAAACCTCCGACAAACTCGAACAGTTCCCGCCTGATGGCGATTGAAGCTCCAGAACAATAATCTACATCACGGACATAGTTGAATTCAGGTTTTTCGGGGGCTTCAAAACGACCGACATTCAGGCCGGTCCCATCATTCCAAATGATGCCTCCAGCCTCCTGCAATCGACCATCAGGGTAAAGCAGTTTAGAGCCAACTAGACCGACTTTCTGGAAATTCGAGAAGGTTCCGATTAATGCATCAAGCCATCCTGGCAAGACTTCAGTGTCATTATTCAAAAAAACTAAAAACTCGCCTCTTGCCTGTTTCGAAGCCTTATTGCAAGAGCGAATAAACCCAAGATTAGCCTCGTTAACAATGTAATGGAGTCCTTCGATATTTGCTAATTTGTCCTGTGTGTCGTCAAGGGAACAGTCATCCACGACAATCACCTCAAAACTAATATTTGAGGTTAGTTTCACTAGTGATCGAAGGCAGTTCAACGTGTAGTCAATTTGTCCATAAACCGGAACAATGATTGACACCGCAGGGTTCTCTGCCTTAGGCAGACGCAACGCTTGCATAGCGTTGTCGAAACATTCAGTTTGCGGCAAAAAAAACCCAATCTCTTTCGCATTTGCCTGTGAACCCCAAACAGCTTGCCTTGACTTCCATATCTGAAAAGATTGCGTACCGGAAAACAAGAAGGGAAGGTTCCTATAAAATAGACTCTGGATTGCCATTCTGCGATTAGGCGCAAACGGCAACAGGTGATATGCCGCCCTGGCAATATTTAACATAGCTTTGGATAAGTTGCTTTTCATACTTCGCTTTCAACATCACACGTTATTTGATGGTAAGCGTTCACTCCCCCTGGGAACGCGGACGCCTCGCCCGCAGAAATTGCGGACAAGATTAACGTGCTCCCAGGAAATGGCAGGCTTACATTTGCTCGTTCCCAAGCTCCTGCTTCACTGCCATTAAGTTAAGCCGTCATTCCGGCATGGACCGCCGGAATCCAGATTGCAGGGATGCCAACAATCTATACCGTCCATGGAGCCTAGGTTCCGGCGATCCCTGCCGGAACGACGAGTTTTTTATTAACTTAATGGCAGTGAAGCTCCTGCTTGGGAATGGGGTTTTTGAAGCTCCAGCTTCCCGAAGAACGGCCAAGCAGGAACTTGCAAGATAAGGGTTCCCAAGCCGGAGCTTGGGAACCAGCCAAAAACGCTGTTAGGATTGAAGATAATAGGCCATTTTATCACGATTTTTCTTTAGCCGTGGGTCGAGCCACTCCCCGCCAGGAATTCTCATTTTGAACCAGAACGATGAGTGTGGTCCGTCATTCCAGCCGGGATGCCGGAATCCAGCGCCCAAGGATGGCAAACCTCTAACTACGGCAAGCCTTGTCGTAAGTTCGAAGCATCACGTCCCTGTGACTGGATTCCGGCATCCCGGCCGGAATGACGGCGTTTTTAGCCAAAATGAGAATTGCTGACTCCCCGCAAAGCAATGAAACAGTCCTTTTCGCAGAAATGCTTGAGGTGAAGGTCAAGTCGGCGTATAAAACAAGGGAAAATTGCCAAATAAGCAAATGGCTGGCTTTTGACTGTCTCTGGGCATCTTAGCCAAATCACTTAACTTAATTCATGTGTCCAATGAAAGAGCGTCCCCTTTCTCCGCATTTGCAGGTTTATCGCCTGCCCCTGACTGCTTGGGTATCAATCACCCATCGTGCCACTGGCGTATTCCTCAGCTTGGGGATGATCTTGTTGGTCGTATTTTTGCTTGCAATAGCGCAGGGTTCCGAATCGTTTGCCTTGGTGCATTCTTGTTTACAATCGTTGGCTGGGCGGTTGTTTTTGTGGGGGTGGATTTACTCCCTGCTGTTCCATTTGTGCCATGGGTTTAGGCACTTGATCTGGGACACCGGCCACGGCTTTGAACGAGAAACGCTAAACCGTTTTGCCGCCTATGAAATAGCAGCCTCTTTGCTGCTAGTTTCAATGCTTATTTTGCTGGTCTCCATATAAGTGCTGGGATTAATCTCATGAATTATCAAACTCCATTGGCGAGGGTCCGCGGACTAGGTTCAGCTCGGCAAGGATCGCATGATTGGTGGATGCAGAGGGTTTCCGCCATTGCTCTTTTGCCTCTATCACTATGGTTGGCAGCTTACTTGTCAATCTTGCCGAATGTCACTTATGAGCAAGTGATACGCTGGATAAGCCTCCCATGGAACACCGTTTTGCTGCTTTCCTTCATCCTGCTTTCACTTTACCACGCCATGCTAGGTCTGCAAGTCGTCATTGAAGATTATGTCCATAATGATTGGATGAAACTTTTGGGGACACTCGGCATCAGGTTGGTGACGGCCTTTTTAACGCTCAGTACCGTTTTTTCGGTGTTGCACATCGTTTTCTTAGGCGGACATGGCTAAATCATACGAAATCATTAACCACACTTACGATGCGGTGGTCGTTGGCGCCGGCGGTGCCGGTTTGCGAGCTACCTTAGGGCTGGCTCAACGCGGTTTAAAAACAGCCTGCGTGACCAAGGTCTTTCCGACCCGTAGCCACACCGTGGCTGCGCAAGGTGGCATCAGTGCGGCCTTAGGCAATATGGGCGAAGATGACTGGCGCTGGCATATGTATGACACCGTAAAGGGTTCGGACTGGCTAGGCGATCAAGATGCCATCGAATATATGTGCCGTGAGGCGATTCCCTCGGTTATCGAGCTTGAACATTACGGTGTGCCTTTTTCCCGCATGCCGGACGGCAAGATTTATCAGCGGCCCTTCGGTGGCATGACCACACATTTTGGCGAAGGAACCGCGCAGCGCACCTGTGCAGCGGCCGACCAGACTGGTCATGCAATCCTGCACACCCTCTATCAACAATCACTTAAGCATAGTGCCGAATTTTTCATAGAATACGTTGCGCTTGATCTCATCATGGAAGACGGGGAATGCCGGGGAGTGTTGGCATGGCGGCTGGAAGATGGAACGCTACATTTATTCCGCGCCCACGCCACACTGCTTGCCACGGGTGGTTATGGCCGGTGTTATTTTTCTTGCACATCGGCTCATACCTGCACAGGTGACGGCAACGCGATGGCATTGCGTGCAGGGCTACCATTGCAAGACATGGAATTTGTGCAGTTTCACCCCACTGGCATCTATGGCGCAGGCTGTTTAATCACCGAAGGTGTGCGGGGCGAAGGCGGGTACTTGACCAATTCCGAAGGCGAACGCTTTATGGAACGTTACGCCCCCCATGCCAAAGACTTGGCTTCCCGTGATGTAGTCAGTCGGGCAATCACCATGGAAATCCGTGCCGGACGCGGTGTGGGTCCGGGCAAAGACCAAGCCTATTTGCACATGGAACACTTGCCCCCCGAAGTCATCCATGAGCGACTTCCCGGCATATCCGAGTTGGCCAAGATTTTTGCCGGCGTGGATGTGACCAAGGAGCCGCTGCCGATATTGCCTACCGTACACTACAACATGGGTGGCATCCCCACTAATTATAAGGCCGAGGTGCTTACACTGAAGGATGGCAACCCGGAAACTGTCGTGCCGGGTTTGATGGCTTGCGGTGAGGCCGCCTGCGTATCCGTGCATGGGGCCAACCGCTTAGGCTCGAACTCTTTGCTGGATTTGGTGGTGTTCGGACGTGCCGCCGCCATCCGTTGCGCAGAATTGATCAAACCTAGGCAACCCCATAAACCTTTGACTAAAACCGCCTGCGACGAATCAATGGAACGTTTTGACAAGCTGCGCTACGCCAACGGCTCGCACAACACTGCCGATGTCAGGCTGGCCATGCAAAAAACGATGCAAAACCACGCTAGCGTATTCCGTACCGGTGAAGTGCTTCAAGAAGGTGTGGGGAAATTAAAGGAAGTTTTCAATCAGTTCGCCGATGTGCGCGTATCGGACCGCTCGTTGATCTGGAATACCGATTTGGTGGAAACCATCGAACTGCAAAACCTACTAGGCCAGGCCATGGTAACCATTTCATCTGCCCTGAACCGCCAGGAAAGTCGAGGTGGACACGCCCGCGAAGACTTCCCGAACCGGGATGACGAGAACTGGCTCAAGCACACTTTGGTTTGGTTGGATAATGACCATCAAGTAAGCATTGACTACCGCCCAGTGCATTTATACACATTGACCGACGAAGTCCAAACCATTGCCCCCAAACCTAGGGTTTATTAATGGCTACTTTCACCCTCCCCAAAAATTCTAAAATACAACCCGGCAAGACTTGGCCTGCTCAGCAAGGCGCAAAACGCATCAAGCGCGTTGAAGTTTATCGCTATGACCCTGAAAGCGGTGAAAATCCTCGGGTTGATGTGTTTGAAATCGACTTGGACCGTTGTGCGCCGATGGTGCTGGATGCACTGCTACTGATTAAGAACGAGATTGATCCTACGCTGGCTTTCCGCCGTTCTTGCCGTGAAGGGGTATGCGGTTCCTGCTCGATGAACATCGACGGGCATAACACCTTGGCCTGCACCAAGCCGATGGAGGATTGCAGCGATGTCATCCGCATTTATCCGCTACCGCATTTACAGGTCGTCAAAGACTTGGTGCCGGACATGACGCATTTTTATGCCCAATATGCGTCCATCAAACCATGGATCGTCACGCAGACCCCTGCCCCCGCCGACCGTGAGCGGCTGCAGAGTAAGGAGGAACGGAGCAAGCTGGACGGATTGGTCGAATGTATTATGTGTGCCAGTTGTTCCACTTCCTGCCCGAGTTATTGGTGGAATGGCGACCGCTATTTGGGCCCTGCCGTGCTGTTGCAGGCTTACCGCTGGATCGCCGATAGCCGCGACGAGACCACCGGGGAGCGACTCGACGAACTGGAAGACCCGTTCAAACTGTACCGCTGCCACACCATCATGAACTGCACGGACACCTGCCCGAAGGGTCTGAACCCGGCCAAAGCCATTGCGGAAATCAAGAAGCTCTTGATTGAACGGCAGAAATAAATCCGTCACGTCATTCCAGCATGGATGCAGGAATCCAGTCACAAGGACGTGAAGCTTCAAATTTACGACGGGTCTTGCCGTAGTTTTATGTTTGCCATCCATGGACGCTGGATTCCGGCAGTCCATGCCGGAATGACGGCGTTTTTTCAGAATGAAATTGCTGTAAAAATTGCCGACAATGCCTAGCCGTAATCAATTAGAATGGCGCTGCCGGCGCGGGACCAAGGAACTCGACCTGATGATGCAAACTTGGCTGCGGGTGGAATTTGACCGATCCCCCGAAGTGGAGCAGCAGTCTTTCCTAGAATTGTTGGACTGGCCTGACGACCAACTCATCCGGCTGCTTTTAGGATACGGGCAGGCCGACAACCCAAAGCTAAATGAACTTGCCGGAAAAATCCGCACTCTGTCCTTATCTGGCACCTAAGCCTTCCCATTCGCTGGCGTTGTTTCTGCTGGCAGCCCATGCACTTGCCTTTGTCGCCGCGTGGGCTAACCTATTGGAGTTATGGCTTAAACTGCTGCTTTCCGTTAGTGTTGCATTAAGCCTGTGGCATGTGCTCAAGGAACGTGCCAATAGTCATGAGATCGCCGGGTTGCAGCTTAAGCCGGATGGCTCATGGATGTTGCGCCTGTCTTCGGGTGACGATATTGAAGCAAAAATATTGGGTAGTTCGATAGCCAACCCTTGGTTTGTGTTATTGCATTTGCAGACTGAAAATAAACGCTATTCAATGCTAATTCCCAGGGACAGCCTTGAACCGGATGACTTCCGCAGATTAAGAGTGGCGTTGATAGTGGTGGGGGTTGCAGATGTTAAAAACCCAGCAAGCCAGTAACCCCGCAAAATGAAGTACAACACAGATACTTCAGTCTATTGGGTTCATTCAAGGGTAAGCGTTCACTCCCCCCTGCCTTTTCCTGGGAACGCGGCCATCTTGGCCGCCATTTCAGCGGGCGAGACGCCCGCGCTCCCTGGGGGAAGTGAACGCTTACATTCAAGGCAGGTGTCTATACTTGCCCATTGGATTTTTTACGTTGCGTCGTTGCGCCGTTGCGTGAGACCTTCTTTTTGCTTATCTCACAATACCGATTGGCCTCGTATTTGGGCAAAGATTTTTTGCCTCACGCAACGGCGCAACGACGCAACGTTAAGAGCAAAACATTACGGTAGTTGTATGGTCGGGCGCGTCACTTTGCGTTGCACCCGACGAAAAGAGCGAAGAGCAACAGCCTCAGCTTCGTTGTAGTCCGTGCGCCCAACATTCATGCAAATTGGTTTGCACCCCCGAAGATGCCAGCCATACCAAGTAGGGTACGCTGTGCGTACCTTCAAGGGCTTACAATGGTACGCACAGCATCCCTACTTGGATACTGTACTTTCATGGCAACCCGGCACTCAAGAGTACGATCATCAACCAAGGTCCGTAAGGGCGGAACCATGAACGGGTTCCGCCGTATGTTATGGGTCGGTCGCCAGCATTCGGCGGATCACATCCCTGTATCCGCCCTTCATAAAACGCTTTATCCATGGCCACTTCCAAAGACAAAAAAATCATCTACCGTTGCACCGAATGCGGCAATGCCCAAAGCAAATGGGGAGGCCAGTGCGGCGGCTGTGGTTTGTGGAATACGCTGGTGGAAAGCGTCGAAGAACGCAACCCAGTCTCTTCGCGTTTCGCCGGTTATGCCGGCGACGGATTGGGCCAAGCCAAGCCGGTGGATCTATCGACCGTTGGTTCGGAGGAAATCGCCCGGTCCACTAGCGGTCTAGACGAATTGGACCGGGTTCTGGGCGGCGGCTTGGTCACGGGTTCGGCGATACTGATCGGCGGCGATCCGGGCATAGGCAAATCCACCTTGCTGCTGCAAACCCTAGCGGCGGTTGGGGGGCCGGTCAATGCTTTGTATATCACTGGCGAAGAATCCATCCAGCAAGTCAGCCTACGCGCCAAACGACTCCACCTACACTGCACCGGAGTAAAAATACTGGCAGAAACCTCGTTGGAGCGTATGCTGTCCATCGTCCGTGACCAGCCCCCCGCCCTTCTCGTCGTCGATTCCATTCAGACCGTTTACAGCGAACTTTTGCAATCCGCGCCCGGTTCCGTCGCTCAAGTCCGCGAATGCGCGGCGCAGTGGGTGCGCTTCGCAAAACAAAGCGGAACGATAGTCTTTTTGGTCGGACATGTCACCAAGGAAGGTACGTTGGCGGGTCCGCGTGTATTGGAGCATATGGTCGATACGGTGCTTTACTTCGAGGGCGACCCCGGCAACCGTTACCGGGTGATCCGGGCCTTCAAAAACCGTTTCGGCGCGGTCAACGAATTGGGCGTGTTTGCGATGACTGAAACCGGATTGAAGGAAGTCAAAAACCCTTCCGCGATATTCTTGTCCCGTTATGAGGAGGACATGCCCGGCACCGTGGTGATGGCCATGCGCGAGGGTAGCCGGCCCCTGCTGGTTGAAGTGCAGGCATTGGTCGATGAATCCCCCTTGCCCTTACCGCGCCGCGTGGCGGTGGGCATGGAAGGCAACCGGCTTGCCATGCTGCTGGCAGTGTTGCACCGCCATGGCGGCGTGGGCATCCTGAACCAAGACGTGTTCATCAATCTGGCTGGCGGGTTACGCTTGACGGAAACTGCTGGCGATCTGGCGGTGGTGATGGCGGTCGTTTCCAGTTACCGCGACCGCCCCATCCCCCGAGACTGGATCGCCTTTGGCGAATTGGGCTTAAGCGGTGAAGTCAGGCCGGTCCAAAACGGCGAGGAACGACTGCGCGAGGCAGCCAAACATGGATTCAAACATGCCGTCGTGCCTCACAAGAACGTCCCCAAAGGCGGCATTGAAGGGTTGAATATCATGCCGGTGAAAACCTTGCGCGAGGCGTTGGGGGTGTTGTGATTACAGCGTTTTCAACATCTAATAGTTACTTTATAGAACTTTGCAATTAAAGATTTCGCTTTTGGATCAACGATTTATTTTTATTTCCATCATTTTTATAGCAACTATTAACGCGGTAAGGCGTATCCCAAGGGCGCAATAGCGGTACTCCGCGTATTGCGCCGGATGTAGAATCTTGCCGTTGGTCAGCAACCACCCCCGCCGTCATGCCGACCATCCGGCGCAATACGCGGCTGAGGCCGCTAGTGCGCCCTTACACCCTACCACGACTTACTTCGTTTGGCTTCACTGGTACTGGCAACCAGTCCCATCGTACCTTTTGTCTCTAGGTTTGCCAGTCGAGCGGCTAAGGTTTCCATGCGCATGGCTTGCGCCTGCACGATGGACGTTTGCCGTTTGATGTCGGCAATTGTTTGAGTTTGGGATAGAAG
>QJPH01000597.1 GCA_003242955.1 Candidatus Methylumidiphilus alinenensis
ATTTCGCTATCATTGCTTCAGAGTTTTCAAATTCAGTCAAACCAAAACCAATACCAATATCTACAGGAGTTGCCTGCAACATGGTAACATTTGCGTAAATCTGCTTAATTTCGCTAACATCATGTTTATTAAGTGCTTTTTTCTTTTCAGCCATTTGTAATCACCTTAAGTTTTTATCTAACGTTCTGAAGCATACTATAAATCAAACCTCACTCATCACTGGCAAGGTCAATGAAGAAGCCTAACGATGGATGTGTAGGCTGTAATGTACGACCACTCCCAAAAGCCAGAGCCTTTAAGGTAGGATTGTTAGCATGTTTTCAGCCTACCGTCAATGGGTACTGGCGGAATGGGTCTGCGAAAGAGACACCCCTTGGAGCCCAACGCCCGAGTTGACCGCCCCGCCCAGACGGGGGCCGAACAGTGAGCCGAAGCCGTTGGGCGGGTGCGGTCGAACGCCGGGTTGGGCGGCGGACTTGAACGGAGAGGCTCTTGCTCTTGGCTTTTAACTAAATACTGAAACTAAAATAGGCCAATACTTTTGATATACATCAAAAAGATCGTCTGCTACCTTGATAATCTTTAAACCGTTATCTAATAGATCAAATCCAATGGCAGTTTTCCTATTTTCTTTTGGAGTAGCCGCCTCTGTTGATACAAAACTTATTGTTTCAACAAGCTTATTTTTTTGATTAGGTGTAAGATTACTACTGTTGATTATCGCTTCAGTAAGTTCTTTAACAGCAGTAGCAACAGAAACTTCACCAAGTTGAATTAGTGCTGATATTGTTTGATCTATTGTCCCTATTGAGCCTGTATTTATTGTTCCTATAACACTATTTGAAACATGTATATTATTCATTTTTATGCCTGAAATAGTTATTGGTATTGGTCTTGATGGGTAGCGAGGGAAGTAGTCTTGAGGAATACCAGAGATACTTTCAATGCTTGATGTTAAGTAATTTATTTCTCTCTCATTATTTTCAATATCATTTTGAATTATACTTGAATATTTGGCATAACAAGATAAACAAAGCGGAATTTCTGTACCGCATTCGTCAGAAACAACCCATAATGCAGGAGTATTACATTGATCGCATTTAGTCATCTGAAACGTCTATTTTTTGTTTTACTGATAGGTTTAGCTATTGTTGAAAGCTTTTACAGGTTGCATAAGCTAAAATACCGTTTATGGCGGAACCCTCCAAGATTATTAAGTGAAAAAAAACGTGGCTTGTTCTACAGGCTTGTGGAAACATTTGTGTTTAACTACAAGACGCCCAACGCCCGAGCTAAGGGGCGCGGGCGGACTAAACTAGGGGAAAAACACCAAAGCGTAACCCCGCGTCCCCTTGAGCGCCGGGTTGGGCTGCCGCTCAGGGAGAGGAAGCCGGGGTTGCATTGCTTTTGCTCTTTTTCTCTCCCGGCATACTAACAAGCAATGGAGTCTGACCCCATTGATTCGGCCTACGAAACTGCCGGGTTGGGCACCTGGTTCATAGGCCGAACTTCTTCATTTCTCCATCCAGTTTTGCGAAGCCCGCCTTGAGTGTGCCTGTGAAATCGATGAAGGTCATTCCAGCAAGCGCGAGCGTCGGGCCAGGGTCTCTAACACGAAGGAGGAACACTGGTGTGTGAACGTCTTTGGAGAAATGCAACTCCTGCAACGACGTTGGTGACTTCTTCCAGTCGGGCGAGATGACACTTAATGTGGCCTCGGCGTTGGTGATTACGCCCTCAAGTTCCAGTGTGTAATCCACTTGGTAGTTCCGTTCGCTTTCTCGGAAGTCCCAATACGAGTAGCCACGCCCTTTCAGATAGAGTTTCAAATCCTCCACGAAGGTCGCGTCTTCAGCCGCGTAACTAACAAAGACATAGCCCCTCGATCTGGTCTTCGCTGGCGCAACTGGCGTACGCCCCTGAAGAGAATGGATTCCTTTGAGCAGTGATTGAACAGCTACATCGAAGTCGGACCTGAAATCCGCCCACTGAATATCCCGTAGCAGTACTGGAAGTGCGGTTGGTCCTTCATCATCAATGATGATTGGGATTACACGCCCAGCACCGCGCATGAACGCGACTAGTTCATACTCCATCCACTTTGACATGGATGCGCTCCGACTCACAACATACAGCAAGACTTGTGCTTGAAGCAGACCCTTCTCGATCTCGTTCTGCCAATTTGCACCAGCGGAGATGTTTTCGACGTCGGTCCACGTCTGCACCCCGGCAACTTTCAAGGCTCCCGAGAGCCGTTCAACGAAGTCCCTGTCCTGCCGCGAGTAACTGATGAAGACGTAAGGACTATTCATGTCGGTGGCCTGAAGTTTCCAAAGATGCCCAACGACCGCGTTGAGGGGCGCGGGCGGACGGAGCCAGAAAATTGAACGAAAATACAACCCCGCGTCCCCTCGAACGCAGGGTTGGGCTGGTGGGCTAGGGAGACAAAGCCGGGGATTCATGGCTTTTTCTCTTGTTCTTCATTCGGCGCAATACGCGGAGAACCGCTATTGCGCCCGGCCTTGCTCTTGTTATTGCTTATGTTTGGCATAAAAAAACCCACTAGATAATGGGTTTTATGGGTGCTTTTATAGTTAGTACAATAACATGCTTATTGCTTGTTATATTTTAAATCCTTCCTCACATTGCGTAGTGTACCTATAAGATTGTGGGCATATTCAAGTTTATCAGATATAGTTTCGCTATCTAATGATGCAATTGATGCTCTCAACACAGGAAGTATAGGCTGTTCAATTTTGTCATGATTGGATGTTGAACCGTCGACGCTTTCTATAAGCTGACATATATCAAAACAAATCTGACGTATAATGAAAATAAAAGGAGAATCGTTTGGCGATGACTCGACAATGCAATCAGCGCATAACGATTCAATTTCTTTTATCGCGCCATAGTTAAACCCATTATCAAGCGGCTTCAGCAACAGTTTCGATTTCATCTAACGACCTTAGTGCCGGGAAGTCATTTTTATCAAATAATGCATGGACTGGCCCGAATTCTCGCTCTAACGATTCCTTGCCACCCGCCTTGCGATCAACCAAGGCAATAATCCCAACAACTATGTACCCTTCCGCAATTAACTCCTTACAAGCTGTTTTGATGGAACCACCACTAGTAATCACGTCATCAATAACGACAATTTTTGTTCCCGAAGGTAGTTGATTTTCGATCTTACTTTTCGTTCCGTGTTTCTTTGGTTCCTTACGAACAATTGATCCGTGGGTAGGCGACCTGCCTAGCTGATAAGCCCGCGCAACAACACCCGCAACAATGGGGTCTGCACCCATCGTTAAGCCGCCTATGGCTGTTGGTTGCTCAGGCAAACCATCAATTATGGCGAGAACGCCGTCTACGATGAGGGATAGACCTTCCCCGTCAAAGGTTGCTTTTTTGCAGTCGAAGTAAAAAGATGACTGAGTGCCTGTACTCAGCGAGATGTCAACGTCTGCCAGTAGGCAATTTTTTTCTATAAATGCCCGTAAAAGCTCGTTTTTTTGGTACATCGCCGCTATTGCTCCTCTATGCCATTGTAGTTATGCTAAAATGGGAACTATAACAGGAAAATTGCAGTGCAGCAAGGTCGCTAAAATATTGCACTATAACTCATTTTAAATATGCCATGAACATTAAGAAAAAGTGTATTCCTTCCAAGGAATGCGAGACGCATCAATTGACGCAAGGAATTCTACCAAATCCTTACGACCCTGATACTCAAACGTACCGCGTAAGTCCTGAGACGCTAAGACAAGCGGAAGCCCAGGAAACAAAGCTTGGAAGCTTGCCCGAGTCTCTGCTGAGGCGTGGTTTGTCTGCATTGCAGACTTCTTAACAACTACGATTGCAAAAGTGACATTTTGCTCTTTCACCACTGCACCTTGAATCTTCATCCTTACCTCTTGGTTTGCTGATTTTAAAAAGCCCAACTTTGTATTAGACAGCCCAACAGGCGTTTTAGTTTACGCCTCAAGGTGTGTTTTGGACACTTTACTCCCTCAACCTCTTGTTTGTCAACAGTTCCCACTGAAAAAAACACCCGATTGCAAAACGTGAGCATGTTTGAGCAGATTAAATGGTCAATGCACCCCAAATGGCGTATTATTTTGCGCCTAGATAGGTGTATAATTATATATTATCGTCATATAATCAATCATTTAATTGTATTTTATGAACAATATGCACCCCATTGAAAAAACAAGTAGCCATCTTACCCGTAACCGCATCGTCTGGATTAAATCATACCGAATCTAAAACGGGAAATGCAATCGTCTTTTCGTGGGAATCGTGGTTTTTTTAAGAATTTGGGTAATATTACCAAATTCAGTGTTAGCAATATTTTTTGGCACATTTAATGTTATCGGCAGTGTTGCCGGCGTGGCTTTTTAAGCACAGCCCTACCGTAAATCCCCTTGCCCATACGGCGCAACAAGCGGATTACCGCTATTGCGCCCTTGCGCTAGTGTACAAATTGGGCTACCAACTTAAGGCTTGACAGTTCAGGGCCGTTCGTGGTGGATCCTGAGCTTGTCGAAGGATCGAACCAGGAACGGCTTAAGAGTCCACCCTTCGACTGCTCGACAGGCTCGCAGCTCAGGGCGAACGGTTAAGCCTTAGGCGATTTTCGATAAATAAACTACCTAAAGTAGAAGCGGCATCTTGCCGCTTTAAGCGGCTGGAAGCCGCTTCTACTTGGTATAAACATTCTTGGAAATCGCGTTACTTCCTAGTTGTTAAAAAAAACTTATGAACTCCTACTTAGTTGCTTAGGGTTTAGGTTCCAAAACTCTAGTACAATGTATGTCGCCTAAACTAAGGTCAAAAGTAGGAAAATCCCAGCCATGTCCACTTCCCAGTCAACCCCGGCAGAGACTAACAATCCTTCCACCCGTGCAACGCTTGCAACTGTTCCGCTGCTGCGGCTAGAAGGGGTTAACTTCGGCTATCGCGAAGCGGGCGAATGGCGTGAAATTTTGCGCGGTGTCGATCTTGTCGTGGACCCTGGCGAACAGCTTGCGCTTGTGGGGCTAAGCGGTTCGGGAAAATCAACCTTGCTGCACCTGATCGGGGGCTTGGATGTGCCCAGCGCAGGCCATATCACCTTTGACGGCATTGATCTGGCCGGCTTGGGAGAACCGGCTCGTAGCCTATGGAGACGCAGCCATGTTGGTTTCATTTTTCAGTTTTTCAACCTGATACCCACGCTTAACGTATTGGAAAATGTGCTGCTGCCTTTGGAACTGAATGGCATTAGCGAAAAAATGGGACGCGAGATGGCGCTGGATTTACTGGCAGAAGTCGGTTTGGCCGACCGTGCAGGGAGTTATCCTGACCGGCTTTCCGGTGGCCAACAGCAATGCGTCGCCATTGTCAGGGCTCTCGTACACCAACCCCAGTTAGTGCTGGCCGACGAGCCGACCGGCAACTTGGATTTTGCCACCGGGGAAAAAGTGCTCGATCTGCTGGACCGGTTGGTCAGGGCGCTGGGCAAGACTCTAATCCTGATAACCCACAGTGATAAGGTGGTCCGCCGTGCGGATCGCATCATTTGGCTGGTCGATGGGCGTTTGGACGCGGCATTTTAACATGGCAATTTTAGGGCGCGCCAATCGCCGTCATTTTTTACGCCACCCATTGCAGTTGCTGCTGGCAATAGTCGGCGTTGCTTTGGGTGTGGCAATGCTGGTTTCCATTGACTTGGCTGCCGGGAGTACCCACAGGGCCTTTTCCCTGTCCATGGAAGCGTTGACCGGACGCTATACCCATCACATCACGGGTGGCCCTGCCGGCCTGCCGGAGTCATTTTTTACCCGGCTGCGCGTCGAAGAAGGCTTGCGTGAAAGTGCCCCCGCGATTGAAGGCTATGTCAGTGTTGATGGCAACACGCTCAGATTGGCGGGGTTCGACCCCTTTTCTGAACGGAATCTCCGCAGCCGCTTTGTCAAGGCGGCAAGGGGTGACGATGCAGTTCGCCTGTTGACCGAACCGGATACAGTCATGCTGTCGGCACTGACCGCAAAACGTCTCGGAGTCCTTCCCGGAGGTACTTTGCAATTGACGGTCAACGGCTTGCCCCGCCAACTCAAGGTGGTTGCTTATGTGGAAGGCAATGAAATACCCGACCCAGGATTGGAAGGTTTGATGCTGGCAGACATTGCCACGGCGCAGGAATTATTGGGGAGGTTGGGTGTGCTAGATCGCATCGACCTGATTCTTGCTGACGATGCCAAGCTGGAACGGCATATTCGTAGCCTATTGCCCCCCGGCGCGGAACTGGAAAGCGCGGCCGGACGCACCTCTGCGACACAGAATATGACGGCGGCCTTCGAACTGAACCTCCGTGCAATGAGTCTGATCGCGCTATTGGTTGGTGCTTTTCTAATCTACAACACGATGGCGTTTTCCGTCCTGCAACGACGCGAACTGCTCGGGATGTTGCGAATTATAGGCGTGACACGGGGTCAGTTAATGTGGGAAATACTCGTCGAAGCGGCTGTGATAGGACTGCTGGGAGGGGGGTTGGGGCTGGCGCTCGGCATATTGGCGGCACAAGGTTTGTTGCATATGGTCACTCGCACCATCAACGATATCTATTTTGTATTGACTGTCACTGAATTCATCCTCGATCCGGTGATATTGATGCGCGGCCTGGTGCTTGGCATCGCGGCATCCGTCCTCGCGGCCTTAGGTCCGGCGCTGGAGGCAGCATGGTCTTCGCCTTTGGCATCCCGGACACGCTCGGGTCTGGAAAACAAGGCACGGCAAGGTTTGCCATGGCTGGCTGTGGGCGGCATCCTAGCGTTGGCAATTGCCATTAGCTTGCTATTATCGGATGTTCCCGGCTTGGTTTATTCCATCGCCGGGGTTTTCCTGTTGCTGCTGGGTTATGGCTTGTTGACCCCATTGTTATTAATAGGTTTTGCTGCCGCGATGGTCGGCCTTGCCCGATTGTTTAATGCTTGGCTAGTCCGGTTGGCGGTTCGCGACGTGGCGGCTTCGGTCAGTCGGGCGGGGCTTGCCATAGCCGCATTGACCATTGCCGTAGCGGTCAGCATCGGTGTCGGCACGATGATCGAGAGCTTTCGCGGCACGATTACGGAGTGGCTGGACCAGATTCTACAAGCGGATATCTATATATCCACCCCGACCTCAGCAGCCCGTTATAGCCCACCATTGCCGGAAGGCTTGCAAGAGCGGCTAGGCCGCATCGCCGGGGTAGATAAAACTGGGGCAGGGCGGCGTACCCTCATTTCGACTTCGTTAGGGGAAAGCGAATTGCTGGCACTTGAAACACCCTATATCGGACACCCCGGTTTCCGCTTCAAACACGCTGATGGCAAGGCGCTGTGGTTGGCATTTCCAGCGATGGAAGCTGTCTTCGTCTCGGAACCCTACGCCCAACGGCATGGCTTAAAAGTCGGTGACCGTTTGACGCTAGCCACCGACTCTGGGCCGATTGAGCTACCGGTGGCGGGGATTTTCTTTGACTATCGCTCCGATCAAGGGCTGATCGTCATACATAAATTACTTTACGAGCGTCTCTGGAAAGATAGGTCGGTTACCTCGGTGGGGCTTTATCTGCAACCTGGGTTTGATTTGGAGAAGGTCAGAACCGAGGTAGGGCGCATCCTTGCCGTAGAACACCAACCGCTGATAGTCCGGTCCAATCGGGAAATCCGCGCCGGGTCGCTGGAAACCTTCGAGCGAACCTTTGCCATTACCCAAGTGCTGCGACTTCTCGCCGTTGGCGTGGCATTTGTCGGCATCTTCAGCGCGTTAATGGCCTTCCAGTATGAGCGTCGACGCGAATTCGCCGTGTTGCGAGCCACTGGCCTTACCCCTTTGCAGGCTGGGCGGCTGATGTTGTTGCAAACCGGCTTCATGGGTTTGACGGCGGGCTTGTTGTCCATCCCTCTTGGGCTGGCAGTCGCGGTTGCGTTAGTCCGTGTCATCAATCTGCGATCCTTCGGCTGGACCATGGATTTGGTGATTTCATTCCCGCCTCTGTTGGCAGCGGTTGGCTTGTCAATTGTCGCGGCATTATTGGCCGGCCTTTACCCTGCTTACCTAGTCATGCGGGTCGAACCTTCGGCCTCATTGCGAGGGGAGTGAGAATGGACCCTATTGAAATAAGCAGAAGCAAAGAACATTCGGTATTGCACTATTCACCTTGGCTGACAGGAATTTTCTTGGCACTAAGCTTAGCTGCTTACGGCCAACAGGAACAAACCGGCGAAGGTGCCTCGGCCACATTGCGAGAACCGGATCACGCCGGATTCGAGCGGGCTTTCGCGCCCAGGCAGTTTGAATTTCCAGCGGACCATGGGCCGCATCCGGATTTCCGCGATGAGTGGTGGTATGTCACCGGCAATCTTGATGGGCCCCAAAAGCAGCGCTTCGGCTTCCAAATCACCTTCTTCCGCCACGGACTTAAACATGGAATTCCGAACCGCCCTTCCCGTTGGGCAGGCCAAGATGCCAATATGGCGCACTTTGCACTGACCGATGTGGACAGTCAAAAATACACGTCATTCCAGAGGATTTCGCGCAGTGCCATAGGATTGGCCGGAGAACAGGCCAAACCCTTCAAAGTCTGGTTGGATGACTGGCGCATTGAAGCCGCTCCGGGGGGTGATTTCCCTTGGCATTTTCGGGCGAGCCAGGATGGGATTGAACTGGACTTGGAATTGGACCCCCGCAAACCGCCGGTGTTAAATGGCGACCAGGGCTTAAGCCAGAAGAGTTCCGAACCGGGAAACGCCTCCTATTATTATTCCATTACCCGCATGACCGCTAAGGGACAGTTGAAATTACCGGGCCAGCAAATTCCGGTCAATGGCTTGGCTTGGCTGGACCGCGAATGGAGTACGAGTATGTTGGCCGAGTATCAAGCCGGTTGGGACTGGTTTTCCCTGCAATTCGACGATGGCACGGACCTAATGTTCTTCCGTCTGCGTCACAAAGACGGCAAAGACGACCCGGCCAGTTCCGGGGCCCTCGTTGCACCGGATGGGCAGTCTACCCGCCTTTTCCGCGACGCGGTTGCCATTGAAACCTTGGATTATTGGGAAAGTCCGGCAGGTGGCCGTTATCCAGCCAGTTGGCGTTTTACTATCAAACCCACTGGGCGCATCCTTGCCATTCGCCCGGTGCTTGCCGATCAGGAATTTCGCCATGATGCCCGTTACTGGGAAGGCGCTGTGGATGTGCTTGATGCCAAAACCGGGAAAGCTGTCGGCAGGGGGTATGTGGAATTGACCGGTTACGCACCGGGGAAGGTGGAAAAGAGCGGGGATTAAGTTTTTTTATGGTTCCCACGCTCCAGCGCTAATCATTATGCATAATTTTCTAGGCATCCGATGCTAAATAGTCTGATTTACGCTGCTGAATTTGTAAAGCGCGAAGCTGCTCGGTTTTTTTTCTCCAGAATTCAAGCTCTTGCTCTCGCGACATATTGGCAATTTGAGAAGCAACCTTTTCTGCGCCTTGACGTTTCCATTGAATGCATTTTGGTTCAGGATTCCTCATAACTGATTACCTCCGAAGGCGAGTAGATGTTGATTGAACGATACCCATGCAACGCATTTACCGCGTTATATTTTGGGATTTTCTGAAAATGCACAATGTGCTTGAAGTTCCAACTCACGATGATTTCGCACTGCGAGATTGTGGCAAGGGCTACATGCGTAGCATCGTCAGTGGATTTAGGTGTGACGATGCCTGCGCTAAGATAGGCATCTCTCAGGTCTAGGACAGCTGGACTAATCTCTGCAAGCTCAGATGTAGAAACGAACCGCATAAAATTAACTCTTACAAGTTCAGGTGCAGATTCGATTTCCTGCTCAACCAAGGCAGAAATGACAAGACTAAACTTACCGATCAGTACATCCTCGAAAAACTGCCTACTATCTTGGGCGAATTCTTCATCGAAGACCCCTCCAAACACAGATGTATCAGCGTAAATCTTCATATAATTAGTGCAGCGAAAAAGGCTGTAGTACCTTTTTTATGTTTAGCCATCGCCTCGACTGCGCAGCTTGTATTTGATCGGAATAAGTTCAAATTCCTTCCGTATCTGAGAAAGGCTAAGGTCTCGTATGCTTTTTACTTCATTCTCTGCATCAAAGGACACAATTACAACTGAAGAGCAATTTTTATGAGTTTCCAGAAACGCTACCTGACCGGATGATATGTAAATGTTTGGGTCATTCTCTGCTTTGCTCGACTTGACCTCAAGATAGTGATCCCTGTACTCCGCACCAATCTTTTTGACAGTCTTTATGTCATAAGGTGCTTGCGGTATGGCCTGTGAGACCCATTCCACTAAACTGGACGCAAGCCCGAAAGTCTTCACAGTTGCAAGCTCACGCTCAAATATTTTTCTTTCTCCAAGTTTGCCAAGCTCTTTGTCGGGCATAGGAGGTATGCGACTTACTGCGTTATTGCGTCCGCTCCAGGCTACCCGTCGATCAAGCGAAAGGGTGTATTGCTCCGCGATATTCGTTAAAACGTCGATCTCCCGCTCAATCGCAAGTTGGCGCGAACCCTGCGAATTAATAATCGCAGATCGAGCGCCAGCTAAAGCGGCTTGGATGATATTTTCCGCATGTTCCGCAGTGATGTAGCGCAAGCCATTGCCCCATATATTTTTCCTAAAGACAGGGGTGTATAGGCCAGCGTTTAGGTCGTACTCAACTGGAGGGGTAAATAACGTTGAAAGTTCGGTGGGGGCTTCTGCATGAAAGTAAAGATCAACACCCGGAATTCGCAGGATGCCAGCCCGCATCTTGCCGTCTTTCCCTATTACATTTGTACCCGCATGAACACCGATAATGCGAGAAGGCATCTCACGATCTTGATGGTATGTGAAAGAAAAGATCATGAAATCGTCTGCTAGTCGCTTTTTACCCGGCAGGCACGTTGGTGGCAGATAAATCTGGACCGTACCCTGCTCAGGAATAGAAAAGTTCAGGCATTCGTGGAAACCTTCGCCTCCTACATTTTCGTCGCGATACAGCGAGAGGTATTCTTTATGCTCATCCTCCGTAGCCGCACGTGAGTACTTCAAGTGAGCAAGAAGGGATTGGCGGTGATCGTAGTGAATCTTTACCGCTATGAAGTTGCTCATTAGAAGACTACTCCGCATGCATCCACGCTACAAATGACATCATTATTCATGCCTTATAATTGTGTGCAATTTAGACATTACTCCCATATCTCAATTTTTGTCAATGCCCCACCTGCCCACCGAAGTTAGTTACCACAATGAAGAAAGCCGGTAAGCACCCTCAACTCAAAATCAACTCCATCTTAAGCTGAGAATTTCATATATTCTACAGCGTTTTCATGTTTAAATTATACAAATTATAACTAAAAACAATAATGGGATTCCAATCAAATCATTGATTTAATTGTAGAACCTAAAAAAGATTAATTTATCAAAAACTTATGATATTGAAATCGCTGTAATGAAAAAACTAATCGTCGGCCTATCCGGTTCCAGCGGGGTCATTTACGGCATCCGCCTTTTGGAAGTCCTGCGGGGCATCCCGGAAGTCGAGTCCCATCTGATACTGAGCAAAGGGGCGGAAGTTACATTGAGGCTAGAAACGCCGTATAGCGTTGATGAAGTCAAGTCCTTGGCTGATGTGTCCTACGACCCTGGCAATCTGGCCGCTGCGGTCTCTAGCGGATCGTTTAGGGTCTCAGGCATGGTCGTGATGCCTTGCTCCATGAAAAGCTTGGCTCAGATAGCATTGTCGCTGAATGACAATTTACTGACCCGCGCCGCCGACGTGACCCTCAAGGAACGTCGCAAGTTGGTGTTAGTCCCTAGGGAAACCCCGCTGCACCTCGGCCATCTGCGCCACATGACCGCAGTGACCGAGATGGGCGGGGTGATCCTGCCGCCTGTGCCTTCGTTCTACCATGCCCCAAAAACCATCATGGACCTGGTGGATCAGACAGTGGGCAAAGTTTTGGACCAATTTGGCATTGAACACCGTCTATTTCAGCGTTGGGGCGGCGATGACGCCTAATCAATTCGAAATTGCCGCAGGCAGCATTCTGCTTGAAATTCCGGCCATGACTCTGGCCACCTGTAACCAAGGAATTCCCTGGGCAACCGATGTTTATTTTGCCGCAGTGGGCTTTGAACTTTTCTTTTTCTCATCACATCGGTCCAGACATTGCCGAAACTTGGCGGTCAATCCATGCTGTGCCGTAACAGTTCACCCCACAGTCAATTCATGGAAGGAAATCAAAGGGCTGCAAATGGAAGGTGTTGCCGAACCCGTCTCGTCGCTGGGTGACAAGGCGCAGGGGCTTGCCGCTTATCTTGATAAGTTTCCTTTTGCCCGTGAACTTTTCGCTAATCCAACTGAAACCATCAGTGCGATTAACAAAGCGACGATGCATGTGTTACGCCCATCACGCATCCTACTGTTGGATAATGCGCTAGGTTTTGGGTCGCGCTATGGCATCCGGATCATAGAGGGATGCGCGGACGGACCCCCTGAACGGGTGAAAAGCGACTGAATCAGTGGAGAAAAGCTGGCAAACCGACTCGGTCTTCAAGACCGAGTCGGTTTTAATTCGGCCTATCGGCCTTGGCTGATTAACTTGGAATCAATGTAATCGCCAAGACACTCGGCCATCAATGTGTGTCCGACAGGCCCTGGGTGATGATAGAACTCCTTGTCGAAATCGACTTGTTGCGCAAGAGCTTTCGGCTTGACACAAGGGTCCAAATCCAAATAACTTAATTTAGCCGATTGCCATCCCGTTGGATGAACCAATCCAGAGGCTGCCAATTGAACAAGCTTGCCTGAACCTTTGAAATCATCGATGTTGGTAAGCTTTACAACAACGACAGGTATCTTCCATTCTTGAGAAAGCTGCGCCAATCCATCGCCAATGAGACGATATAGTCGTGTGTAGTAATCTGTAAACAGAGCAGGGACATAATATTCCTTATTCTTCCAATAATACGAAATGAACCACCAACTCAGCCGAAAACTGCTGCGGGCATCATCATAACCTTGATTAAATTCTGCTATGTCTTCTGCCAAAGCAAGCTTGCCATGCGAACCTGAGAAGCGAAACCTTGGTTTAGGCAAACCAAAATTGAAATCATTGCCCGGCCTGATCAAGTCATGTGGAATGTAGGCAAAAACGATGGCATCCGGATGGTATTTGCCCGCAGTGGTCAATAATTTAAGCCACATCTGATCCACGCCATACCCCCGGACTGCCAAATTGACAACCCTTACACCCTTATCTCCCAGCATTGCCGAAATTCGGGCAGGATAGTCTTCCTCGCCCGCTTTAACATCATGCCCTGCGGTGACTGAGTCGCCCACAAACAAAATAGTCTTGATATTGTCTAGATTGGACGATGGTTCATATACCCTGACATCGGCTTTGCCCCAACCGTGATAAGCGTCGAGCCCAACTTTTTTTCCATATTGATCAAGTGAAAGCCCGTCTTTTTGGGCATTGTTACGAAACTCCGATAGGTAACGCCAAATTCCGGAATGATTGGCTAAAATCAACTGGACCGTACTTTCTATAATAACGTGGGCCAGTAAGGCCATTAACAGAAACATGGCTAGCCACATTATCCAAGGTTTTACACTCAATTCAGTATTTTTCATCAGTCATCAAATTACAACAAGTTGGCTCAACGGGTGCGATTAAAAGCGCTGCACACAAACTGGGCGTTAGTAAGCGTTCACTCCCCCTGGGAGCGTCACTGCCATTAAGTTAAGATGCATTAAGCGTGAAATCAGCCCTTGACGGAACGCCAAGCCCCAGCTTGGCGCGGTACACCCTGATGCCAAGCTGGGGCTTGGCGTTCCGATAAACGCTTAACTTAATGGCAGTGCCATGGGAGCGTGGGCGTCTCGCCCGCTGAAATAGCGTCCAAGATGGCCGCGCTGCCAGGATAAAGGCAGGGGAGTGAACGCTTGCTTACGTGCGTTAATTGAAATCAAGCTAAGAGTGCAAAGCTTGCCTTGCCAGCATGCCTTGGCAAGCCTCGCACCCCCGTTTCGCTTTTGCCACACCCTTAAGTCAACCCCCCTCAAAATGCCCACGCGGATTGAAGGTCGAAGCATCGGCAAGTGACTGGAACAATTCGCGTTCATGTTCGTCCACCACGGTTGGCACCACAATCTGCACTATCGCGAAAAGATTTCCCGCCCCCCGGTGCGGCATGGGCAAGCCACGGCCTGTAACCCGCAATTGCTGTCCGGAATGGGTTCCTGGCGGAATTTTGAGGCGCACATCCCCCCCCAAGGTAGGCACTTGAACCATGGCACCCAACACTGCTTCCCAAGGCGCTAAAGGGAGTTCAAGGTACAGGTCGTGGCCGCTCACACGGAAAAAGGGATGCGGGTGCAAGTTGATGTTAAGAAACAAGTCTCCGTCAGAGCCTCCATTTTGACCTTTCCCGCCCCGGCCGGAAAGGCGCAGACGCTGCCCATCTGTCGCTCCCTTTGGGATTCGCACCTTAAGGTTTCTAGGCATTTTGCGTAGTCGGCCTTTACCGTCGGACTCGGTCGTGGTCAAGCTGAGTTCCAACTCGGTGCCATGATAAGCCTCTTCCAAGGTGATATGGGCATTGACTTCATAATTCTGCCCAGGCTTGGGGATTTTTGCGCCCCGCCCGACACCGCCAGCCTTTCCAGTGAAAGCAGCGAACAAATCCGAAAGATCAATCCCCTCGTTGGAAAATGGATCGCCACCAAAATGCTGCTCCCAGCCTGGTGGCGGACGGAAATCCTGTCCCTGCTGATAAGTGCCCAATTGGTCGTAGACAGAACGTTTTTCCGGGTCATGAAGGGTCTCGTAAGCCTCAGAGACTTCTTTGAACTTGTCCTCAGCGCCAGGTTCCTTGGACACATCAGGATGATACTTCCTCGCAAGCTTGCGATAGGCCTTCTTGATCTCCTCTGGGCTGGCCTTCCTGCCTAACCCCATGGTCTTGTAATAATCTTTATATTTCATTGTGTTACTAAATATAATCGCAAAGCATGAATAAAGCTTGACCAGATTGTCAAGTTGTTTCAGCAAAGCCCAAGTGGCTGGATCATCTTTCTAATCAGGAAGCTCGATTGAACGACTGGCGGAAACAAATCAGTGCGCCCTTAGCCATCTATTTTACACATCACTGTCATCTCGTTGTTGAACTAAACCGCTTCGCGGCGGATTAACGCTATTCGTTTAATTTCACCCTTATTCAGGACAATAGACGCCATAGGTTATCACAAAAAACTCTAGTTTAACGCATGCTGGAATTCAACCGGGGATTCTCAATACTGACATCACAGCCTGATTTCACATGCTCTGTGATTGGGTCTTATCGGTTAGCACGAAAAGGCTCGATAAAAAAATTATCCATAGTTGTATTTTAAACTCTGGATTTTTTCAGGTATACTAGGGTAATATAAATAGCATTATCCACAACCAACACCTTGGAGCTCCAATGAACGAAAAACTAAATGAATTGTCCGAATTTGAACTAGCCCATCTGATCGATACCGCACAAAAAACCCTTCGCGAGAGGCAACTTGGAAAACGCAAAGAAGTAGCCGCGCAAATTAAGGAATTAGCCGCATCAATTGGATATGCCGTTGAGTTAACCGAAATATCTTCTGAAAAGACTGCAGGAAGTTCTAGAAAAGGTTCTAAAGTGGCTGTTAAATACCGCAACCCTGAGAACCCAAAACATCAATGGACAGGGCGTGGCATGCAACCAAAATGGCTGCGTGAGCTAATTGAGCAAGGTAGAACTTTAGATGAGTTCACTGTTGCGTAAAACCCTGTTTCGGGCGTAACAAATCAAATACCATGCCCGGCTTACGGCTAGGCGCATAGGTTAATGTCAATCTAGGTGTTCCTATGCCTAGATAGGATTCGGTTACAACGACTAGATGACCCTGCGCATTGACGCAGGGCCATCCTGTCGGTCAAATCTATACCAGTAAAAATCCTTTTACATTGGGTTCTGCGTTTTTAATGTAATCTTTTGAGACGCAATTCACTACCCTTCCCATTCAACACAACTTATGTTAAGGAATCCACGATGAAAGCATTTTCCATTTTGGCGGCTGTTGCCATGACCTTGGCATGGTCAGGATGCTCTACCCTGCCCCAAGGTATGGCTCAAACTGGCGGCTTGGGTTTGCCGTCTACCGGATCAATGGCAGGCCAGATTCCAACGTCCGGGTCGTTAGCCGGACAAGCTCCGATGACCAGTGCCGCCGTGGGCGCGGCAAGCAAAAGCGTGACACCGGCGGCAGGCCTTGGGCTCAACCTGACTGACACCCTGGTTCAACAACTGGGGGTTACACCAGCGCAGGCTACTGGCGGGGCTGGCTCCTTATTTTCAACTGCACGACAAGGCATGAGTCCGGCCGATTTCGCTCAAGTCAGCAAGGCCGTGCCGGGAATGGACCAATATTTGGCTGCGGCACCCAGCCAAGCCGCTCCCTCACTCGGTACGGCCGGCCTTATGGGTGCGGCAGGGAGCGCCCTAGGTGGTTCTGGAAGTGCACTAGGAACTGCTGCCTCGCTGGCAGGGTCGTTTCAGAGCCTAGGCTTGAATTCCGGCATGGTGAGCCAATTCATTCCTATTGTTTTGCAATATGTGAATACTACGGGCGGTTCCTCCACCATGGGCTTGCTGCAAAGTGCTTTGTTGCATTAACCGGGCATAACAATACTAAACCACCGGGATACTCTGGATGCGGTCACTATCATTTAATAGGCCGCAAAGTCATGTCAAAAATCAAAATATTCAATTCATTGGCTGATATCGATCCGGACCAATGGAACACACTGGTGGGCGATTACCCATTTTTGCACCATGAATTCCTGATCGCAATCCAAGACAGCGGATGTGTGTCGGCGGAGACTGGTTGGGAGCCTTTATATCTGACCCTATGGCATGGTCAAACCCTAGCCGGTGCGATGCCATTATACTTGAAGAGCCACTCGCGGGGCGAGTTTGTATTCGATCATGGCTGGGCAGACGCATTTGAACGGCACGGCCTCGCTTATTACCCCAAACTAGTATGCGCCGCGCCGTTTACCCCCGTTTCTGGGCCTAGGCTTTTGGCGAACACTCATGGGGACCGGCGGATTTTGGCGGAAGGGGCCATCGATTTAGCGCGGCGAATAGGGGTTTCGTCCCTGCATATACTCTTCCCCAATGAAACCGATTTGGCGGTCATGCGCGAATTGGACTTCATGTTGCGCGAGGGTTTGCAGTTCCATTGGCATAATGCCCGTTACGATAATTTCGATGGATTTTTAGCCGCTTTAAATCATGACAAGCGCAAAAAAATCCGCCAAGAGCGTCGGCACGCCCATCAAGCAGGAATTTCCTTTATATGGTTGAAAGGCAGGGAAATCCAAAACTGGCAAATTGAGTTTTTCTATCACTGCTACGTCAATACTTACCATCAACATTGGTCTTCGCCCTATTTGAATCTGGATTTTTTTCGCCGAATCGCCAAGTCGATGCCAGATAATCTGTTATGGATATTCGCCGTGCGAGGGGACAACCCGGTTGCCTGTGCGATGAATGTACTGGGAGATGATGTCCTTTTTGGACGTTATTGGGGTGCCAAGCAATTCGTCAGTGGCTTGCACTTTGAAACCTGCTATTCTCAAGCTGTGGAATATTGCATTCAGCATGGCATTGCCCGCTTTGAAGGGGGCGCGCAGGGAGTTCATAAAATGGCCCGTGGATTATTGCCATCGCCGACATGGTCCGCACACTGGATTGCCCATTCTGGCTTTGCCAAAGCCATCAACCAGTTTCTTGATGATGAAAAGTCAAATATCGAGCATTACATCGAAGAACTGAATGCCCATACCCCGTTTAAAAAGGCTTGAGCGATGATACTCACGAAAGCTTTAGTGAACAAGCTGAGGAGCGGATCAAAAACCGTAAGACTAAAGTGCAAAGTTGGTTCCTTGATCACAATCTGGTGATGAGTTACTGGGCGACGGCACGAAACGCGCCTACCACCACACAGCCCCAATAAACGCCCTCTACGGGCTTCACAAGGCTTTGGTGAGCTTGCCAAAAGGAAGGCTTGGAGAACTCATGGAAACGCCACTACGACCTTCATCTCGCGCTTCGAGCCGGGTTCGAAGCCATGGGATTGACCCTAAGAGTCCCCGATCAAAAGCTGATTTGCGAGTAGGGATAGTAAAATTTGCGAAAAAACACCATTTTTCCTAGAAATATGCTATTGTGATACAGTTCGCAAGTAGCGAATAGCCAAAAACATACCTCAAAAAACGAGGATGTCTACCAACTTTTTTCTAAGCACAGATTTAGGCCCTTGGAATACATGGGATAAATTTGTTTCATCTGAGGATATTTCCCAATGGGCATTAAATTATACGTCGGCAACCTGTCTTATAGCATGGGCGACAGCGAACTGGAAAAACTTTTCACTGCCTACGGAAGCGTCAGTTCCGCGCAAGTCATCAAAGACCGGGACAATGGCCGCTCCAAAGGCTTTGGTTTTGTGGAAATGGGGACTGGACAGGAAGGACAGGCAGCCATTTCTGCATTGAATGGCAAGGACATTGACGGCCGTCCATTGGTGGTCAATGAGGCACGTCCAAAGGAAGACAAAGGCGGCGGCGGCAGGGGTGGCTTTGGTGGGGGCGGGCGTGGTGATGGTGGTGGACGTGATCGCGGCGGCTATGGCGGCGGACGCAGATAATTTATCACCGCTTGCGGTGACTGTGCAGTGGGTTGCATGGTCTGATGGTTTTCCTCGCATCGCATTGAAAAATCCATTCAGACCATCCTCGCAGAAATTAGTGGGTAGCTTTGTTTCAATTCATGGGCTATCGCTCTACATTGACAAGTAGCTCGGGTAGTATCCGACCATTTTTGGCCGTCGGCAACGTCGGTTCCTAAGAGCCAGGGAGGGCCGATTTCTCTCAATGATCTTGATTAAGTCAATCCCAGCGGAATGTGTAGCCGCCAATAAGCTTCGCACAGGACGAGACCATGGCCCAGCCAAATTATCAATACGAAAAACGCCAAAAAGAATTGGCGAAGAAGAAGAAGAAAGAGGAAAAACTGCAACGCAAAACGTCGGGCAAGGATGAAAAGCCAGACGAGGATATTACCCAGTCAATAGGCGAATCTGAGGAACCCTCGAGTGAGGCCGATGATCAATGAATAGGTGCTGGCAGATACTAATTTATCCGCCAGCCCGTTCTTGAACCGCTGTTTTATCTAAGCCGAGAATGAAGAACCGCAACCGCAGGTAGTGGTTGCATTGGGATTTCGTATCACGAACTGGGAACCCGCGGCATCTTCACGGTAATCAATTTCAGCCCCGTTAAGATATTGTATGCTCATGGAATCAATGAGTACCTTCACCCCGTTTTTTTCCACCTGAGTGTCATCCTCGTTGGCGTTTTCATCAAAAGTGAATCCGTATTGAAACCCGGAACAACCACCCCCTTGAACATAGACACGCAGCATTAAATCCTCGTTGCCTTCCTCTGCGATAAGCTCCCCAACCTTGGTCGCAGCGTTGTCAGTAAAAACAATCGGTTCTTGTATCGTACTCATGATGGGCATCCAGTGGAATTAAAAGCAAAGCCCTAAGTTGAGCTTAAGATGGGTAGATTATGTTGCTAATAAATGCTCAGGTCAAGAAACCTGAATGGCCGGGTGCGATTAAAAGTGATGCGGGAGTGAAAGGCTTGCTTTGCGTTGGCGTGTGCAGGCAAGGCAAGCCTTGCA
>QJPH01000369.1 GCA_003242955.1 Candidatus Methylumidiphilus alinenensis
GACTTCTTCGCCGGCAGCGGCACAACCCTTAACGCCGTCAATCTATTGAATGCCGCCGATGGCGGTCAACGCCGCTGTATCTTGGTCACCAATAATGAAGTGTCCGCCGAAGAAGCGGAGAACCTTCGCGCTAGAGGTTTGCAACCCGGCGCTGCGGAATGGGAGGCTTTAGGGATATGCCGCTCGGTAACCTGGCCCCGCTCGAAATATACGATACTCGGCCAACGCGATGATGGCACTCAACTGACCGGCGAGTACTTGACCGGCAAAACGGTTGAAAAAGCCAAGCCACGCAAGTTCAAGCAGATTGGCTTTGTCGATCCGGCTGTATTGAATACTGCCGCCAAAAAGCAACTGGTCGCGTTAATCGACGGCTTGCCGCAAACGCTGGTCAAAGAGCCTTGCCCATTCATCGTGTCGGAGGAACATAAAGCCAGCATTTTGTTTGAACCCGAAGCCGCCGAAGATTGGCTGGCGGCTTTGGAAGAGCAAGACCATGTCAGTGATTTTTACCTCGTCACGTCAAGCAAAAAACAGTTTGACAGTTTGAAGGAGCAAGTCAATGACTTGCTTGGCCCGTTATTAATGACCGAGGACGAAAAGCGCCCGATGGCGCAAGGCTTCGCGGCGAACTTGGCTTATTTCAAGCTGGATTTCCTCGACAAAGACCGGGTGACATTGAAGCGGGCATTCCGGGAGATTTTGCCCTTATTGTGGTTACAGTCTGGGGCGGTCGGGCCTAGGCCCACGCTTGCCAACAACGCCCCGGAACCAGCAATGTTGATCCCCGCAGCCAACCGTTTTGCGGTGTTGCTGAACGAAGCGCAGTTTAATGCATTTGTCGAACAACTGACAGGGCGCAGCGGATTGTCCCATATCTTCCTCGTCACCGATGCCGACGAATCGTTTAAGGACATGGCTCAGGCCATCACCGAAGCCATCTGCCCCGCCAACCCCGGCTTGCAAACCATACAACTCTATCGGGATTATTTACACAACTTCACCATCAATCGGCAATTAGCAGAAAATCAAGCCGTGACGAGGGAACAAGAATGAATAAGCTCTATGGCCCGTCATTCCGGTCAGGGATGCCGGAATCCAGTGCCATGGACGGTCATGATGGGAGCGTCAAAGCTTGCTTTGACAATCGCATTGGAAATGCGAAGCTTGCTTCGCCTGTCAAAGCAAGCTTTGACGCTCCAAATTTTGGCATCCTAAGCCAAAACCTGATTAGAAAGATGTTTCAGCTATCCGTCATTCCGGCATGGACCGCCGGAATCCAGATTGCAGGGATGCCCCAAACTCCGCCGTCCATGGAGCCTAGGTTCCGGCGGTCCATGCCGGAACGACGTGGTTTCAGGTTTAGCTGAAACAACTTGCTAATCAGGAGTCAAAATGACGGTTAAATCATATGCTCTTAGGTACACAATGGGAATTGCCGCATGAAAATCAAGCTGTTTGACTTTCAAATCGACGCATTGCATGAATTGCGGCAAAGCTTGCTGGAAGCCCGTCCTTTTGCCAGCAGCGACAAACCGAGGGCGATTGCCTTTTCCGCACCGACCGGCAGCGGCAAAACCATCATCATGACGGCCTTGTTTGAAGCCATCTTAACCGAACCAGATGAAGAATTGGCTTGGCCTTTGGATTGGCAAGCGCAGGCGGATGCGGTGATTTTATGGGTGTCCGACATGCCGGAACTGAACGAACAAACCCGGCTCAAGATTGAAAGCCAGTCTGACCGGATTTACCGCGTGGATCAATTGATCCCGATTGATGCCAGCTTGGATGTCGAACGCTTGCAAGGCGGACGGGTGTATTTCATCAACACCCAAAAACTCGGCAATGACAAATTATTGACCAAAGTAGGCGACAGTCGAAAATATTCCATCTGGTCAACCTTGACCAATACCGCCAAGGCATTGCCTGACCGCTTTTATGTAGTGATTGACGAGGCCCACCGGGGAATGCTAGCCGGACGCGGCGCAACGGAAGCGCAAACCTTGATGCAACGGTTTTTGCTCGGCTATCCCGAAGTTGGCCTAGTCAAAATGCCGCTGGTGATTGGCATTTCGGCCACGCCCAAGCGGTTTATGGATTTGCTGGAACACGCCCCGCATACGGTTCACAAGGTGGCGATTGAAGCCGATAAAGTGCGCCAGTCGGGTTTATTGAAAGAACGGGTGCTTATCCATCACCCCGAAACCGAAACCACGGCGGACATGTCTTTGTTGGAGGAAGCAGCGCGGGTTTGGTCGCGTTTGTCGGCAGGCTGGAAGGCTTATTGCAAAATCGAGCATGAAAAAACCGTTTGGCCCATCCTGATTGTGCAAGTGGAAAACGGCACTGACACGTTGGCGACGAAAACCAATCTCGCCGTTGCCTTGGACACGATTGAAAAAGCTATCGGTCGGTCGTTGCAAGAGGGCGAAGTGGTGCATACCTTAAATGACCAAGGCGACATAGACATAGTCGGGAGGCGCTTGCGCAAAATCGAGGCTTCGCGTATCGAATCCGACAAGAATATCTGTGTGGTCGTTTTCAAAACCAACTTATCCACGGGTTGGGATTGCCCACGGGCGGAAGTGATGATGTCGTTTCGGCGCGTGGAGGATCACACCTATATTGCCCAACTGTTAGGCCGCATGGTGCGTACTCCGCTGGCCCGTCGCATCGAGCGCGATGCCGCGCTCAACGATGTGCATTTGTTTCTGCCTTATTTTAATGCCGAAGCCGTGCAAGCGGTCATTGACGATTTACAAACGCTTGAAGACATTCCACCCACCGAAACTGGTTCTAGCCGCAAATTGGTGGTGCTTAAACGCCGGGAAGGGACCGAGCCAATCTTCCAAGCCTTGGATAATCTGGTGACTTACCGGGTCAATGCGGCACGTTCACAAAGCGGGTTGCGCCGCTATATGGCAATTTCACGCAATTTGACGATGGACAATATCGACTTGGAAGCATGGGATGGTGCCAAAAAGACGATTGTGGATTGGATGGGTTTGCACATTGCAGACATCAAAGCCAAAGAGCAGTTCGACCCAGCCGAAAAAACGATTACCCAGATTGGCATGAAAACGATAGCGGTCAATCAAGTCATCGGTTCGGCTGAATCGGCGGCAGACTACCAGATTGAGTCGGCAGAGGTTGACATAGACCGTCAATTTGCCGAAGCGGGAAGGTTGCTCAGTCATGGCTTGCATCAGGTTTATTGGAAACAACAAGGCGACCGCGATAGCGTAGAGGTGAAAGTGGAAGTGATCATACTCAAGCGCAATCATGCGGCCATGTCGGCGCTGGAAGCAGCCGCAGAAAAAGCATTTGGCGACTTGTATGATCTTCATAAAGGGCAAATCGGCAAGCTTAAGGAGCAACGCCGCAAAGCCTATGAAAAACTGCGCTTGGCAACCGCCAAACCGCAGGAAGTGCCTTGGCATTTGCCAGAATCCATCGACTTTCGCCGTTCGCCTTCCGCGCCGCTGTGGGAGCGCCATGTCTATGTGGAGGAAAACGACCAATTTCGTGCCGAACTGGGCAGTTGGGAAGCGGCAGTTTTAGCTGAAGAACTGGTTAAATCTAATGTGGTCGGCTGGTTGCGGAACATGGATCGAAAGCCGTGGTCCTTGGAAATACCGTATGACACTGGCGGCGATATTCGACCGATGTTCCCGGATTTGGTGATCGTGCGGCAGCAAGGCGAAGGTTTTATCATTGATATTTTGGAACCCCATGATTCAAGCCTAGCCGATAACTATGAAAAAGCCAAAGGCTTGGCGCGTTTTGCTGAGCAACACGGGCATTTGTTTGGGCGAATTCAATTGATACGCCAACAATCTTCGCCAGTTGGGGGCGGGTACTTTGCGCGCTTGGACATCAACCAAGAAGTAATCATTAAAAAGCTAAAACTAATTTCGGATAATTCGCAATTGGATGAGTTGTTTGCTGATTATGCAAAATAACGGCATTTTAATGGTTCTCATGGCCCAACGCCGGCAACCTTAATCGTAACCGTTCACTCCCCCCTGGGAGCGTGGGCGTCCCGCCCGCTGAAATGGAGGCCAAGATGGCCGCGCTGCCGGGAAAAAGCGGGGGGGGTGAACGCTTACAAGCGTACTTGGCGAAAGCCTATCTGCAAAGCCGGGGGCTAAACCCGGAATGGCTGCCCGAGCACATACTGTTCCGGTTTCACCCCGCCATGCCCTATTGGGAGGATGAGGTCTATCTCGGACGGCATCCGGCAATGTTGGCTCTGGTGTCCGGCGCGGACGGCCAGCCGGTGACAATACATCGTACATTCCTGACCCAGGACGGTAAAAAAGGCCAGTCTTCCTTACCCAAAGAAGTTCATGCCGTACCCGTCCGACCGCAATTTGACCGGGGGTGCTGTGCGCCTATGCCAAGCCGAATCGGTGCTTGGCATTGCCGAGGGCATCGAAACGGCATTGGCTGTCCGTCAGGCCACTGGCATGGCGGTCTGGGCGGCGTTGAGTTGCAGGTTGAAGGAACCAAGCATCAGAGTGCGCTGGCTGACGAGAGACGAGGCAAGCAGGCTGTTAAACGAATTGCCCTATCACTTGGAATCCATGGCACGGTTCACTTTGGCAACAGGTTTGCGGGCTTCAAACGTGACTGGCTTGAAATGGAGTGATGTTGACCTTGTTCGCCGGGTGGCATGGGTTCACCCGGAAGATGCCAAGGGTGGAAAGGCTATCGGCATACCGCTGAACAATGATGCCGTGGTGGTGCTGCGCGAACAGATTGGAAAACATCTGACGCACGTTTTCACATATGGGGGGAAGCCAATCTTGACAAACCCCAACAACACGGCTTGGCAAACCGCTTTGAAACGATCCGGAATAAAGGATTTCCGTTGGCATGACTTGCGTCATACATGGGCAAGCTGGCACGTACAAGCCGGAACGCCGCTCAATGTGTTAAAAGAATTGGGCGGATGGACATCTTACCAGATGGTTTTAAGGTATGCGCATTTGGCCCCGGAACATTTGGCAGAACATGCGAACCGCATTAGCGGTTTGAAGTCAGTTAGCACACTGATAGCACACCTAGAAACTAGTGAAAAAAAAGCAGTTAGTACCTTATACTAACCGCTTGTTTTTAGTAACTTTAATTGGTGGGTCGTCCGCGACTCGAACGCGGGACCATCGCATTAAAAGTGCGGTGCTCTACCGACTGAGCTAACGACCCAAGCAATCCGTATATTATAATGTCAATTCTCGGCTAGTTCAAGCCCACTTGAATTCAATATTTTAACCCCAATAATCGAAATCGCTTCCATTGCATCATATTTCTTAAAACTCCTACACGACGAGGCTGTTATGTCACCACAAGAGCGCGATCAATTGACCCTGTTTCTCAAACAACTCGGCGAGGCAAGAGTGGGGGGTAAGGACGCGGAGGCTGATAAGCTGATCAGCGCGACCGTCTCCAAACAACCGGATGCCGCCTATCTGCTCGTACAACGGTCCATGTTGGTTGAACATGCATTAAACGTCGCCAAAGCGCAGATCGCTGAATTACAAAACCAATTGCAAAGTTTACAGGCTACCAATCGCCCTTCGGGATTCTTGGGGGGGGGCAATCCCTGGGCGCAATCCTTGGACGGCGGGTCGAATGCGGGTGGCGTTCCGGGTGCGGGCAGTTACCAGGTTCCCCGCCCTGCTCCGGGTGTCTATGCCAATCCTACTGCGCCAACCCAAGGTTCATTTCTTGGCGGCGGGGGCGGAAGTTTCCTTGGCAATATGGCCACAACGGCGGCGGGGGTTGTCGCCGGAGGCTTTTTATTCCAAGGGTTGGAGAGTCTTTTGGGTCATCATCAATCGCCATCGTCCCCTTGGGGCGGATCAACGGGTGAAGGTGAACAGGTCTCGGAGCAGACAACCATCAATAACTATTACGATACTCCGCCGGATAGCGAGCAGGCGCGTAATGACGACTGGTCCCGGCCCGACGATAACGATGATGTGTTCGCTGACAACAATGACACGGACCCTGGTTTTGACAGTGGCGACGATTCGAGTTGGGTGTAATTTCAATAATTAATGAGACTTGACATGGAAATATCCAACCAATCGCGCCCTCCGCTACCGCCATTCACCAAGGAAACCGCAGTGCAAAAAGTGCGGGCGGCGGAAGACGCGTGGAATACCCGAGATCCAAACCGCGTCGCACTGGCCTATACCCCTGACAGCCTGTGGCGGAACCGGTCAGAATTTTTAAAGGGGCGCGAGGAAATTGTGCGGTTTTTAACCCGCAAATGGGTCGGCGAACTGGATTACCGGCTTGTCAAAGAGCTGTGGGCTTTCGACAGTCACCGAATTGCCGTCAGGTTTGCCTATGAGTGGCATGATGATACCGGCAACTGGTTCCGCTCCTATGGCAACGAAAACTGGGAGTTCGATGAAACCGGCTTGATGCGGAGGCGCTTTGCCAGCATCAACGATTTGCCGATCCATGAATCTGATAGGAAACTTCTCTGGGCCCAGGGCCGAAGGCCAGAGGAATATCCCAGCCTTAGCGAACTGGGCTTGTAAGAGACCGACTCGGTTTTTAAAACCGAGTCGGTCTAGATGCCGGAAACGCCCGGAGGATAATCTTGGCATGGCTCCTGTATGGTCTAATAGTAATCGCACCGCAAACCGGTACGATATCTTTGATATTGAACTTTTCGAAAACGAGGAGTGAAGCCATGCAATGCGAAACCGACATCCACAAACAACCCTTGATTGTCGATATGAATGTCACGGAATACTTCAAGGAATCCCTGAACTCCGCCCTGTCCCGGCAAAAAATAAAGGCGGAGGAAGACACGGTTTTTTACATCGTCAACTTGCTTGCATGGTTCGCGAAGGCGGAAAACCTTTTTCCACAGAGCGAGTTTGGCATGGGTGGGCAACCCTTGGCATTGACCTATGCCGAGGCAGTGGAAGCGAAAACCCAGGACGGGCGCGAAGCCGCCTTGCGTAGGCTAGGCGATGTCGCGCTGGTGGTCGCGGGTCTGTTTGCTGCCAGCTTCAGCCGCAAGTTGGTCGATATCGACTACTACATCGCAATGGGCGGCAGTGCCTATGGCCTGCTCTCCGAACAATCATCCAGTTCGGTGCGGTCGCGCACTTTTAGGGCGATCTTTGGCGAGTTGTCCTCAAAATTCCAATCCTTTGTCGATGCGTTATCGGAAGTTGGTGACAACACCCCGCTAGGTTCGCAAACCGATGTTTTGCGTCTTTATGAAATCTGGATGCGCACTGGCAGCACCTACGCCGCCGAACGGTTGCGCAGGCACGGCATAGAGCCTGCCAGGGCGGCGGTGAGTGGTCGGTATAGTTGAATGGAATTAGAAAATTTATTCCAATCCATTGCCCGATGGCGAGCCGGGAAGATTGATGATCCCTCCTATGCGGCACTCTTTTTCCTGCATTGGCAGATGTCCATCCATGGCAAGCGCTTTGCGTCTAGGCTCCACAAGGGCGACCCCCGGCCTAATCCGGCTTTGTGGTTATTGGAGATTACCGCGCTGGACCGGCAACAGGCCCGTCACTATCTGCGTGGGATTTTCGAGCGTTATCAGTTTTTCGGTGTCATCGGCAATGTGCCTATGGCACTGGCTGCTTGGCTGGAAATGGCATGGCCTTTGACTTTGTGCGAACATATCCCCGAACCACGGGAAGTGCTCAGGATGCAAGCGGAAGGGACTAGGCCCGTGACGGTCTTGTCCTGCTGGCCTAGAATGCTCAACCCTGTTTTGACCAAACCCAATGCCTTCGCTTTCATGGTTCACGATCTGGAACATGCCTGGAAGTTTTATCATGATCCCGGGATGTTCCGCCAGCAGCGTGAGCTTTTTCGATTGTTGCTTACGGCGGAAGCGGAGGGGCGTTTCGATGCCTATCTAGTGGACCCGGTTTTTTCAACAAAATTCGATTACCTAATCAGCGACATGAACACCCACCCACTGCATGCCGCGCAATTTTTGCGGGCTATCTTGGTGGAATTCCATCTGCGACGCGAAAACTTGCACCATCCCGATGATCTGCCCAAGGTTGCGCGGGATGATGTTGCCGGTTTAATGGTTCACTTGCTAGGGGCCGAGTGGCTGGCGGACATTGAGAGGCGGATGATCATAAATCCGGCGTAAGCATTCACCCCCTACCTGCATGTGCGGCAAACCCATAGGTGACACGGACCAAATCGTAGGGCGGCAACCCTTTGCCGCCGAGACAAACCGTGTACCCAGTCGGCATAGCACAGCCATTAAGTTAAGATAAGTTGAGCGTGAAATCAGCCCTTGACGGAACGCCAAGCCCCAGCTTGGCGGGCAGATTGCCGATGCCAAGCTGGGGCTTGGCGTTCCGATAAACGCTTAACTTAATGGCAGTGAGTCGGCATAGGGATGCCGACCTACCCCTTAATTCAACAGTATTGGGGTTCTGAACCCGCACCTTCTAAAAATTACTAGAAATTTTCCTCTTAAGCCTTCTTCCTTTCCAACACAAAAACAACACCCACAAACCCCAACACCAACCCGTTCTTCGCCGCCAATTCCAACGCCACCGACAAGCCTTCGATCTTATCCCCCCATAGGAAGATTGCCACCGCCAACAAGGGATAGGCGATCATCCGCCCCAAGTCGTAGGGAATCTTATAAAACTTTTGCCCCAGTAAATAGGACCAGACCGCCATGCTGGCATAGCAGGCCAAGGTTCCCCAGGCCGAACCCATAAAACCGTAGCGGGGAATCCAGTAAAAATTTAGCGTCAGCGTCACCGCCGAACCCCAAAGGGTCAAATAAGTGCCAAAGCGGGTCTGTTCGGTGAGCTTGTACCAGATCGACAGGTTGAAAAACACGCCTAGGCACAGATTGGCCATCAACAGGATGGGAACCACACCCAACCCGCTGCGGTAATTCGCGCCGACAAAATATTGCACCCAGGCGATGTTTGCCATCACACCCAAGAATATCAATGAGCAGGCAATGACAAACCAGCGCATCACCAAGGCGTATAAATCGCGGGCATCGCTTTGTTTGTAATACGAGAAGAAGAATGGCTCGGCGGCATAGCGGAATGACTGTATGAACAGGGTCATCAAGATGGACATCTTGTAGCAAGCCCCGTAAACGCCTAGTGCCTCCATGGCCGTTTCCACTGGCAACATGTATTTGAGCAGGATGCGAGACATGGTTTCGTTCACCATGCCGGCCAGCCCCGCGACCAATAATGGCAAGGCATAAACAAGCATCCGTTTCCACAAAGGTAAATCAGGCCAACCCAGCCCCTCTATGAACTCAGGCAGCAATAACAGGATGGTCAACCCGCTGGCAATCAAATTGGCGATAAACACATAGCCGATGCCGATGTCAGGATCGTAAAACTGGGCCGACCATGCCAGCCAGCCTGTGGTGTTGGTATCATATGCCCATTTGCACAGGCCGATGAAAAACAAGTTGCCGACGATATTAAAGAGGATGTTAAGCGTTTTCAGCAGGGCAAAGCGTTTGGCGCGTTGCTGTTCTCGCAGCCTTGCAAAAGGGACGGCTGAGAGTGCGTCGAGGGCGATGATCCAACTCATCCAGATGACAAAATCGGCATGGTCGGGATATCGCAACATCTCGGCAATGGGTTGGACACTGGCCGTCATACCTGCCAGGAAAAAAGCGGAACTAAGAATCAGTGAAAACAGCGCCGTGCGGTATACTGCCGGGTTGCGGTTGCTTTTAGCAGAGAAATTGAATAACGCTGTTTCCATGCCATATGTTAAGATCACATTCAGGAATGTGGTGTAGGCATAGAATTCGGTGGTCACGCCAAAGTCCGCCGGATCGGGGAACCGGTAGGTCCAAAGTGGAACCAACAGGTAGTTCATTAACCTGCCTATGATAGTGCTCAGGCCATAGATGGCCGTCTGGCCGACCAGTTTTTTAAGTGGATTCACGGAAAATCGTAGTCTTAGGTTAATAGATTATTTACAAATTGAAGTACGGTGACATGCCGTTAAATGCTGCTGTTTGTTTTAGCCGATACGCGGGCAACATGACAAAAGACAGTTTGACAGCCGAAAAACTGCGGTATAAGGTATCTGCCGGTTGCTTGACTGCATTTCTTTCAAGGCGGCAAGCCAATGAAAAAATGACACACAAAGCATCACTATCCTTACACAAACCATAACAAATATAAACAATCCAGGAGAAAAAGCATGGCGCAAAAAAGTATGGCGGAATGGTACGAAGAAACCTACCGCAAAAAATCCCCCGTTACCACCCAACCAGTGACTTCTGCCCCCGTCACTTCACAAGCTGTCACCTCCGAGCCTGTTTCCTCCGAACTAGTGGCTTCGGAGTCAGTCACTACCGAGACGGTAACATCGGAACCTGTCACTTTGGAGACTGTAATTCATGGACTAGAAGCCGAGGAAGCGGGAATCGAGCCAGCAGAAACCGAGACAACTGAAATTGAACAGGGAAAAGACGAGGCAGTTGAAACCGAGACAGCAGAAGCCATTGCGGAAGAGACCGATGCAGATGCAAGCGATCTTTTAAGTTAAGCCGTCATTCCGGCATGGACCGCCGGAATCCAGATTGCAGGGATGCCAACAATCTATGCCATCCATGGAGCCTAGGTTCCGGCGATCCCTGCCGGAACGACGGGTTTTTCCTTAACTTAATGGCAGTGAGCCCTAACGACCAGTCATGTCATTGTTCAATCTTTTTACTTTCCCATCTGAACCAAACCATACTTCACCGTTTCCAAGCATCACTCCTTGGGAATTAACAAACATGTTATGCGGTAGTGCGTTTGTAATAGCCTCGCGATAACGGGGTGAAAAAATTGCATCATAATTTGCAGTCAATTCCTTGGGACTGTTAATCCGCCTCATGCGACCAGAAATGCTTACTTTGGTTGGGTAAGCAATGAAAGAAGCCACGGTATTCTTGTCCCCATGTTTTACCGCGTTCCAAAACAGAAGTGCATTCTGATTTATCAGGCTGTCATTCCGTACACCAGCAGCACCATAGCGGTTTTTCAGAGTGCCATCCGTACTGTCATGCCATGATAAGTAAATGGGTAGTGTTTCAGGGGTATCAAGCTTGCGCCAAGTGCCTACGATGACTTCGCACTCAAGCTTTTCATTTCCATTATGGTCAGGGAAGTTACCGTCAAAACGTGCAACGACTTTTCCTGCCGCGTCCAACTCATCAAGGACGATATTCGTACCATTAGTGATTCGACCTTTAAGTTGAATATCTTTGAGTTGATTTGCATAGAAATAAACCCCGTTTACATCGTTGCCGCCAAACACAAGCGTCATTTTCACGCGATATTTTTCTCCGATGCTCCCCTCGTAATTCCAAAGCAAAAGATTGTTCCTGACGCAAACAGCAGATGCGCTAACTGACATAAGAGCTAGAGTGACCGTTAAAAATTCAGCCAGATTACTTTTATACATCATGAATTAAAATTCCTAGCGAACGCCAACACTACAACTTATGCAACCCCCAACATATTATCTAACGTCAACTTCGCCAATCGCGCATCTTCCTCATTAACTTTGATTTGATTCACGACATGGCCTTCGGCTAAGTTTTCCAGAACCCACAGAAGATGCTGGGGGTCAGTGCGAAACATCGTCGAACACATGCAGATGGTAGGCGACATGAAATGCACGTTCTTGCCTTGCTGCTTGACTTGCCCGTGCAAACGATTGACCAGATTCAGTTCCGTTGCGACCAACCATCGGGTGTTGGGTTCCGCGTCATGGACGATTTTCAAAATAGACTCGGTTGAGCCAATATAGTCCGACTTTTCACATACCTCAAACGGTGCTTCCGGATGGGAGATGACCAGCGTTTCCGGGTATTGTTCTTTGAAACGGTCGATATGTTCAGGCTTAAAAACCTGATGCACCGAACAGAAGCCTTTCCACAGAATGACCTTGGCCCGGCGAATCGCTTCAACCGTCAAACCGCCCATGGGTTTGGTGAAATCCCATAGCACCATTTCCTCCAGCGGGATACCCATCCGATAACCCGTGTTGCGGCCCAAATGCTGATCGGGAAAGAACAGCACTTTCTCTTTGCGTTCAAAGCTCCATTCAAGGATTTTCCGGGCATTGCTGGAAGTGCAGACAATGCCGCCGTGGCGGCCGCAAAAGGCTTTCAAATCGGCGGCGGAGTTGATGTAGGTAACCGGGGTGATGGATTCGTCCGGGTCCAGTACTTCGGCCAATTCCTTCCAGCAGCGCTCGACATTGTTCAGATTGGCCATGTCCGCCATGGAACAGCCGGCTGCAAGGTCAGGCAGGATGGAAATTTGCTCCGGGCGTGACAAGATATCGGCCACCTCGGCCATGAAATGCACACCGCAAAAGACAATGAATTCCGCTTCGGACTGGCTGGCCAAGCGGGACAGTTTGAGGGAGTCGCCGGTGAAATCGGCATGGCGGAACACTTCGTCCCGCTGGTAATGATGGCCTAATATCACACAGCGCCCACCTAGCTTGGCTTTGGCGGCATCAATGCGTTCGGCGCATTCTTCGTCTTCCAACAGGGCAAATGATTCGTAAGGTAGGGCTTTAGCGGTCATAACGGTATATCTTTAAGTTGTGTGAAGGCAGCGACTCTCATTTTAGCTCAAAGTCTCATCATTTTTTCATGTGTCCTGCTTTTACGTTGCGTCTTTGCGCCTTTGCGTGATACATTCTTTTGGTTTCCCTCACAATGGGGCTTGACCGTGCCATAGGGCGAAGATTTTTTGCCTCACGCAACAGATCGTAGCCCGGATGGAGCCGCTTGCGGCGTAATCCGGGTTGTGCCCACGTTTTCCCGGATTACGCCGCAAGCGGCTCCATCCGGGCTACAGCCTTCAAAGGCATTAGGCGTAACATCGGTGATAAAGACCGACTCGGTTTTAAAAACCGAGTCGGACTAAACTTAATTCAACCGCTTGACATAATTGGCCTCGCCAAAGCCATCTGCATGAACAAGGAAGTAACCCCCATCATTATCCTTGGCGATAAAATAATGGTTACCCAGATAAAGAATATGGGCATCGGGGACGACTTGGTAAACCGCCTGGTAGTCCTCTTCGGAACCACTGCAACCGCCAAGCGCAAGCAATCCGATGCCTAGCAATAATAGGCTTAGTCTCTTCATTTAATCAGCCCATTCCTCCAAAACACTGATATCACCCGTTGGCAGGACTGGGGCCACCTCCCATATCCGGCTCGCATATTCGTTGATGGTGCGGTCGCTGGAGAAGTAACCTGATCTCGCGACATTCAACACCGCTTTCCGCGCCCAAGCCTCGGGATTGCGAAAAAGTCCATCGACCTCGCTTTGGGCCACTAAATAAGACTCGTAGTCGGCCAAGACCGCATATCGGTCGCCATTGTGTAGCAATTCATCGAACAGCGGGCGGAAGCGCAACGGGTCTTCCTTGGAGAAGTGACCGTTACCCACCATGTCCAATACCTGCCGCAGTTCGGCATTGGCATAGTAATAATCCCATGGGTTGTAGCCGCGCCGGAAAAGTTCGTGGATTTGCTCCGCAGTTTTACCAAATATGAAGATATTGTCCTTGCCAACTTCCTCGCGTATCTCAATGTTCGCACCGTCAAGGGTGCCGATAGTCAACGCGCCGTTGAGGGTCATTTTCATATTGCCGGTACCTGAAGCTTCTGTGCCGGCCATCGAAATTTGCTCGGACAAATCGGCGGAAGGAATCAGTTCCATGGCAAGCGATACATTGTAGTTGGGCGCAAACCATACTTTCAGCTTCGAGGAGACAGACGGGTCGCTATTGATGGTATCGGCCACGTCGTTGATGAGTTTGATGATAAGTTTGGCGATCCGGTAACCGGGGGCTGCCTTTCCCCCTAAGATGACGCAACGCTTCGGGCAATCCAAGTTCGGATTGGCGCGCAGACGGTTATAGCGGGTAATGACATGGAAAATATTAAGCAACTGCCGTTTATACTCATGGATGCGCTTGATCTGCGTATCAAACATTGCGGTGGGATCAAGCTCGATCCCGTGGCGCTTTTTTACCAACTCGGCAAGGGACTCTTTGTTGGCTCGCTTGACGGCTAGAAACTCACGGAGAAAAGCTGGATCATCGGCCAACGGCTCCAATTGCTTTAGACGGGATAGGTCGGCCTTCCACTCCGACCCGATGGCACGGGTAATCAAACTGGCCAAGGCTGGGTTGCTGTGATTGAGCCAACGTCTAGGGGTCACTCCGTTGGTTATGTTTATGAAGCGATCAGGAAACAACTTTGCAAAATCGCGGAAAATGGTGGTCTGCATCAATTCGGAATGGAGTTTGGCCACGCCATTGACCTTGTGGCTTCCGACTATCGCCAAATAGGCCATGCGCACTCTCCTCCCGCCTTCCTCGTCAATAAGGGAAACACGGCGAACCAAATCCATATCGCCAGGAAAGCGATTGCTGACATCCCGTAAAAAATGCTGGTTAATTTCGTAAATGATGAGCAGGAGCCGGGGTACCAGAGCCTCCATCAATTTTACCGGCCAGGTTTCCAATGCCTCGGGTTGTAGAGTATGGTTAGTGTAGGAGAAGGTCCTACAGGTTATGTCCCATGCCTTCCCCCATTCCAGCCCATGCATGTCGAGCAGAAGACGCATCAGTTCTGGAATGGCGATGCTGGGATGGGTGTCGTTGAGTTGAATCGCAACCTCATCCGGCAGTTTCTCGATGGAATGGCTTCCGCCAACCTCAAAACCCTTTAAGATATCCTGGAGTGACGCACTGACAAAGAAATACTCTTGGCGAAGCCTCAATTCACGACCCATCTCCGTCGTATCGTCTGGATACAACACTTTGGACAGGTTTTCGGAGCGGTTCTTTACATCCACGGCCTTGATGTAATTGCCCTCGTTGAAATATTTTAAATCGAAATCACGCGTAGCCCTGGCCGCCCACAACCGCAAGTTGTTCACGGTTTGGCCGCCAAACCCTGGGATGGGCGTGTCGAAGGCCATGGCCATGACATCCTCCGTGTCTAGCCATTGATGCCGCAACTGCCCCTTTTCATCGCGGTGCGCCGCTACATGGCCGCGAAATTGTATCCGGTGAAACACCTCGGTACGGGCAAACTCCCAAGGATTTCCATAACGAAGCCAAGTATCGGGGCGCTCAATCTGGTAGCCGTGTTCAATGGACTGGGAAAACATGCCGTATTCGTAACGGATACCGTAGCCAAAGCCTGGCAGATGCATGGTCGCCAATGAATCTAGAAAACACGCTGCCAACCGACCCAGCCCCCCATTGCCCAATCCGGCTTCTTCTTCCATTAACCGAAGGGTTTCCATATCCATCCCCATCTCTTCGACGGCTTGGTTGAATTCGTCGTAAAACCCCATATTCAGCAAACTGTTGCGCAAAGTCCTTCCAATCAGAAATTCCATTGATAGATAGTACACGCGCTTGACGTTACCTAGGTAGTAGCCACGCATAGTCTCCATCCAGCGTAGCGTCATACGATCTCGCAAAACTTGGGCAAGGGCCAGAAACCAATCGCGGCTGGTCGTTTCCACTGGAAAGGTTTCCACAGGGTCTTTGCCGATGGAATAAATTAAACGGTTGACTAATGCTTGCTTGAGAACTTCAACATCCGTGGAATCGACCTCATTCAAGAAGTCGCGTTGGGAAGACATAGATAAACTCCTAAATTTGTTGGTTAGCCACCGCTTTCATCAAACGGTAACTTTTTCAGTTGAGAATAACGCTCGGTTGGAAGAAGTAATCTCTTCATCTCCATTATGGAAATTATACTGCATAACAAGAACAGGCATGGTCGAATGGCTAATACTTCACTAAATCAGCATATTTCGCGGAAATTTGACCAGGAACTGGTCAATATCCGTTGCAATACACTGCGTTTGGGCGGTTTGGCAGAAGACCAGACTGTTTTGGCTATCAAAGCGCTTGAATCCAACGATATTGGTTTGGCCGAGCGTGTCATTGCCGATGACCATAAACTTAACGAATTAGAAGTCCTAGTAAATGACCAATGCCTACAAATTCTGGCACGGCGCCAACCGACTGCCTGTGATTTAAGGCTGGTCATGGCAGTCATCAAAGTCATTAATGACTTGGAGCGGGTTGGCGATGATGCCAAGCGAATTGCTCGAATCACGTTAGGGATGGCAGCAAACCCTCCGCAAAAGTCGAAACTTTTACCCCTCGTTGAGTTTGGTGGAAGTGTGATTAAGCTGCTTCACGACACGTTGGATGCCTTTGCCCGCATTGATGTCGAGGCAGCCTTGGAGATCAAACAAAGGGACCGACTGCTTGACCTACAATACGGCAGTATTATGCAGGAGCAAGTCAATGCCATGTCAGCCGACCCGCGCACTATCCCTACCGCTTTAAACCTAATGTGGGCCGCACGCAAATTGGAACGGATTGGCGACCGGTCCTGTAATATCTCCGAACACACTCTCTATTACGCCATGGGGAAGGAATTCAAGTAGGGGCGGGTTCCAAACCCAATACTGTTGGCGCAGCCGTTCGTGGTGAGGTATCGAAGTATGAACGGTGTCTTATGTCTGATTTTGCTCACCCTTCGATTTTTCTTTTACGTTGCGTCGTTGCGCCGTTGCGTGAGACCTTCTTTTTGTCCCTTCACCGTGCTGCTTGGCTGTGGGTTTGGACAAAGATTTTTTTCTCACGCAACGACGCAACGTTAAGAGCAAAGCACTAAGGTGATATCCAATAAAGAACATCCCATCCAAAGGCCAAGCTGGGGCTTGGCGCTCCCAGAAGGAACGCCAAGCTCCAGCTTGGCAAGGTGATTTGTGGAGGAATTGTTGGTGATTTTCGTGGACAATTCATTTCGGTTTTGGTGGATTCATTATTGGAAATCACCTAATTCATCAGCATTGGGGGTCCATACCCGCCACGGCGGTGACCGGGTGGGTTATGAACCCGCCCCTACGAACACCCGAACCAGCAGCAATTCTCATTTTGGCTAGAACGCCGGAATGACGGGCTACAATCATCATTTTGGCTCAAACCGAGAATTGTTGCCGAAGCAGATAATTCCTCTCACCCCCTAGACCTGCGCTTGGTGATGCAGCGGACACAATAGGGTGAATTCCGCGCCATGGTCTATGTTGCGAACGCTGATGGTTCCGTGCATGCTATTTTCGACAATCATTTTCGACATGTATAGGCCGATGCCGGTCCCCATCTCACGGGTGGAAAAATAGGGATCGAAAATTTTCTCGATGACCGGGGAGGGGATGCCTCCGCCGTTGTCGGTCACTATAACGATTGCATTTGAGCCATCGGAACGCAGCCGAATGGTCAGTAGGCCATCGTGTGGCAAACCGGATAGGAGGATGGCATCTTTGGCGTTGCTCAATAGGTTTAACAGCACCTGTGAAAATTCATTGGCAAACCCGATAATTTGGACATCGTCAACCATATCCCGGCACAATTTGATGTTGTTGTTGGCAAAACTGGAAGAGACGAGAGACAAGGCTTCCTCAATCGCGGTGGTTACGCTGAATAGCTCCGGTTGTTTTTGGGGGCGGAAAAAATGCCTGAAATCGTCGATGGTGGAAGACATCTTCTGGATCAGGCGTTCGCCGTCCCTAACCAAACTTTCCAGATACTCGGGCGTCAGTTCCTTATAGTCGGCTGCATCCTTAATGTTGGCCAAGATCAGCCCCAGCGCATTGAGGGGTTGCCGCCACTGATGGGCGATATTGCCGATCATTTCACCCATGGCAGCCGAGCGGGATTGTCGGATGAGTAGATGATCTTTTTGGCGGTTCTTCTCGGCTTCCTCAATGACGCGCCGTTCCAGGGTTTCATTGAGTTGTTTAATCGCGTTCTCTGTCCGCTTGCGTTCAGTAACATCCTCGCAGATCCCCAGCAATCCGAACACTTCACCGTCCTTGTTTCTGAGAGGAACCTTTGACGTGCGCACCCAAATTGTTTGCCCATTCGGAGTCATCTGGGGTTCGACATAGGAAATTTTAGCGATGCCAGACTCCATTACGGCCCGGTCATCGGCACGATACAACTCCGCTTGGGCCGCCCCCCATACCATCTGATAGTCGTCTTTGCCGATCAAATCGTCCGGTTGCGCCATTCCGGCATTCTTGGCAAAAGCCATATTGCACCCGAGAAAGCACAAGTCGCGATCCTTCCAGAAAACCCATATCGGTGCGGTATCGATTACCAACTTCAGCAAATTCCTCGATTCGGCAAGCGCAGTTTCATATGACTTGCGGTCGGTGATGTCACGGGCGATGGCAAAGACACCGACCACCTCCCCTGCTTCATCCCGATACACAGCGGCATTAAACATAACCGGTGTCAGATGGCCGTTCCGATGGCGAATTTCCAACTCATAATCGCTAACCGATCCTGTTTGGAAAGCCCCGTTAAAACCAGCCCGAGCCGTCATGGGATCGGTAAAATAGTTGGCAAAGTCGGTGCCTATGAGCATTTCCCTAGGCCATCCTGTCACCGCTTCCGTTGCCACATTGGCATCGGTGATTTTGCCATCGGCGCTAATTGTCACCATCGGGTCTAGACTGGTTTCAATCAGTCTGCGTGTGTAGAGACTGGATACCCGCGATGCTTCCGCTTCAACCAGCAACTTTTCCATGTACCTGCGCTCGGTAATGTCGCGAACCACCCCGACCATGCGCAGGGCTTGCCCGTTGGGGTCAAAGGCGAATTCACCTAAGCCAGCGACCCAATGTAGACTGCCGTCCGGCCAGACTACCCTAAATTCCCAGTTAAACCTGTCATGGGTGGCAATGCAACGTGAGACTTCCTCGTTGACCCTTGGAAGGTCCTCTGGATGCACTCGGCTTTCAAAGTCTGCGTAATGCCCGCTGAACTCACACGGTCCAAAACCCCACAACTCAGAGTGATGCTGCGACCAGATGATCTGATTGCCGGGAATGTCCCAATCGAAAGTGCCCAATTGGGCGGCCTCCACGGCCAACCTCAGCCGTTCCTCGCTGACCTTCATGGCCCGTTCCGCCTGTTTGATTGCCGTAATATCGGTTGAGACACCGCCTAACCCAATAGTCTGGCCTTTCTTGTCACGCAGAGGAAATTTTGTCGACACCACGGTGAGGATGGTACCGTTTGGGAGTTGGAGTTCTTGCTCATGTTGCAGGATTCGGCCTGTCAC
>QJPH01000146.1 GCA_003242955.1 Candidatus Methylumidiphilus alinenensis
CTGGCTACCCTGCAAGCGAATTTGGGTTTCCTGTGCTTGATTTCTCACCTGCTCGGCTTTGAGTGCATTGGCTTGTGCTTGTAGCTGTTCCGTTTGTGCCAAGTTTTTGTCTTTTTCCAATTGCAACGCCCTGCTCAGGTGCTGCATTTCATTCAGCAGCATCGGCGTGAGTTTGTGGTATTGCACGGTTTCGATTTGCCCGTCTTTGCCACGCACCACCAAATCAGGGTAGACCTTTGCGACTTCTTCGGCAATCAGTCCATATTCGATGGGTTTGCTGCCATCCGCGGCGGGTTGTTTGTAATGGTAAGTCACCGGGCGTAACTCAAACAGGCGGCGGCTGGCTTCGTTCATATCGCGCACATCATCTTTGTAACGTTGCGAGGAAGGCAGGGTTCCTATTTTGCCGGTGCTGTCGATATAAACCGGCACCGATGCTGCCGAGTTATTGGTGTGTTGCGCATACACCCCCGCGATATAGGCATTGGTTTGCGCACTACCCAAACGCAGGGTCGCATTCTCGTCAAGGGTTGCCGTGTTGCCCAGATAAATATTATTGCTGCCACCGACCACATTATTGCCCGCTTGATAACCAATGGCGATGTTATTGGTTCCGGTTTTATTGTTCAGCAGAGCGTAGTAGCCGACGGCGGTGTTATTGCCTCCAGTGGTGTTCGATTGAAGCGCACTGGTACCGTTGGCGGAATTGCCGCTGCCGGTGGTGCTGTAGAAAAGGGCGTTGAAACCATTGGCGACATTATAATTGCCTGTGGTGTTGGAATAAAGAGCGTTGATACCATTGGCAACATTGTTGCTGCCAGTGGTGTTGGATAGAAGTGCCTGGGAACCATTGGCAGAGTTGCCGCTACCGGTGGTGTTATAAAAAAGGGCATTGATACCGTTGGCGACATTGTAATTGCCTGTGGTGTTGGAATAAAGAGCGTTGATACCATTGGCGACATTGTTGCTGCCAGTGGTGTTGGATAGAAGTGCCTGGAAACCATTGGCGGAGTTGCCGCTACCTGTCGTGTTGTATAAAAGAGCGGTGGAACCATTGGCGACATTATAATTACCGATGGTGTTGGATCCAAGCGCGGTGGCCCCGTTGGCCGAGTTGTTACTACCGGTCGTGTTTTGAGATAGTGCGTTGATACCACTGGCGGTATTGCCGCTGCCAATGGTGTTGGATCCAAGCGCACTGGCCCCGTTGGCCGAGTTGCCATTACCGGTGGTGTTGGCTTGAAGCGCACCGGCCCCGTTGGCCGAGTTGTTAGTACCGGTCGTGTTGGAAGCTAATGCGTTAAGACCGCTGGCGGTATTGTTGTTGCCAATGGTGTTGGAACCAAGCGCACTGGCCCCGTTGGCCGAGTTGCCACTACCGGTGGTGTTGGATTGAAGCGCACCAATACCGTTGGCAGTATTGTAGATGCCGGTAGTGTTGTAGAAAAGAGCGTTGACACCATTGGCTACATTGAAATTGCCGGTGGTGTTGTAATAAAGAGCACTGGTACCATTGGCGACATTGTAACCGCCGGTGGTGTTGGAATAAAGAGCACCGTAACCGTTGGCGACATTGTAATAACCAGTGGTGTTGGAGTACAGCGCTTTCGCACCATTGGCTGTGTTGTTTCCGCCTGTGGTATTGTTAAGCAATGCGCCGGCACCTGTGGCGGTATTGTAGCTGGCGGTGTTATTGAGCAGTGCCCCGGCACCAAGGGCGGTGTCGTAAACGCCCGTGGTGTTGAAGAACAGCGCACCGCCACCAAAAGCCGCGTTGTCCGTGCCTGTGGTGTTTGAGGTCAGCGCATTGAATCCAAAGGCGGTATTGGCAAGCAAGGGATTGCAGGGGATATTATTTTTGCTAAGCGCATTTGACCCACCGGCAGTATCGCCGCAGGTATCGCTAGGCGTGGGGTTCGGTGGTGGCCCCGCCCAAGCAGGGTTGGCACTGAAGGTTAAAAAGGCGGCACTGAACAAGAAAGTGATTCGGGCATTTCGATTCATGATATAGCTCCAGTCTAATGAAAATAAAAACCAAGGGCGTTGAGTAGTAAGGTGATTTCCAATAATGAATCCACCAAAACCGAAATGAATTGTCCACGAAAATCACCAACAATTCCTCCACAAATCACCTTGCCAAGCTGGAGCTTGGCGTTCCTTCTGGGAGCGCCAAGCCCCAGCTTGGCCTTTGGATGGGATGTTCTTTATTGGATATCACCTAAGTAGGTCGGGCGCGTCTCTTTGGCGAACGCCCGACGTTGGAATGTCTAGACAACTAGGCTACTTGCTGCATCAAACAATACTCGCCTATCACTGCGGAAACCTATGACCTAGGTCACAGCATTCAATGTTTTTTCCTGATTAATTCGTAGGGCGCAATAGCGAAGCGTATTGCGCCGCATGAATAAGCCTTGCATCCGGCGCAATACGCGGCAAGCCGCTATTGCGCCCGCTCTTGGATTGGCCGCCATTTTTCTGAAAACAGTGTAGGGCGGATACAGGGATGTGATCCGCCGAATGCGGTGGCGACCGACCAACAACATAAGGCGGAACCCGTCCATGGTTCCGCCCTACGGGCTGGATGGTATTCCAATCTCATTGGGTGCGGAAACCAGCTAAACGATTAAACTCCTTTCGGTTTAATGGCTTAACCCTTCCAGATTCCAATTCACTGTCACGTTGGTGGGCAATCTCTAAACCATCCGGGTCAACGGCAACACTCGAACACCAGTCATTGTCTTCCATCAGGCTCTCCCAAGCGGCAAGCGCCAACCTTTCCCTGTCGTTAGGCGGTAAATGTAAGATTTCGGCTTCAAGTTGGTCTATCGTGTTCATATCGGACTCCAAATTGAAATAACTCAGGGGCTGATGATGGCAGATTCAGCCTACAATCGCAATAAAATCGGGTGTTTTGCGCCCGACAGATTATAGTGTCGGGCAACGAAAAGATGTTGCCCGATCTTATGCAACTTGTATAACCGGGAATGTAGCCCAATGGAGCGAAGCGGAATACGGGTTATCAGCGGGCAGTCATCCCGGATTTCGCAGGCGCTTCATGCTGAACGCTTGCTTTCCATAAGGCTGCATTCCCAATCTGGAGATTGGGAACGAGCGAACGGCCTTGTAGTGCCGACCTTTGCCTTCCGCAAACGAAGAATCATACGGTTAGCTGCGTTTTTGCCTTGAGTTGCGGAAGTAGGGCTAGGACCCGAGGCGCACTAGCGTCCTTACCATGCGTTATGTGCATCGGCAACCGGCCCGACAGGCTCCTTCGCCTCAAGATGGGACAGGCGGACGGCGAGGGTCTCCAAGCGTCTCGCCTGGGTTTGCACCTGCACCATTTGCTGCTTCAGATCGGCAATTTCCCGAGTTTGCACTTGGTTTCGCGCCTGCTCTGATTTGAGCGCGTCGCCTTGCACCTGTAGCTGTCCCGCTTGCGCCAAATTCTTGTCCTTCTCCGCCTGCAAGGACCGGCTCAAACGCTGCACTTCATTGAGCAGCATCGGGGTGAGCTTGTGGTATTGCACCGCCTCGATTTGCCCGTCCGTGCCACGGGCCACCAAGTCGGGGTAGACCTTGGCCACTTCCTCGGCAATCAGGCCGTATTCCAGCGGGTTTTCGCCACTGGCTCCTGACTGTTTGTAACGGAAGGTCACCGGGCGCAAATCGAACAAATGGCGGCTGGCCTCATTCATGTCGCGGATGTCGTCCTTGAAGCGTTGCGAGGAGGGGAGTGTCCCCAGTTGCCCATTGGTGTCGATGTAGACGGGTATCGGGCTTGAGCTGATGGTTGCCCCGCGGATGCCCGAAATAAACGCACGGGACAGGGAGGTTCCCACTCGCAGGGTCGCGTTGTCGCCGCTGGCACCGGCGTTGCCGAGGTGAATATTGTTGCTGCCGGTGGTCACGTTGTAGCCGGCCTGATAACCGATGGCCAGGTTGTTGTTGCCGGTGGTCACATTGTAGCCAGCCTGATAGCCCATGGCGGTGCTGTTGCTGCCGGTGGTCTTCGAGTAAAGCGCACTGGTACCGCTGGCGGTGCTGTTGCTGCCGGTGGTGTTCGAGAAGAGCGCTCCGTATCCACTGGCGGTGTTGTTGGATCCGGTGTTGTTATAGAAAAGTGCTGTGTAGCCGCTGGCGGTGTTGTAGCCGCCGATGGTGTTCTTCTCCAGCGCATAGACGCCATCGGCGGTGTTGAAGCTGCCAGTGGTGTTCAAGGCAAGCGCCCCGTAGCCGCTGGCGGTGTTGAAATTGCCGGTGGTGTTGTAGAAAAGTGTGTTAACGCCGCAGGCGGTGTTGTCATTGCCGGTGGTGTTCCAAACAAGCGCCCAGTGGCCGATGGCGGTGTTTTCGCTGCCGGTGGTGTTCACTTTAAGCGCACCGCCGCCGATGGCGGTGTTTTTGATGCCAGTGGTATTCGAGTAAAGAGAGTTGCTACCGAATCCAGTATTTTCTGAACCGCTATTGTTCAACAGCACGTTGCTGCCCCCGGCCGTATTGCCATTGGCATCGCTAGGCGTGGGGTTTGACGGCGGGCCTCCCCAGCCCGGCGTGATGCCCAAGGCAAGAATGACACTGGCAAACAAGAAAGCAAGACGAAACGAATTATTCGCATTCATGGCACACCTCTCCACTTTAATGAGATAGATAAATTCAAATCGGCACTGGATAAGAAAAGCTATGAAATACATAGTAACCCCGTACCGCAAAGTGCGTATTCTTGAATGTATGGAAGGGAAACCTTTCTAACACTCTCAAACACAACAACCTTCATGGCTGTATTAAATCACTACCAATAACTAATAGAAGTGACTTTTGTCACACTTGGAGAAATAAATTCTATACATGCCGACTTCGGAAATAACACTGATAGTCTTGCCACTGTTGAGGAAATCACCCTTCCAAGTGACTGATGGGCGGAGGTAGCAAACAGATTGGATGGTGTGAAATGGTTGGATATAACGAAAAATATTGTAATTATTGCGAAATTCACAAACAAGAACGGCGGGATTTTTAATCCCGCCGTACTTCGTTACTACTTGATTAAAAACTACTTCTTAGCACAAATAAACTGCACACTGCCGTTCCTGCTTTCAGGATGCCATATTCTTGTCGAAAACACTATGTTGGCACCTGGCGGACAGGATAAGCTCCCTGTCAATGGATTGTTCACACTATATTGTGGGCGTAAGTAGTCATCTCTTTGGAAAACCCCCATTAGGTGTGGATAAGATTCTAAAGTCGTTAAACGACCTCCAAAATTAGTGCTCAAGTTATTGAAGCTGGTTGTTAAACTGCTCAAATTTGTAGCGATAGGCGTTATTTGGGCTTTGATTTTACCATCCGTCTGTCCATTGATTTGATCCACCGTAATGCGCGACAAACTTCCCATAGCAGGCAATGGCAAAGTCAAATTTGATTTGCTGGTGATGAATACCAAATCTTGTGCATCAGCAAAAAAATCATTGCCAACCTTATCCATTTGCCGTGCGCAGCTAACAGTCAGCAAGCTTGCTGCGTTGACTTTGACAGGTGATGTCGGAGTCACATTCATCAAGCCATTACTACCGTATACGCTACAATCTGAACGCCCTGCACCGTATTGCGCAACACCGTAAAACCAAGCGTCATACCCTGAAGGCACTGAAATTGAAACGCTGACCCCTTGCATCGTACTTGAAGGTTGAACATTTAAATTCAGGTTTTGTGAAGCAATGGCTTGGCATTGATTCCAGGCATCCAAAGACCCTTGATAAACCGTCTTTGAATAAGCAGCCGTATTTGAAATATATTTGCTGCTGTCATAACCAGAGGTACACACCGAACTTTGCTTGGTAATAATGTCCTGTCTACTAACCGAACCAGATGCTCCGCCGGAGAAAAGCCCATAAGCAGCTTTTATTGTAGCAGCTTGTGATGATGTTTCTGATATTTGGCTGTAGTCATATGAACAGAAAGTTGACGTAATTAACGATTGCGCGTCAATTGAACTACTGCTTTGGGTGACATTGTAAAGCCCCAGTTTCAGAAGAGCATTACAGGACTCGCCCCCCGACCAAGCAACGTGTGGTATAAACGTCGTAAGCGTTGCCAAAACTGCAACAAAAGCGAACTTTGCGATTTTTGATCTATTGGTGTTCATGAGAAGCTCCTGGTGAAATAGTTAAATGACCAACTTGAATGCTTGCCAAAATCTATGATGGTCTAGAAATAGAGCAAGACTGTCCAAAGCGTTTGGAAACTTCGATGGTTACAATTACCAGAGATAGTGCCGTACATTGAGTAACTTATTGATATACGAACTATGCACAGACTGAAACTGGAGCGGTAACCATCTCCGCTAATTATCTTAGTATAGGCAGTTATTTGTTCCCAATCTTAGATTTAAGATCATCAACAATATCTGTAGCAAGGTCTCCAAAAATCGTCCTCCATGCACCGATGGAATAACCACCCCCTATCGAAACAGTTCGTCTCGCATCAATCGAACCTACTAAATTACCACTCTCTTTCAGGTCGCTTTGAACAGATAATATGGTTGAACCCCAACCCGGCAATAGCCAACGCTTGAAGGCGTTACCCGGTTCATATTCAACAATTTTACTGTTAATAAGCAACTGTGGACCGCTACCACCAGATGCAAGTAAATGTTCTTTCGACAACTTATCCACCAATGCTTCTGAAAGCATTTTTTCTGCATCGACTTCAAACTTTTGTCCAGATTGATTCGTGACAGTACCTACTTGAACTGTAGTACCTGATTTTGGTGCATAACCTTGACCTAGTTCGATTTTATGTTGAACCGACCCACAGCCATTTAATAAGGTGGCAAGACAAGCCACCGCCAAAAATGATAAAAGCCGATTTAAAATTGACATTGCATATCCTCCGTACTGTTAAAATATTCTTCGATCTAGTTTGCTGGCTCCAATTGAGGAGAAAATTCAATGCTTGGTTGCCCATTGCAAAGAAACTGTTTTTCCCAAGATTTATGGTTATCGGAATCTACTCTAAGATTAAATTGGTTGTTATTATATAATCCTGTAGGCGACAGAGATGTCTGGGTATCAACGGGAATAAGACTAAACGGAATATAGACACCTAAAGAAATAAGTGATAGGAATAATGACCAGCCTGGTTGAGTGACCCAATAATTTACATCCCTTGTTGACTTATTTACTTTCTGTTCATACTCAAGTGGGGTAGACAAAGGAGTATCCCCAATGAACTTGTTATTGACATATAGCTTACCAGATGGCGTACTCTCTATGGTAAGCCTAGTCTGCTCAGTACGATAAAATGAACCGACATCTTTCCAACCCGTGCAACCTTGTGAAAATAAAAATGATGTAAAAACTAAGATGCAAAAAATTTTTCTAAACATTGCAGCCACCTCATAATAATCATCAAATAGAACTTATAAAAGTCATAATTCAACCAAACAATTGGCTAAAATAAACCTAAAATAATAGCAGTAATACAAGCCAAACACCCTGAAGCAGAAACATCGGCATGGTTATATTCAATCACAGAAAATAACCAATAGCAGTGACTTATGTCACACCTTAAAGAAATATCTTCTAAATTTGACCATATGAAGCCGATAACACGGGACAGTCAGGCTTGTGCCTTCCAAGCAAATAACAAGGAGAGGGAAATGGAAAAAATCCAAATTCGATAACAGCATCCAGTGTGGCTATAAGGTTAAATGCTTATTCCCATGCAGCACTATGACCTAGTTCACAGCTTTGAACATTTTCTTCAGGCATGCCTAAAAGTGTTTATTTTTTTAGATTTGTGGCAGAAAATGGTACATAAACAGTCAATTAGTGTATGATTAGGCGCGACTGTCTTGCTTCTTTGCACTCATAACTTGTGCAGTTGATTGCGTTAGACGATCAGTGAGCACTCATATACACCGTTGTTTTATCGAGGTGAATGCCATCATGTTCCGCAAAGCCATGACGACTCTCTTGATGTCCAGTTTTGCCTTGTTTTGGCCTGTCGGCACAACCATGGCGGAAAATGCGGCATCGCCAACATCTGCCCCTGCCCGCCCCGTCGTATACCAACCGCCACTGCGAGGTGCGCCTGATCGACGTGTAGGCGGGGGTACACGGGGTGGAGCGATTGATTTGTCTGTCCTCGCGCCTAAGCAATCCGCTTGGAGCAACCAAGATCAACCCCTGCTGTTCTGGTTTATCTCTGCACTTCCCGCGCAAGGCAAATTGGCCTTTTCACTCGCCAGGGCATCCTCAGCAGGTCACCTTTATGAAACCTCCATCCCCATGCCCAATAGACCTGGCATCCAAAGCTTCCAGCTTAAGGCGTATCGGCTTGAACCTGGGGTTGAATATGTGTGGTCGATTTCCCTAACCTTCGACCAGGATGATGACAAGCCAGACCAAGTGACACGAGCTGGCATAATCTTCAATGCGGTGTCGCGAGAGGAAAATGAGCGATGGGAAAAACTAAAGGAGGATGACTTGACCTTGCTGCAGGCCAAGTCTGGCTATTGGTATGATGCCGTTGCCACTCTCATTGAGAGCAGTTCCAACGCATATCCACATCGGGAATGGCTAAAAGACCTACTGAACCAAGTTGGTTTGGTATATATCGCCAATTAAAAAAATAGGGTGCATTATATTTTGTGAGTTTGGCTGATATTACATTGTGAAAAAACAACCACTATAACCATTACCATATAACCAAAAGTAAATCTTTATGGTCAGGTATCTGACTAGGTTTTGCGCAGTGCTTATGCTTTTCATGCATTCCCTTCTCTGCTTAGCTGTCGGTGGGGCTGAATCCATGGACAGGCCTAGTGCGTATCCCCCTTATTTGCCCCCCTACGCGCCTACGGAAAAGCCCAAAGGCTTCATGCTTCCTGAGTTGCCAGTCACGCCAAAACTTCCCAGCCTGCCTAGCCGCAGATTATTTGTCAAACAGATTGAAATCACCGGAAACACGGTATTCCGAACCGAGGAACTCAGTGCCATTGCCCATACTTTTGAAGGTCGGGAGGCGACATTAGCCGAATTGGAAGAGTTGCGCCAAGCCCTGACACGCTATTACATAGAGCATGGCTATATCAATTCTGGAGCGGTTATCCCGAAGGGGGGTTTGCAAGATGGCGTATTGCACATAACAATCATCGAAGGGAAGTATGAAGTCCGGGTTAAGGGCGAAGAACGTCTGCGTAAAGGCTATATCGAAAACCGTTTGCAAGGCGACCAAGACCAGCCGCTTAATCTGCAAGAACTGCAAGACCGTTTCCAACTACTGTTATCCGATCCTCTGATTAGCCGGATGAATGGGCAGATCGTGCCGGGTGCGTCGCCCGGCCATGGCATTCTCGACGTTGAGGTGACCCGCGCCCGCGCCTACCATTTAAGCCTGTTTGGCAATAACTACCGCCCACCTTCCATCGGTGCGGAAGCGGTTGGCTTGAATGCCTCGGTCAGCAACCTCACCGGGCTGGGCGATACCTTGGATTTCATGTATTACCACAGTTCGGGTTCAGACCGTTATGCCGGCGGTTTTACCCTACCGCTGACCGATTGGGGCACCCTGGCTTTTTTCCATTTCGACGAAGGCGACTCCGCCGTTGTGGAAGCACCGACGAGCAAGCTGGATATCAAAAGCCAAGTCCACAACCTGGAGGGCGGCATTTCCCATCCGTTGATTAATACCTTGCGCCAACGCTTGTCGCTGGGTGTGATGTTGGCCGTGCGCGAAAATGAAACCAGCTTGTTAGGCAAGCCCTATTCGTTTGTCATAGGCGAACCCACGGGACACAACCAGGCCACCGTAATTAGGGTATTTCAAGACTTCACCCAACGCTGGGACACCCACGCCTTGGCTTTCCGGTCCACCTTCAACGTGGGGATTCACGCCCTAGGCTCGACCCCCTATACCAAAAGCGGCTACCCCAGCAGCGAATATTTTGCCTGGCTTGGGCAGGCACAATATGCTTACCGGGTCAGCAACGACGGTTCTCAACTGCTGTTGCGTGGCAATGTCCAGTTGAGCAATGCCGCCTTACTGCCATTGGAAAAGATCGCCATCGGCGGTGTCGGCACGGTGCGGGGTTATCGGGAAAACTATCGGGTGCGCGATGAAGGCTATAACGTTTCGTTGGAATACCGTTATCCTTTGTGGACCGGCATGGCAGCAAAAAGCGATAACAGCCTAATCTTGATTCCTTTTTTGGATTATGGCGAGGCATGGGATTACCCGAGTGTGTTCACCAATGGTCAAGACATTAGCGCCCTGTTTTCAGTCGGCTTGGGTTTTATTTGGCAGTTTAAACCATTAAATACCGAATTCTTTTACGGTTACGCCATCAACAAACCCAAGCCGAACCAAACCGGCAATCTACAAGACGATGGCATTCACTTTCAGGTTCGTTTGGATGTATTTTGAAGGAAGGAAATCTCATTTTGTCGCTATCACACCGACCAGTCTCCCGAAGAGAGATTGGAGTAACAACAAGGATTGAAGAATATGCATCTTATCCGTAGGCATCATTTCTGGCTAGTTTTACTCTTGGTTTCCACGCTTGGTTTCAGTGCGGAGGCTGACTTTAGCCAGTTGCTTCAACAAGGAAAGCAGTATCTGCATCAAGACCAGTATTCATTGGCTTTGGACACTTTAGTCACAGCCCAGCACTACGCAGGCACCGACCAGCAGAGGGCGCAGACTGCCGGTTTGCTCGGTCAAACCTACTACCGAATGCACAAGTTTAGCGAGGCCGAGGCGGCATTGCGGCAAGCCTTGGCGTTGGACCAAGACTCCGGCTTGGACCGGGCGCGTTGGTTAGCCGCCTTGGCTAATTTGCAAGCCGAACACGGACAAAGTGATGAAGCGAGTAACCTCTATGGGCAAGCCCTGAAGTTGGCCCAACAAGACTCAGGCTTGCAGGTTGGCATCCGCTTGGGCCAGAATAAGCTGCACAGCAAACTGGGGGCAAAGGACACCAGCCTAATCGAACTCAACAGCATTCACGATAAAGTTGTCACCCTAGCCAAACCAGAAGAACGGGCGGTGTTGCTCATCAATCTTGCCAGCCAGTCTGGCGCGTTGGGTTCAGACGGGCTTAAACTCGCTTACGAGAGTTACCAACAGGCCAGCCTTGATGCTGCCAAAAGCCCGCGCCTACTAACAGAAGCTTTGATGGGGCTGGCAGGCCTATATGAGATTCAGCGACGCACCGATGAAGCTTTACGCCTTAACGACCAAGCCATCCAATCCGCACAAGCTTTGGATGCCCATGACCTGTTGCTGGAACTGCATTGGCGGCAAGCTCGCTTGCAGCGGACCTTGAATCACAAAGCGGAAGCTTTGGCGGCCTATCGGAAGTCCGTCGAAAGCATCGAGGCAATACGACAGGACATCCCGATCCAATACCAGAACGGCCGTTCTTCGTTTCGGGAAACCTTGGAGCCGGTTTATCTAGGTTTAGCCGATCTTCTACTGGAACAAGCCAAAGGGCAATCGGGCAGCGACAAAACCCAATCCTTGCGATTGGCCCGCGATACAGTGGAGCTAATCAAGCAATCCGAACTGGAAGACTTTCTTGGCGGGCGCTGTGCATTGCACAATGTCAATAGACGGTTGGAAAGTCTGGCATCGCATACAGCCGTCATTTATCCCGTGATTCTGCCTGACCGTTTGGAGTTGCTGGTCAGTAACGGCGAGGAATTTGAGCAATTCACTCAGACAGTCGATTCCTACACGCTGCAAACATCGGTCACCAAACTGGCGAAAGCCCTGCGCAACAACAAAGATACCGCCAAAACCCTAGCCGAACCTTTGCATCAATGGCTGATCGCACCTTTGGAAACTTGGTTGCGCCAAAGACAGGTGGATACTTTGGTCATCGTACCCGATGGGGTGTTGCGCTTGGTTCCCTTCGCGGCACTGCACAACGGCCAGTATTATCTTATCGAGCGATATAACATCGCCACATCACCGGGCTTGAGTTTGCTGGAACCTTTGACCAAACCTGACGCTGACTCCAAATCCTTATTGGTGGGCATCAGCGAACCGGGTTCGGTGATCGAGCATCTGCCCCCCGCGATTTTGTTGGCGATGGATGAGGAAAATCAACTCGGCGGGGATGAGGGCAAAATAGCCTATGGCCGGAGCTTGCCGAACCCAATTGAAGGGGGTGAAAACCTGTCTGCAAACCGGCTAGCAAACTTGAAAGCACTGCTAGAAAACCCAAACAAACTCCAGCGATTGAAAAGACAATACAGCTTACCCGGCGTGGCTGATGAAATGGACAAACTGAGCCAGCAGATGCCCAATACCCTGCTGATGAACGAAGACTTCACCGTTGCCCGCTTCACGGAAACCTTGGCTAAAGAACCCTACGCCAGGGTCCATATCGCCTCCCATGGCGTGTTCGGCAGCACGGCGAAAACCAGTTTCATCATGGCGTTTGACAATGTCATCAACATGGATGATTTGGAAAAATTGCTGAAGTCCGGCAAGCCGACTCAATCACCGTTGGATTTGCTCACCCTCAGCGCCTGTGAAACTGCCGAAGGCGATGACCGCGCCCCTTTGGGTTTCAGCGGCATTGCCATCAAGGCCAAGGCTGGCAGCGCATTGGGAAGCCTATGGAGGGTCAACGACGATGCCGCATCCAAGCTTATGGTAGAGTTTTACCAAGCGCTTGCCAAACCCGGAACCAGCAAGGCACAAGCACTGCGGCAAGCCCAACAAGCCTTGTTGAAAGACCCGTCATTTGCACATCCTTACTATTGGGCGGCTTTTGTTTTGGTGGGTAATTGGTTGTGAGGAAACCAACATGCACAAAAAATTAGGATTTAGGTGGAATATCCTAGCTTGTTCTTTGGCAATCGGCTTTGCCTCTATGCAATCTGTTCGGGCCTTCGACGGCATCGCCACCGATGGCACGGTGGGTCCGGTGCAAGTCTTAAACGCCCCCGGAGTGTCCTCCAATGTCACTATCCAGCAAGGTCTTGGGACCACGGTGGGCAATAATTTATTCCACAGTTTTTCCACCTTCAATATTGAGACCGGTCAAACCGTCACGTTTAAGGAGAATGTCACTAATTCCCTTAATAATGTGATTTCCAGGGTGACCGGTGGCGGCGTATCCAATCTGGATGGAATGCTGCGTTCCACCCCCGGCGGACACGCGGATTTTTACCTGATCAACCCGTCCGGTGTGGTTTTTGGTGCCAATGCCCAACTGGACGTAGCGGGTGCATTTCATGTCAGCACAGCGGACCAACTGAATTTCAGGGATGGTTCTAGCTACAGCGCGGTGAACCCCAATGCCAGCAATTTGAGTTCATCATCGCCTTCCTCATTTGGATTTTTGGGAACATCCACCGCTAATAACGGCTTGATTGACGTGAATGGAGCACAACTAAGTGCCAAACCAAGTCAGACCATAGAAATTGTTGCTGGCAACATCAATATGGAAAACCAAGCTAAACTTGAAGCACCAGGTGGGGAAATTCGTTTGGTGGCTGTTGGTTCAGGAGAAACCAATGTATTACCAAATATACCTTCTGAATCGGCTTTTGGGACAATAGATATAGAGTCCAGCAGCATTGATGTCAGTGGGGACGGGGCAGGAAAGTTGATTGTGCAAGGTGGCGATGTAACTATCTCTGGAAGTGACTTTCTAGCCAGCAATAAAGGCATAACGGATGGGAATATCACGCAAGGCATAGATATCATGGCCAACAACTTGTTAACAGTGAACAACGGTAGTCATATCAGTTCCGATACCTACAGCACTGAAAATGCAGGATCAATTCAGTTAAAAGGCAAGCAGATAACCTTAGATAACATCTCTATAAACAGTGCAGCACAAGCAGGATCGACAGGTAATGGTGGGGATATAACTGTCTCAGCCAATGATAGTTTGTCGATAAGCAATAGTACCAATATCGACAGTGCTACCTATAGTTCTGGTAATGCTGGATCAATACAATTGACGGGCAAGTCAATAAAACTTGATAATTCATTTGTTAGTAATATTGCACAAGAAAAATCCACAGGTAATGCAGGGGATACAGAAATCAATGCAGGCGAATATTTATCCGTCAATAATGAGAGTGACATTAGTACTTTAGCTTATAGTTCAGGTAACTCAGGATCAATAAAACTAACAGGTAAATCAATAAATTTTAATAACTCATATATTTCAGATTCGCTAGTTTTAGATTCCACAGGTAATGCTGGAAATATTACGCTGAATGCCGATGATACACTGACATTCAGTGGCGGTGAAATTCTTGATATTACTGTTGGAAAAGGAAATTCAGGTGATGTAAATATCAAGGCTAATAATGAATTAAACTTAATTAATAATATTTTTATTTTGACAAATAGCCTTGATACAGGGAATGGTGGATCAATTTATTTGAGTGGTAACAAGATAAATTTAAGTAGTATCTATTTTGAGAGTGTAGCAGAAACCTCAATTTCATCTGGAAATGCAGGTAATATATCGATTACGGCATATGATACACTAAATATAAGTGACGCAAGTTATATTGCTTCAGAAACTCGTTCAATTGGAAAAGCAGGAAACATATCACTTTCTACAAATAATAGCTTTAATATCTCTAATGGATCTCAAATTTTAAGTTCAACATACGATTCGAGTGATGCTGGTAATATAAGTATAAAGGCTAATAGTATAGTCATTGATGGGGCTAGTATTTTTGCTGGAGTTTACTATGGTGGTACTGGCAATGGTGGATTAGTATCAGTTAAAACTATTGGAGACCTGAAAGTATTCAATGGCGGCGAAATTTCAAGTTCAACGTCAGGATCTGGTTCAGCCGGAGATGTCAACGTCAAGGCGGGCAATATCATCATGGATGGCCAGGTCAGTCATTATGCAGCTATTTTATCTGACAGCAATAGCGGAGCAACAGGGAATGCCGGGGTGGTCAAGGTCGAATCTACAGGCACGATAAGCCTATCCAATGGCGCTCAAATTTCCAGTTCCACTTATGGCTCCGGGGATGGTGGAAATGTGAATGTAAAATCGGATAGTCTAATTATCAATGGATACGGTGAAAAATCCTTTCTGGATAATACATTTACCGGCATATTGGCTACAGCGTATCCTGACAGCATCGGCAAAGCCGGGACGATATCAGTCGAAACCATAGGTGACTTGAAAATATCGAACGCTGGATTTATTTCAAGCTCAACTTTTGGTTCTGGCTCAGCCGGGGATGTCAGCGTCAAGGCGGGTAATATTGATATTAATGGAAAGGCCAGCCAATTTCCCCCCGGCATTTGTTCTGACTGCTTTTTAGACCCTGCCAATGGCACGGCTGGCATTGTCTCAGACAGCCTTAAAGGTACGGGGAACGCAGGTTTAATCCATGTCGAATCTTCAAGTGCAATAAATCTATTAAACGGTGCAGTAATTTCAAGTACATCCTTTTTTAGTCCGGGAAATGCCGGCGATGTCAGCGTAAAGGCCAAAAGTCTGGTCATTGATGGGTTTGGGGTTGAAATACCTACGGGTGTCTTTGCCTTGGCGGATGATGGTAGTACTGGCAAAGCAGGAAAAGTTTCTGTTGAAATCGCCGACTCTCTGAAAATATTCAATGACGGCGAAATTTCAAGCTCAACTTTTGGCCCTGGCTCAGCAGGTGATGTCAACGTCAAAGCCGGGGATATTACAATTGACGGAAGAGACATTCAATACGCGGGCATTTCATCTGAAAGCAATAGCGGAGCGACAGGCAATGCCGGATCGGTTCACGTCGAATCGACAGGCTTGATTAACTTGTTAAATGGCGGCTTCATTTCTAGTTCATCCAGTAGCCAGGGAGATGCTGGCAATGTGAGCGTAAAAGCCAACAGCCTAGCCATTGATGGTTTTGGAGTACAATCATTCCAGCCGCCAGATTTTATACGAACAGGCATATTTGCCGCAGCGGAACTAGGCAGTACCGGCAAGGCGGGGATGGTGTCTGTCGAAACCCTAGGCGACTTAAAAATATTGAATGCTGGATTTATTTCCAGTTCAACTGTTAGTTCTGGTTCTGCCGGAGATGTCAACGTCAAGGCGGGCAGCATTGAAATTGATGGGAAAGGCAGCCAATATGGGACAGGCATTTTTTCTGATGCCTCTGCGGGAAGCACAGGCCAAGCCGGGTCAGTTGAAGTCGAAGCCAATACACTTGTCTCGCTCTCAAACGCTGGCAGAATTAGCACCAACACTAACGGTTCTGGTGGAGCCGGTAGCGTGAAAGTCGTCGCTCGGCAAATCGATATTGACAACTCTAGCATCGCCGCCAGAGCCGATGTCGGATCGGGCGGCCAAACCGGCAATGTCACAGTCAATGCCACGGATTCACTCAACCTCGCCTACGGGGGGCAAATCAGTATCCAAAACAATGGTTTCTCCCAGAATTCTACAACAGTTATTCCTGGCCAGTTGACGGTTTCCGCCCCGGCAATCAGTTTGGACAATGGGCTTATCAGCGCGGCTACCAGCGGAAACGTGGGAGCTGGTTCGGTGGCGGTCAGCGCATCCCAGACACTGTTTGAAGCGAACGGCTCGTCCATAAACTCTTCCACTTCTGGGATCGGCGACGCGGGCAGCGTGACCGTAAATGCCCCGTCAATCAGCTTGGACAATTCCACCATCACCGCCGAAACCAGCGGCCTAGGCGGGGCAGGGAGCGTTGGCGTATCGTCATCGGCCCTGACTATGGGCCACAACGCCAGCATTGCCGCCAAAGCCAATCTAGGATCAGGCGGGCAAACCGGGGATGTCACGGTAAATGCAGCAGATTCCCTTAACATCGCCAACGGGGCTAACATCAGCATCCAAAACGACGGTTCCGCCCAGAACCCCGCGACGGTCATTCCCGGTCAGTTGACGGTCTCCGCCCCGACCATCGCCTTAGACCATGGTTCGATTACCGCCGAAACCACTGGCAATGTCAGGGGAGGCTCGGTGGCGGTGACGGCAGGTCGGTTTTTAACGGCAACCAACGGCGCATCCATCAACGCATCCACTTTTGGGGTAGGCAGGGCCGGCGACGTTGCCGTAGCCGCGCCGACATTCTTTCTTGCATCAGGCGCGGACATCTCAGCACAGGCTGCAAAGGGTTCAAGCGGTCAAACCGGGCAAGTTCGGGTTACGACCAATGTCGCCACTCTGTCCAGCGGCGGCAAGATCAGTGTGCAGAACGACGGTTTCGCCGACGACCCGTCTCAAGTAACGCCAGCTAGCCTGAGCATCAATGTGCCTTATTTGACAATGGACGGAGGCATCATCACCGCAGCCACCAGCGGCAACGTACCGGCTGGCGACGTGTCGGTGAAGACGCTCAACCCATTGTTCATGAGCGTCAACGCGTCCATCAGTTCATCCACCCAAGGCTCCGGCAGAGCGGGCAGCGTGAACGTCGATGCCCCGGCTATCAATTTGGACAACTCCGCCATCACAGCCGAGACCAGCGGACTTGGCGCGGCGGGGAGTGTGAGCGTGTCATCGGCGACCCTCTCCATCGGTAACAACGCCAGCATTACTGCCAAAGCCAATCTTGGATCAGGTGGGCAAACCGGGGATGTCACGATAAATGCATCGAGTTCCCTCAACATCGCCAATGGAGGAAACATCAGCATCCAAAACGACGGTTCCACCCAGAACCCAACAGGGATCATACCCGGCACCCTGACCTTGCAAACTCCATGGCTTACCTTGGACAACGGTTTCGTCAGCGCGGCCACCAGCGGCAATGTGAATGCCGGGGTGGTGACTGTGAACGCAGCCCAGACCCTGTCCGAAGCGAACGGCTCGTCCATCAACTCCTCCACTTCCGGGCTTGGCAACGCAGGCAGCGTGAAAGTTGATGCCCCGTCTATCAGACTAGACAACTCTGCCATCACCGCCGAAACCGAAGGACTTGGCGCGGCGGGTAGTGTGAACGTGTCATCTACGACACTTGCCCTCATCAACAACGCCAGCATCGCCGCCAAAGCCGATGCTAACTCAGGCGGTCAGACCGGGGATGTCGTGGTCAACGCCTCGGGTTCCATCAATATCGTCAGCGGCGGGAACATCAGCATCGAAAACCAAGGCACTGCCGCCAACCCTGCCTCGGTCATTCCCGGTCAATTGATAGTTACCGCCCCTGTGACCGCTTTGGACAATGGATTCATCTCTGCCAGCACCAGCGGCAATGTGAATGCCGGAACGGTGACGGTGGATGCAGCCCAGACCCTGTCCGAAGCTAACGGCTCGTCCATCAACTCCTCCACGTCCGGGTCTGGCAACGCAGGCAGTGCGAAAGTCAGCGCCCCGGCTATCAGCCTAGACAATTCCGCCATAGCAGCCAAAACTAGCGGCCTAGGCGAAGCTGGAAATGTGAGTGTATCTTCTGCAACCCTGTCTATCATCAACAACGCCAGCATCGCCGCCGAAGCCGATGCTAACTCAGGTGGCCAGACCGGAGATGTCACGGTGAATGCATCAGGTTCCATCACCATGGACAATAGTAATATCAGCATTCAGAATTTAGGCTTTGCGCTTGATCCGAAAGCGGTCACACCCGGTTTGCTATACGTTTCGGCTCCCGATATCACTCTGCGTGACAGCATTATCACCTCGCAATCCACCCAAAATGTGGACGCAAGCCCTATTCAAATCCATTTCACCCATTCACTCAGCCTAGGCAATTCTTTCATTAGCACCGAAGCCCAAAACGGCAATGGGGGCAGCATTGTGGTCCAAGGCGGGGATAGTCTGACGCTGACCAATTCCGGCATCAGAACCTCGGTGCTAGGTCAGAACGGCAACGGCGGCGACATCAGCGTGACGGCCAACCGTTTGATGATGGAAACGGGGTTGATCCAGGCCAACACGGCAGCATCGGGGGCCAATGGAGGCAATGTCTTCCTCAATGTGCAAACCTTGTTGCCTAGTGCCAGCATGTTGATCTTTGGTGGCAACGAACCCGTAAACTGGGATATCCATTCCACAGAATTCGGCTGGAATGTCATCCAAGCGGCAGCACCCGGAGGAATATCCGGTGTCATCAACCTGACTTCGCCGCAGTTAAATTTGAACGGCGTGTTGTCCAACTTGGGCAATCCAAAATTCTATAGTGACACACTGAACCAAGATGT
>QJPH01000286.1 GCA_003242955.1 Candidatus Methylumidiphilus alinenensis
CTGCTGCGGACCCGGTACAGGCCGGGAGGCTGCTGTTCGAAGCAGCCGAGGTTAAAAAAAGAAAACTGGTGGAAGCCATCCATGGAACGCTCTCTCCGCTATCTAAAGACTACTCTGATGCACCTTTAAAAACCGAGGCGATGATTTTTAACCGAAGTTATCTGGTTGACAAAGGGCAAGAGCCGTTGTTTGATGAGGCAGTGGACTCCGTAGCAACAGAGTTTGAAGACATTTTGACGTTTAGTTACATAGGGCCTTTGCCAGGTTACAGTTTTGTCAACATTGAGTTGAATCAGGGAAACTTTGCCATGGTGGACAAATCTCGCAAACTATTGCAGTTGCCGGAGAAAGCCTCTTGGGGAAGTATCAAATCTGCCTATCGACAATTGATTCTTGCTCATCATCCCGATAGGAACCCTGATGATCCGCAAGCGGTGCAACGCACCAAGGACTTGGTGGCGGCCTACGGGATTGTCAAGGCGTATTGTCAAAGCCTTCCGGGGTTTAGCGAAGAGGGAACCCCCAGCGAGTTCTCTTTTGCCAAGGAGGCGGTCGAGCAGGCTTTTATCGTCGATGACAAGGGGGTAGTGTTGGCACGCGTGAAAGGGAGCGAAAAACCTACATGAGTAAGACTATCGGCATAGACCTTGGCACCACGAATAGCTGCATGGCGGTGTTTGTCTGCGGCGGCCCCATCATCATCCCGAACGCCCAAGGCGGACACACAACACCGTCCGTGGTTGCCTTTACTCAAGAGGGGCAAAGGTTCGTCGGCGCACCAGCCAAGCAGCAACAACTCAGTAATCCGCAACGCACCATTTCTTCGATCAAGCGATTCATGGGGCGCCAGTGGGACGAGGTTTCCGAGGAAATGGCAATCGTTGCCTACACTGTCGAAAAAGGCGATGGCGGCGATGTCAAGATCTCGGTTGAGGGAACCAAATATGCCCCCGAGGAATTAAGCGCGATGATTCTTCAGAAGCTAAAGGCCGATGCCGAGGCATACCTTGGCGAGTCTGTGACCGAAGCTGTCATTACTGTCCCCGCTTACTTCAACGATGCCCAGCGCAAGGCGACCAAGGATGCCGGCAGAATTGCCGGGTTCAATGTGTTGCGCGTCATCAACGAGCCGACCGCCGCTTCTCTTGCCTACGGTCTGGACATGACAGATGACCAGACGATACTGGTTTTTGATCTCGGCGGCGGCACGTTCGATGTTTCCATCCTTGGCCTAGGCTCGGGGCTGTTTGAGGTCAAGGCCACCAATGGTGACAACCACCTAGGCGGAGACAATTTTGACAAGTCCATCGTCGATTGGCTACTCGGTGAATTCAAGCGTGATCAGGGGATTGATTTGTCAGCCGACCCAACTGCCCTGTTGCGCGTTTACTCGGCTGCCGAACAGGCCAAGATTGAACTTTCCACGGTATTTTCGGTGCGGGTTGACCTGCCGTTCATTGCAGCCACGCCAGCAGGCCCGAAGCACCTAAGCCTTGAACTCACGCGCGGGAAATTGAACGAGATAAGCGCCCCGTTGATAGCCCGCACTGTAGAGCCTATCAGGCAGGCACTCGCCGATGCAGGCATTGATGCTAGCGATATCGACCATGTCGTACTGGTTGGGGGCATGACCCGAATGCCATTAGTTCAGGACAAAGTCAAGGAGTTAATCGGCAAGGAGCCACACCGGGATATCGATCCGGACGAGGTAGTCGCCATGGGTGCCGCGATTCAAGCTGGCATCCTCCTCGGTGAATTCAAAGATATCTTGTTACTTGATGTCACTTCCCTTTCGCTAGGGATAGAGACCAAAGGTGGCGTTTTCACAAGGCTGATTGAGCGAAATACCAGCATCCCGACACGGAAGACACAGACATTCACGACTGCCGAGGACAATCAAGACTCGGTGGAGATCCACGTCCTCCAAGGCGAATCGGAGATGGCTACCTTCAATAAAACGCTAGGCATATTCCGCCTCGTTGGAATCCCGCCGGCGCGACGCGGGCTGATTGAGATTGATGTCACATTTGATATTGATGCAAACGGAATCATTCACGTAACGGCTGAAGACATAGTCACTGGCAACGAGCGGCAAATCAGGATCGAAGGCGGATCGGGCCTTGCGGAAAATGAGATCGAACGTATGGTAAAGAGTGCCGAGGAGTATGCCGGTGCGGCACACGGACTGCGGGCGCTTGCGGACGCACGCAACCATGCCGAAGTGCTTGCCGGCGAAATCGAACTTTCGCTGGACGCGTATTACTCCCAAATTAAAGATTCCGAGGCTCTAGCAATCATGGAGCGAATTGCCGAACTGCGCGATGCAATCGAAGGTCTTAATGCGTATGAAATACGAAGGCTTACGGCTGTTCTTGTCGAGTCCGCGCAAGTTCTAAGGCTCGGGGAGGAATAGCTAGTCCTACTGAATGCACAGATACAGCGTTTTCAACATCAAAAAGTTACTTGATAACTTGCATGAAAGGCAAGGCATTCAGTTAACTTGAAGCGTTAACTGAATATCATTTATAGGGGTATTTTAAAGATGAAAACGCTGTACATTCGGTTTGCGGCTATTGAGAAATGCCGACCGTTTTAGCTTTAGCGACCAATTTTGGACTGACCTTCTTCTTTTTATAAAGCCTTATGGCCTCCGCACCAACGATTTGGGTGACTAAGCTTGCTGTCACGCCGGAAATCGGGATTGCCGCCAAGGGGTTCCATTGCAGTCTGCTGACTAGATAAGGCGAGGCTGCCGAGACACCGGAAGCCGCTATCACGCCGATCAATTCAGGTATCCGTGCCTTGTCTTCAATGTCATGGTCAAACAGGAGTGCAATCTCCAAGATCAGATACAAATGCATCCGTGTCATAATCGACGCGCCACCGGCAAACCCCGCCAGCTTCCAAACATTTCCCGCCACCGGAATCAGTTGCGGCAGATGCAGGATAGCCCCGCCCACGAAGGATAGGACGCTTTGAGTGTTGATGAGATGTTGGGCCAATTGCTCGGGAGTGTCGTCTGGGTAGAGCGATTTTACCCGCTGTACAACGCGGCGCACTTCGCCTTTGCGTAGGCGAAGAAAAAAATACAGGAACTCATCGGTGATCATGCCCTGGGTTTTTTTCCGTGACAGGACGAGACTGTTGGTTTTGACTGATTCGGATGTGACTGCCATTATATTACTCGTTGAATAGTGTTAAATTGTTTGACGGACAATTCCGCGACTGGTTGACTTAGGTGATTTGCAAAAATGAATCTACCAAAAGCATTTTCCACTAAATACACGAAAGGCACGAACAAGACATGCTTTTGTTCGTGTTTTTCGTGCCTTTCGTGGACTGTCTGTTTGCCTATTCTTGATTGGATGTTCTTTCTCAGAAATCACCTTAGGCCTCGCTTAAGGGCTTCAAGTTCCAGATGAGCGAGGCATAGTCCCGAATCGACCTATCGGACGAAAACTTGCCCATGCGAGCGACATTTAGGATTGACATGCGGGTCCAGTGCGAGGGGTCTCGATAGGCGTGGTCAACCTCTTTTTGGCAGTCCACATAAGACCGGTAATCCGCCATCAGAAGGTATTCGTCATTATACAAGAGATGGTCGGTCAGTGGGCGAAACAGTCCGGTGTCACCATGGGAAAACAGCCCACTGTTGATGAGGTCGATAGTCGCCTTAAGCTCAGTGTCGCCGTGGTAGTAGTCGGATGGATTGTAAGTACCGGCTTTCAATGTGGCTACTTGGTCGGCGGTCAAGCCGAACAGGAAGAAATTCTCCGCCCCCACCTCTTCGCGAATCTCAACGTTGGCACCGTCCAGTGTGCCGATGGTCAACGCGCCATTCATCGAAAATTTCATATTTCCGGTTCCCGATGCTTCCTTGCCGGCTGTCGATATCTGTTCGGACAGGTCGGCGGCGGGATAGATGTTCTGGGCATGCTTGACATTGTAATCGGGCAGGAACACCACTTTGATTAGATCACGGACATCCGGGTCATGATTGATGACATCACCCAAGGAATTAATCAGCTTGATGATTAGCTTGGCCATGAAATAGCCGGGGGCCGCCTTGCCTCCGAAAATAAAGGTGCGCGGCGTGACGACGAGCTTGGGGTCGTGTTTGATGCGCTGATATAAGGTGATGATGTTGAGTACGTTCAGATGTTGGCGCTTGTACTCATGGATGCGCTTCACTTGTATATCGAACAGCGACGCAGGATCGACCGTAATGCCAGTCCTGTCCAAAATGATCTTCGCCAGCCGTGTTTTGTTTTCGCGTTTCACTCCGGCCCAGGCTTGCTGGAATCCAGCATCATTGGCGTGGGCTTCAAGTTCTTTGAGGCGATTAAGGTCCGCCAGCCAGCCCTCACCGATCCGTTCGTCAATCAACCGGGTCAGTCCCGGATTGCTTAACGCGACAAAGCGCCTTGGTGTCACGCCATTGGTCACGTTGTAGAAGCTGTCCGGGGCCATGGCGTGAAAGTCGGAAAAGAGTTGGTTTTTCACCAGTTCAGAATGGAGTTCGGCCACGCCGTTGACCGCATGGCTACCGATCACCGCCAGATTGGCCATGCGCACATATTTTTCGCCGTTCTCGTCGATAATCGACAGATGCGCCACTTTAACATCATCGCCCGGAAACTTGACGCGAACCTCGTCCAGAAAACGACGGTTGATTTCGTAGATGATTTCCAAGTGGCGCGGCAGCACGGAGGCGAACAAAGGCAAGGGCCACTTTTCCAGGGCTTCAGGCAACAGAGTATGGTTGGTGTAAGAGAAAGACTTTTTGGTTATGCCCCAAGCCTGATCCCAGGCCAGGCCATGCTTGTCGAGCAACAGGCGCATCAACTCTGCAATGCCAATGGCAGGATGGGTATCGTTCAACTGGATGCAAAACATCTCATGAAAGCGGCCTAACGGCAAACCCCGGCGCAGGCATAAACGAAGCATATCCTTGATTGAACAGGCCACGAAGAAATATTGCTGTTCAAGTCGCAATTGCTTGCCCTGCATTCCCTCATCATTAGGGTATAAGACTTTGGAAATGTTTTCCGAGTAGACTTTTTCCTCCACTGCCCCGTAATAATCGCCACGGTTGAAATCGTCGAAATCGAAGGATTGGGCCGCCTCCGCACTCCACAGCCGGAGCAAGGCGCAAGAATCGACCCGGTAGCCTACAACCGGGGTGTCATAGGGGATGCCGACCACGACCCTGCCCGGCACCCAGCGCACACGGTACTCACCCTGTTCATCGGTGAAAGCTTCGGTGTGGCCTCCGAGTTTGACCACCTGCGCCAAATGCGGACGGGCGATTTCCCATACGTTGCCAAAACGCAGCCACTTGTCGGTGATCTCGACTTGCCAGCCATCTTTTATGATCTGATCGAAGATGCCGAATTCGTAGCGAATCCCATAGCCTATTGCCGGATATCCTAATGTCGCCAGGGAATCGAGATAGCAGGCAGCCAACCTCCCCAAACCACCGTTGCCCAAACCCGGCTCCTCCTCAAGCCCGACGAATTGTTCCAGATCAAGGCCCAATTCAGTCATCGCCTGCTTTACGTTCCCGGTGATGCCAAGATTAAGCAGTTCATTGCCTAGGTGCGGCCCCACCAAAAACTCCGCTGACAGGTATGAAACCTGTCGAATGTCGGGCCTGTTCCATTGTTCATCCCGTTTTACCCAGCGCTGCATGATGCGATCTCGCACCGACAGGGCGACTGCCTGATAGCGGTCCTCCGCAGTGGATATTTCCAGATGAACGCCCCCGGAATAGTTGAGATTGTCCAAGAATGCACTCTTAAATGCTTCAGGGCTAGTCCCTGTCCGCACATTTTCATGTTCGGTGTCGGGTGATGATGGCGAGGCTTTGGGTGTTTTTGCGGTCATGGAAGTCTCCTAAGGATTTGTTATTTCCAAGCGATGGTCATAATACCTTTGTACCTATCTGTTGATACCTTGTATATGATGTCGATGACAAATTGATGAAAAGCACCCTGTGGGAGTAGTGAAAGAGGGAAGCTTTTAATAGCGATAGGGAGTGCAAGGCTTGCCTTGCGAGAGTGTGTGTGGCAAGGCAAGCCAGAAGCGTGACGGCACGTTTTGTTCTTTTATAGCTTCAAACGTTTCGGTCGGGGTTGCAAACCCTGACCAGCTTTGGGCTGATGAGATTGCGGCTTAGTGTGCTCCGACCCTAGCAGCGTGCTCAATTCAACTTCTGTCAAATTACGCCACTGCCCACTTTTCAGCGCACCCAGCTTCAGATTGACAAAGCGGACGCGCCGCAGATGGCGCACGGTGTAGCTAAACACTTCGCACATGCGACGGATTTGCCGGTTCAAGCCTTGTGTCAAGATGATATTGAATTCACACTTGCCTGTCTGCCTGATTTTACAAGGCTTGGTCACTGTTTCGAGGATGCGCACCCCACCGGCCATTTTGTTAAGGAAAACCTCCGTCACCGGTTTATCGACGGTCACGGCATATTCCTTTTCGTGATGATTTTCCGAGCGCAATAACTGGTTGATAATATCGCCATTATTCGTCAATAAGATCAAACCCTCGGAGTCTTTGTCCAGCCGACCAACCGGGAATATGCGCTCCGCGTGGCCGACAAAGTCGATAATATTGCCTTGGATATGCCGCTCGGTGGTGCAAGTGATGCCCACAGGTTTGTTGAGCATGATGTATACCGACTTGGGCTTAGTACCTATGCGCTGCCGGTCAACCCGGACATCGTCGCCCTCGCCGACTTGGCTGCCAAGCTGCGCCTTGACACCATTGATGCTCACCCGACCATTGGCGATCCATTCGTCCGCTTCGCGGCGGGAACAGATGCCGGTTTCGCTGATATATTTGTTTACTCTCATGAAAGTCAATCATTTTTAAATTAACGATAGATTGCTTTTCGATGACCAATTTCCAATATAAGGATTAATACTTCCTTGTCCTTAATTTGGCAAATCAAACGATAGTCACCGACACGATAGCGCCATAATCCATCATAGGCTTCACCCTGCAAGGCTATCCCCCTGAAACGCGGGTTTGCCTCACACGCCAATTGGTCGATAAATCGTTCAATGCGCTGACGGGCAACTTTGTCCAGTTTCTTAAGTTCCTTTGCAGCAGTGGATTCGATTTTAATTTCCCAATTCATGCAGTTGCTTCTTCACATCTTGCCAATCAACTAGGGTGGACTCTCCGCTTTCGATGCGCTGCAATGCAGCCTCCGCTAGGTATCCATCTTCCAGATCATCCAAATACTCAAAAATCAAGTCATTTAATACTTGATCAATGGTTTTACCTTGATGCTGTGCTGCCTTGGTTAACTTTTGTTCGACGTTGTTGGCGATGTTCAATGTATACATGGGTTTACCTTTCTAAAAATGCATCACGGTTTAACAATATGTCGATCAGTATATCCGTGGGGATTTTGGATAGAATATTGCCCTTCAATCACGAACCGCCCTCATTCGCTTTTTGCCTCTTGCTGGGTGACATCTTCAATGATTCGCGTAATCGAAACCTTCTCGCTTGTCGAGTAGCTTTGCACCGCTTTTTTCAACACTTCCTCGTAAGCTCTGCGGCGGCTCAGGTCGGGAAGACGCCCACGGGGGCAAACCTCATCCAATGTGTTGAATAACTCGCTTTGGTCTTCGTTGACCACGCGCTTTTTGAAGAGCAGCGGCAAGAATGCGAGCAAAATTCCCAGTGTGATTGCGGTCAGTGGACCGGCTTTTTCCAAAGCGAGAACTAGCTTCTCATCAGCCAACATAACCATTGATGCCTGTCGGCAGCCGTCCAGTACAAACCCAAGGATTGCCCCAAACGCCAGTCTAATCCCGTGTCCCGCTCCCAGCACCCTTAAGGCGATGCGTAATAGCAAGGTCATTCGAGAAAAAGAGCCACCTCTTCCAGTCTTTCCTGTTGATTTTGCACTAGTTCCTAATATTACGCAACGGTGTAATCCGTAGCCCGGATGGAGCCGCTTGCGGCGCAATCCGGGAAAACGGCGGACTCAAAACCCGGATTGCGCCGCAAGCGGCTCCATCCGGGCTACGACGCTCAAACAGTTTCCTCCAATCTTGAAAACCAAAGAGCAAGGGTCACGCAACGACGCAAAGGCGCAACGAAACAAAGTTCTTTACGTTGCGCCTTTGCGTGAAACATCTCTTGCTTTGCTGTGGCAAACGCTAGCTTTAATGTGTATACTTTTTAGGCTATCCATTGTCTGGAACATCCCATGCCTACCGCTCGTGTCTTTCAATCTGGCAACAGCTAGGCTGTTCGCCTGTCTCAAGGAATTCTGCTTTAATTCCCAACATGAAATACCCTATCGTTTATGAACAATCCGAGGAAGGTTTCGCGGTGTCGGTTCCCGCGTTGCCTGGATGCCATTCTCAGGGCTTGAGCGAAAGGGAAGCCACCGAGAATATTGAAGATGCCATCCGGGATTATTTGCATGTTTTCATTGAATTGAATCACGGTAAAAATTACTTGGATTTAGTCAGGACCTTAGAAAATATAGGGTTCAAAATTATGCGCAAAAGCAAGCATATCGTCATGAGCAACGGTATGCACATTGTGACAATACCACGGCATAATCCTATTAATGCAATCACGATGGGGAATATTGTGAGGGACATTCAGGATTGGTCTTGATGGGCTTAAATCATAGGATTTCGGAATGTGGATTGTCAGGCTCGCATTAAGCCGCCCTTACACGTTTATTGTGATGTCCCTGCTCATCCTAATTTTGGGCATTTTGGCAATTGTCCGAACCCCCACCGATGTTTTTCCAAGCATCAACATTCCTGTGGTGAGCGTCATTTGGAGTTATACGGGATTGCCGCCGGAAGAGATTGCCAACCGAATCACCGGGCAGTTCGAACGGGGTGCCACCACGACGGTCAACGACATTGAACACATGGACTCCCAGTCGCTTAATGGAATGGCGATCATCAAACTGTTTTTTCAGCCCAATGTGAAAATTGAAGGGGCGATTGCCCAAGTCACCGCCATTGCCCAGACCATGCTTAGGCAATTGCCACCCGGCAGCACACCACCGCTCATCATTAGTTATTCGGCATCCAACGTGCCTATCTTGCAGTTGGGGCTGAGCAGTAAAGTGCTATCGGAACAACAACTGTTCGATATTGGCACCAGCCAAATCCGTACCCAGTTATCGACCATCGAAGGAGCATCCATCCCGTGGCCCTATGGGGGCAAGCAGCGACTCATTGCCGTTGATTTGGACCCCAATGCATTATTCGAGAAAGGCATCTCCGGTAGCCAGGTGATTGATGCCATCAACACGCAAAACCTAGTCCAACCCCAAGGGACTGCCAAGATCGGTGATCGGGAATACAATATCGAACTAAACAGTTCGCTAAAACGCATTGAGGATATCAATGACATCCCCCTGAAGACAGTCGGCGGCGCTATCATCTATGTACGCGATGTCGCCTATGTCCATGATGGCTCCTCATTCCAAACCAACATCGTCCGCAAAGACGGGCGGCGCGGGGCACTGCTGACTATCATGAAAAGCGGGGGAGCTTCGACGCTGGAAATCGTTGACCGGGTGTTAAAAGCCTTGCCACAGATACTCGCCAGTACGCCTGAAGGCTTGGTGGTCGAAAAAACCATCGACCAATCGCTGTTCGTCCGTGCGGCGGTGGATGGTGTGATTAGGGAGGGGCTACTCGCAGCCGGGCTCACTTCGTTGATGATATTGCTATTCTTGGGAAGTTGGCGCAGCACCTTGATCGTCGTGACTTCGATACCCTTGTCAATTTTATGCTCGCTGGTGGTCCTCAGCGCGTTGGGGGAAACCATCAATCTGATCACCCTAGGCGGCATGGCATTGGCCGTGGGCATTCTGGTGGACGATGCGACGGTGGAAATAGAAAACATCAACCGTTTGCTGCCACAAGGAATGAGCCTTCGCGAAACGATCCTGCTCGGTGCGCAACAGATCGCCGTGCCCGCGTTTGTCGCCACCTTGAGCATCTGCATCGTCTTTGTGCCTATCTTCTTTCTGCACGGCATCGCCGGCCTTCTGTTCCGTCCATTGGCCGAAGCCGTGGTGTTTGCGATGCTCGCTTCTTATCTGCTTTCCCGCACCCTTGTGCCTACTCTTGTGCTCTATTTGTTTCGTTCGCAGAGGCGGCAATCCGGCCAGCAGGAAGCCGCCAATCCCGGAATTTTCCTGCGACTGCATCAGCGTTTCGAGGAAGGGTTCGAGCGATTGAGGGAAGCTTACCAAGAAATCCTGTCTGCCTGTCTGCGCCACCGCCTGCTATTTTCGACGGGCTTCCTGTTGGTGTGCGGGTCGGTCATGTTCCTAGTTCCATGGTTGGGTTCCGATCTGTTTCCCGAAATCGACACCGGACAAATCCGCCTGCATATTCGCGGCCCCACGGGCATGAGGGTGGAAGAGACCGCAGCACTATGCGACCGTGTGGAAAACACCATCCGCCGCCTCATCCCCCCTAAGGAACTGAAGGGGATTCTGGACAACGTGGGAGTTCCCTACAGCGGCATCAATCTGTCCTACAGTACCAGTGGCACAATAGGCACGTCCGATGCCGAAATTCTGATATCGTTGAATCCTGACCATCAAGCGATTGCCGAAACTGCCTCCACGCTTCGGCAAACCCTGTCGCGGGAGTTTCCGGGGACTGCCTTCTATTTCCAGCCTGCCGGCATTGTCAATCAAATCCTCAACTTCGGTTTGTCAGCCCCAATTGATATCCAGTTGGCCGGCCAGAACATGGTTGGCAATTACGCTGTGGCAAGCAAACTATTACAACGGATAAGAGCCATTCCCGGTGCGGTTGATGCCCATATCCATCAGTTGTTTGACCTGCCAAAGTTCAAAGTCGATGTGGACCGGACCCGCGCCCAAGGCATAGGGCTGACCCAGCGGGATGTTGCCAACAATGTGCTGACTTCGCTCAGCAATAGTTTCCAGACTGCGCCGAATTTCTGGGTAAGCCCACAAGGCATTGTCTACAATATCAATGCACAAACGCCACAATCCCGTGTCGATACGATGGACCAACTACGCACTCTGCCGGTTATCGGTGCCAATGGACAGGAACAGGTGCTTGACAACCTTGCCCTAGTCCACCGGCAGGCGGGTTTGGCGGTGGTCAACCACTACAATACTCTGCCGGTCATCGATATTTTATTGAACACACAGGGGCGTGATCTCGGCGGCGTAGCCGACGATGTCAAACAGGAATTGGCGGAGGCTGAGCATGCCGGCTTGCCTCGTGGAACCCAGTTGATCATGCGCGGTCAAGTCGAAACCATGCGGGCATCTTTCGCAGGACTTCGTGTCGGGTTGATATTTTCCATCGTATTGGTCTATTTGCTTATGGTTGTCAATTTTCAGTCTTGGACCGAACCTTTTATCATCATCACCGCACTTCCCGGTGCGTTGGCCGGCGTTGTTTGGATGCTGTTCGTCACCGACACGACACTGAATGTGCCTTCGCTAATGGGTGCCATCATGAGCATTGGCGTGGCCACCTCCAATAGCATCCTGATGGTCACTTTCGCCGGCACCCAGATGCGCGAGGAGGGCAAGGACTCCATCCAAGCCGCTTTGGCTGCCGCACACACACGCTTTCGCCCCATTCTGATGACCGCGCTGGCCATGATTATTGGCATGCTGCCAATGGCCTTGGGGATGGGCGAGGGCGGCGAGCAGGACGCTCCGCTGGGGCGCGCCGTGATTGGCGGTTTGTTGTTCGCAACCGTGGCGACGCTGTTTTTTGTGCCAGTGGTGTACAGCTTCCTGCGTCGTAAAGGTTATCGCAAACTGCTAGACGAGTCGGGGTCTGCATGAAACGACGCTATGGCTGCACCTTTCTTATTGCCGCGCTGTTGTTAACTGGATTGACTGCATGGGGCATTCACAAACGCATCAAAGCCCATGCCGATCTGGAAGTTTCAACCAAGGCCAACGCCCGGTTGACTGTCGCAGTCACCCGTCCACAGCCTTCCCCGGCATCAAACGAACTGGTGCTCCCGGCTAATGTGCAGGCTTTCCTGGAAACGCCCATTTATGCCCGCACCAATGGCTACTTGAAGAAATGGTATGCTGACATTGGCACTAAAGTGAAGGCTGGCGCATTGCTGGCGGAACTCGAAACCCCGGAAGTCGATCAGCAACTGCATCAAACCCAGGCGGCAGAAGCCCAAGCCGCCGCCAATCTGGATATTGCGCAGAAGACCAATGACCGTTGGCAGGCGCTGCTTAAGACCCATTATGTTTCCCAACAGGAAGCAGACCAGTATGCCGCCCAACTCCATGCCAGGGAGGCTGACCTAAGGGCTGCAAAGGCCGATGTCCAGCGCCTGCGGGCAATGCAATCCTTCAAGCAGGTGAGGGCACCTTTCGATGGCACGGTGACGGCGCGATTGGTTGACGTGGGCGCGTTGATTACCGACGGCACCTCGCAACAGTTATTCCGCCTTGCCCAAGCCCATCTACTCAGGGTTTACGTCCATGTACCGCAATCGTATAGCGCGGGAGTACATATCGGCTTGGATGCGGAACTGCTCATTCCCGAACACCCGGCGGGCCATTTTGTCGGCAAGGTAGTCCATACCGCCGGGGCCATTGATCCCGCTTCGCGCACCCTTTACACCGAAGTGCAGATTCCCAATCCCAAAGGGGAATTATTGCCAGGTGCCTTCGGGCGGGTCCGGTTTACCTTGCAAGACACCACGCCGTCCATGATGATCCCTGCCACCGCACTGCTATTCCGTGCCCAAGGAACCCAAGTCGCCATTGTGGGGGAACAGGGCAAGGTGCGCTTGCAAGCGATCAAGCTGGGTCGCGATTTGGGCCCCACCCTTGAAGTGACCGAAGGGCTGAAAACAGAAGACCGGGTCGTATCCAACCCCCCCGATTCGATAAGCGATGGCGAGATGGTTGAAGTGACTGGGGGTTTGTGAGCTTTACCTGAAACTCGGTTTTGCCCAACTTCCCCTCCGAGCAGTCAAATCCCCATACCGCGTTGCCAGACAAGAACAGCGCAAGAATGCTAAGATTGACCATAATAAAATCCTTGCCATGCCCGCTTGGAGCAGAAACCATGCAAACCCTTTCAATAAAACTCCCTGACGAAATCCTGCAACGTTTGAACACCCTTGCCAAGCAAAACCACAATACTGTCGAAGGACTGGTTGAATCCTTGCTTGAAGATTACACCAATACCGACGAGGCACGTTTGGCGGAATACGAGCGCAGCGGCCACGGCATCAGCCATGAAATTGCCATGGCATGGCTGGAGGACTTGGCAGAAGGACACTACCGTCCATGCCCGAAGTAATCTGGTTACCGCAAGCCTTGCGCATTGTTAAATCGGGGTTACCCACTGGAGCGTGGGAACCAAGAACAAAAAGGTTATTCGAATTTTGATCATTTATAACTCCGTTGCCTCATCCTTGTCCGTCCGAAATTCTTGTCATATTCCTCGCGGAGGCGACTTAGAAGCCTTTCAAGGTTTCGGTATCCATCTGTGTTTTTGTCGGGATATTCCCGTTCGTCTTTGAGCGTATATTCAAGACCTAGCAGACAGTCCAGGTCCCAACTGTAGAATCCGATGGGACGTTTCCCTTTATAGTTTGAAATCCTGCTGTCTAGGCCGAACGCCTCGGACATCAGCCAAGTATAGCGCTGAAGTTCTTTGAGTTCATCGCCGGTAATGAGAAAATACAGCTTCTTGTCTCGGATGCCAGGTTTTGGCGGCATATTGATGCTCCTGTAGCCTTTAAATTAAAAAGCCATGCTGTTTGTATCGCACAGCACCCTTACAGTGCTTGCTAAGGCTGCATAATTCTAACAGGAAAAAGGCTTATGTTATGGTCGATTGTCACAAGTGTCATTGATTCATGGGCCTTGGTCATCGTTCAGCCCTGGAGTGCGGCGACTTGTCAGCGCATGATTTGGCTGGTTTCATTTAGGTTCCCAAGTTCCAGTTCTCGCCGTTATACAAAAGTACTGGGGGTACGTCATTCCGGCAGGGATTGCCGGAATCCAGTCCACAGGGAGGTGAAAATGTGGGCTGGAAATTACCAGAATCAAACACTTGCTCAGCGACGAGTTGCCTTCCATGGCTTCTGGATTCCGGCAATCCCTGCCGGAATGACGACGTTTCTTGCTCGGCGGACTTGTGTATAACGACGAGAGTACCAGCTTGGGAACCTAAGCGCTTGGGAAGCTAGATTTTGAAGCTCCAGCTTCGACAAATCACCCAGGCTTGATTGAGTATATATTAGCGATTTTTGGGCAAAGAGTAGCTCTTACAGCGTTTTCAATATCTGTTCGTTACTTACATATATGCGCCCCATGTCGGCAAAGGGTTGCCGACCTACTGCGTATCAAGGACTGTAGGGCGGCAACCCTTTGCCGCCAACTATTTCAAAACTTAATCAATGTAATCAATTGATATTAAAAACGCTGTATGTTGTAATTGGAAGAAGCAGGAGCTTCTAGGACCGGGTTCCCAAGCTGGAGCTTGGGAACCAGCGCAAATCCGGCATAAAGTGGACAGGGAATATCAATTCTGGCAAGAAGGTAGCCATGCAGAACTAATTCTATGTGATGACATAATGAGGGAAAAACTGGAATATATTCATTACAACCCAGTTAAGCGTGGTTATGTGGATAAACCCGAGCATTGGCGATATTCCAGTGCGAGGAATTATGCGGGTATGGAGGGTTTGATACCCATCGTTCCGTGGTGTTGAAGCGGTTGTTAGAACGCGGAGCGTCCTAGCCAGCATTCCCACGCTGAGCGTGGGAACGATAAACTTCCCCAATCTTGAGTCAACTCATTCAGCCCCCATCCGACAATCCCCATCAATTTGTCACAAATCCGACAACCAACAATCCACCAACCCATTGAATTAACAATAAAATAACATTGGCACAACCTCTGCTTATGGTCTCAATAAACACCAACCCAGAGGGTCAACCATGCCAGAAATCATCCGCCGCAAGAAAGCCATGTCGGTCAATCCGCTCAAGGCCAGCCAGCCGGTGGGCGGGTCGTTGGCGACCTTGGGGTTTGACCGGGCCATGCCTATGTTGCATGGTTCGCAAGGCTGCACGGCGTTTGCCAAGGTGTTTTTCGTGCGCCATTTCCGCGAGCCTATCCCTTTACAATCGACAGCGATGGATCAGTCCAGTTCAGTGATGGGCGCGGACGAGAATGTCATCGAGGGCTTGAAGACCGTCGCCGAGAAGTCCAAACCGGACCTGATTACCGTATTGACGACTGGGCTATCGGAAACCCAGGGTACTGACGTAAAGCGTTGCGTAAAGGAGTTCCGCGCCAAGTACCCGCAGTTCGACAAAGTAGCCGTGGTGGCAGTGAATACGCCGGATTTTTCCGGTTGCCTGGAGTCGGGCTATGCCGCGACGGTGGAGGAAATTATTGCCGAACTGGTGCCCGCATCGAATAAAACCGGGATGCGCAAGCGGCAGGTGAATGTTCTGGCCGGACCTATGCTGACGCCGGGGGATTTGGAGCATCTGCGCGACATCATCGAATGGTTTGGCCTGCGGGCGGTGTTCGTGCCGGATGTGTCCGATTCCTTGGACGGGCATTTGACCGATGCAGACTTCTCGCCCATCACGGTCGGCGGCACACCGTTGTCCGAATTGCAAACCTTGGGCGAGGCCGTTGCCACCTTGACGGTGGGCGCATCGCTTAACAAAGCCGCCGGCATACTAGAACAGCGCACCGGAGTGCCGACTTATCGCTTCGATCACTTGTATGGGCTCCGTGCCACTGATGCTTTGATTATGGCATTGACCGAGATTAGCGGAAACCGTGTCCCCGACCGTTTGGAGCGTCAACGCGCCCAGTTGCAGGATACGATGGTGGACACGCATTTCATGCTCGGATTTTTGCGCGTCGCCATAGCCGCCGACCCGGACCAGCTAAACGGTTTTGCGCATTTGGTCCGCGAGATGGGAGGGGAAACCGTGGCGGCGGTGGCGGCGGGGGATGGCCCAGCCTTGGCAAGCCTGCCGGTTGCGTCGGTGAAGATCGGCGATTTGGAGGATATGGAAAATCTAGCGCGTGAGGCTAGGGCCGAGTTGATCATTGGCAATTCCCACGCTGTGCAGACCGCCGAACGCTTGCACCTGCCCATTTTGCGTTGCGGGTTCCCGCTTTACGACGTGGTTGGCGGCTACCAAAAAACTTTCATTGGCTACGCTGGGTCCAGGCAGACATTATTCGATCTGTCCAACTTGGCACTGTCCAATAACCATGCCCACGAAGTGCCGGTCTACCGCTCGATTTACGGGCAGAAACCACCGGACGAATCATTTACCCAACCGTTGGAGGCAACCGCCCATGGCGCTTATCCGACGCATGCGCATTGTTGACAAAAGCGAGGAAGAACTGGCGATGGCAACTTCCCTGAAAATTGCGTTTTGCACCGATGATATGAAAACAGTGAACCAGCATTTTGGCTCAGCCAAGACCTTTGCCATCTATTTGGTGGACTTGGAACAAAGCAATTTGTTAGAGGTGGCTGAATTCGGCAAGCTGGACCAGGACGGCAATGAAGACAAGCTGTCCACCAAAATTGATTTATTAGATGGCTGTGCAGCGGTGTATTGCGAGGCTGTAGGGGCCTCGGCGATTCGTCAATTGGTGGCAGCCGGCATCCAGCCTGTGAAGGTTTACCGGGGTAGCCAGATCGCCGATTTGATTAGTGATTTTCAGGCTGAACTGCGCAGTGGTCCTTCGGCTTGGGTCGCCAAGGCGTTAGCCAAGCAAAGTGGCAGCGTGGAAAAGTTCACCCAGATGGAGGCGGACGGGTGGGATGAATAATCCACTGATCGTTTCCCACGCTCCGGCGCTCATCGTTATACACAAGTGTTGGAGGCCCGTCATTTCGGCAGGGATGCCGAAATCCAGCGTCCAAGGATGGCAAACTGTGGGACACGACAGATACCCTTGTATCCAAGGACGGGAAACCAAGGCTTGGCAAGTCGCCTGAATCAAGCACTTGCATAACCGACTGGCTACCGTCCATGGCCTGGATTTCGGCATCCCTGCCGAAACGACGGCTTAACTTAATGGCAGTGATGCCGGAACGTGAGAACCACAATCAACATAATTTAGGAGACAACACCGTGCAAAACGCCGCATTAGCGATAACTGAAGACGAAACCGAACTGCAAGCCGAATTTGCCCAAGAAATTGCCAAGCAATTGCGGGCCATCGATACCTATGACACCTATCAAGGGTGGTCCGATGCCCAAGTACTGGACCCTTTGATCCTTACCAAAGAGCGCAAACGGGAAATACCCATCATCGGCGACCCTGATGAAATTACTATCGCCCGCGTCAAGGCATTTTACAACGCCATAGCTAGCTTGATTGAAAAAAAGACGAAACTGATGGCGGTTCCGGTCATTAACCTCACCCATGAAGGTTTCGGGCGGGCTTTCGTCATCGTCGGCAGGCTTATTGTTGTAGACAAAACCCTGCGCGATGTCCATCGCTATGGCTTCCCTTCCTTCGCCAAGCTTAACGAGGAAGGCGACAAATTGATAGCCAAAGCCTTGGAGTTGATTGAGTCCCATGCCGAGGTGGCTAATCTTTAATAATGGCCCGGAGTGCGGCGACTCGTCGCCGCTCTTCCCTTGAAATAAAGCGGCGAGGAGTCGCCGCACTCCAATAGTTGCCAGAGGTGATTTAAATGACTCCCGAAGAAATACAAGCACTGGAGAGAGAGGTCGCCAAGGCCAAGCGCATTGCCAGCGATTGGGCTTCAAAGATGCACGATCTAGTGGAAGACCGCCTGCCGGCGGCCTATGAAGAAATACCCGAACTCGCCCAGTCCACCGTCGAAGCTTGCAAGGCTTGGGCAGAGGTCAACGCGAAACTGAAACAAGCTAAAAAGGCGTTGGCGGCCTAAAGCCCTATGCCAAAGTGGAGAAATCAATGAGTAATCCCATCACTGGCATCACGGCTGGCGGTGCTGTCTGGACACCAGCTTTTGTACAATCCATAGCCCAAGAGCGATGCATTGGCTGTGGCCGATGTTTTAAAGTCTGTCCTCGTGAAGTGTTCGACCTAGTGGATCGCGCAGATGTCTTGGACGCGGATGAAATCGACGATTTCGATGATCTGGACGAAGACAATGCCCAGGTCATGAACATCGCCAACGCACTGGACTGCATCGGTTGCGAAGCCTGCTCCAGGGTTTGCCCCAAAGCCTGTTTCACCCATTCTCCACTGCCCCAAGCTGCCTGAAGGAGATGCCATCATGCCTAGACCGTTGAAGCATGTTTTCGTCTGCACTCAACGCCGAGCGGAGGGACATCCACGAGGGTCCTGCGCCCAACACAGTTGCGACGAACTGATGAACGCCTTTTTGGGTGAAATACAAAAACGTAACTTATTTGACAAGATCGCCGTCACTAATGCCGGTTGCCTAGGGCCTTGCGGCTTTGGTGCCAGTGTCTTGGTTTACCCCGAGGGGGTGATGTACGGCAAAGTGACCAAGGGGGATGTGACGGAGATTATCGAAGATCACTTGCTTGGTGATAAACCCATCGAACGGCTGAAAGTCCCGGATTTCGTCTGGAGTTGAGATGAACGCGCTTGCCCATTCCGAAGATTTGGTGCTGTTCGGTACCTCGATTCTGCCAGTGACGAATAACCGGCTGCAATTCGCCGTCGCTTCCCGCCACACCGACAACAGCGAGGCCGAAAACTTGCTATGGGAAGCGCGAGCGGAAGATCCTACCTGCCTTCCGGTTTATTTCGCGCTTTACAAGTTCTACGCCAACAGCAATAAGTTGGATCGTGCCGAACGGGCCGCCCGCCTAGCCTTGGCGGAGTCGGCCAGACAAGCGGGGGTACATTCCAATTGGGAAAAATTAAGCCAAGAATCCCAAAGCGGCAAGCTTTACGCCAGTGATGCTGGGTTGTTTTATCTGTTTTCCCTTAAAGCCTTGGGCTTCATCAAACTGCGCCGCCAACACTGGGATGAGGCGGGTAAAGTCCT
>QJPH01000371.1 GCA_003242955.1 Candidatus Methylumidiphilus alinenensis
TTGCCATTGACTGCGCCGCTACTATAGGCATTGGAGATGGAGCCAATGTAGTTGACGCCGACCAGCCCGCCGACCGAGAATCCGCCATTGCCAATGACCGTACTAGCGCTGTAGACGTTACTGATATTACCGTAGTTGCTGCCAACCAACCCGCCGACAGAATCACCGGCACTGCTGACCACGCCGCTGCTGTAAGCATTGCTGAGGGTGCCATAGAATTTAGAACCGACTAGCCCACCGACTTGTTGATTTCCGCTAACATTACCGCTACTGTAGTCATTGATGATGTTGCCATAGTAGTTATAGCCAACCAGACCTCCGACCGTCTGGTTACCCGTGACATTGGAACCCACCAGCCCTACATTGCGGAGAGTGCCGTTTGAAACCCCAAACAAGCCGACATAATCTGTCGTTGGCCGGTTGATGGTCAAGCCACTAATGGTGTGGCCCAGGCCGTCAAATGTGCCGAGGAAATTGCTTGAGGAATTCCCCACAGGGCTGAAACCGGCCGTGACCCCGCCTAAAACATTCCACGTTGATGTGGCTGAAGCGTCGATATTGCTGCCCAGTGCGTAGTGACCGGACAGGCCATTTTGCATGCCTTGCAAGGTAATAGTCGAGCTATCGTTAGCCGTCCCTAGGCTGTTGATGACGGTGTAAGTGACCAAACTGCCAGTCGGCCCGATTTGCAGTTTGGCGGTGCTAGGGAGGTTGACTGCCGCGCCATTGTTGACAAAATCGCCGTTATTGCCACCCGTACCATAGCTCAACGTCAAACTAGGGTTCGTGCCGGTCGCGGTGATGCTGGCATTGACGTTGATATTATTGGTAGCTTGCAAGCTGAAGGTGTTGTTGCTGGACCAAGAAACCGGGGCATTGACGGTGATGTCACCTTTATCGGTCGTGCCACTCCCGGTTGTCGTGATGGTGACATTACCATTGGCAAGCCCGTTGGCAATATCCGTGTTGTTGACGTTGGAGCCAGAAGCGGAGGGAGTCCAAATGCCGCCATTGGAGCTTCCACCGCCCGTTGCCGCCGTGCTAATTGTCACGTTATAAGGGTCTAACAACCATTGCCCACTTTGCCCTAGCAAGGCACTGGTATCCACCTTGACACCCGTCACATCCAGCCAAGCGCCGGAGGTTTCGACTGTTCCGCCGTTTCCGCCATTCGGCCCACCGGTGGCGTTGAATGTGCCATAGGCGCGGCTGGCAGAGTCGCCCCACGCGACGATGGTGCCGCCGTTGCCGGTGGCGGTGGCAGAGGCGTCCAGCGTTGCGCCTTGTTCGACGCGGGTGTAGGTGGCGTTAACAAAGACCGACTCGGTTTTCAAAACCGAGTCGGTCTGTGAAGGTAGAGGGGAGCCATGCAAACCGCCGCCGGCGTATATTGCCCCGCCGCCAGTCGCACCGGTCACGGTGGTCACGCTGCCATTGTCAAGTTGCAGGTATTCGCCGGCCAGCACGACCTGACCGCCAGCACCATATAAGGAATCGGCATGGATGGTGCCGCCTTGGTGGACGAGTGGGCCGGGAGCCGCATTCAAAACCGGGTCGGCTGCCACAACCGGGTCGGCCTGTGGCGTTGTCTGGTTAGTCGCGGGGGTGAGGGCCACGGTGACGTTGCCACCCGCCGTCGCGCCGGAGGCATCTATTGTGCCGCTGTTGTCGATGCCACTGGTGGCTGTCAATGTGACGCTGCCGCCATTGCCTGCGCTGGAAGCCGCCGTGACCGTACCGGATTGGTTGATGGTGGATGCGGCGGCAAGCTGCATCGTGCCGCCCGTGGTCTTGCCGGAGGCATCCAGCGTACCGCTGTTGTCGATCTCGTTGGCCCCAGTCAGCCGGATCACGCCGCCGCTACTGGTGATGGAGTTGGCCTCCACGGTACCCGTGTTGTTGATCACCGCGCCTTGCAGTTGGCTCGCCGCCACGGCGGTCATCAGCACTTGCCCGTCAGGGGCTTGGATCAGTTGTTTGTTTTCGATCAGGGTCTTGACGGTGGCTGGGTCAACTTGGATGTTGACCAAGTTGCTGCCGTTAAACTGGAGCGTGACCCCTTCGCCCGCCGCCAGTGCCACGGTGCCATGGTTGGCGGTAATCGTGCCATTGTTGACCACCGTCGCGCCAATGAGGGCGACATAACCGCCGTTGGCTGCGGTGATCTGGCCATTATTGACCACCGACGCCGTCGATCCGTCGCGGGTGAAGTGGTAGTTGCCATTGGCAAAGTCCTTGTCGGAGAGTTTCATCGTCGTGGCGACCAGCCCACCGACATCGACCTGCGCGGTCTTGCCGAAGATCACGCCGCCCGGATTGACCAGAAACACCTGCCCGTTGGCGGTCAGCTTGCCCTCAATCACCGAGGCATCACTTTGCAACACCCGGTTGAGTGCCACGGAATTGGCGTTGGGCTGCTGGAACTTGACCTGCGCCGCCGAGCCGATGTTGAAGGTCTGCCAGTTCAGCGTGGCCTGTTGGGTGGCCTGGTTGATTTGCAGTTGCGCCGCACCCAGTTGCGAGATCGTCGCCTGGCCGGAGACGACCTGCCCACCGGTGGGCAGCGCGGTCGGCACCGGCCCTGCCATGACCACACCGGCTAGAGCCAGTTGTAAACCTAAAAATATAGGGTGAAGGCGAAACTTGAACTCATTGCGGTGGGCTACCATGGCTTTGTCTCCTATTTTTATAGCGTTCCAAAACTTAGGATATGGCCGAAAATAACTTCCTTGTTGCTCGTTCCCATGCTCCCGCATGGGAATGAGGTTTTTGAAGCTCCAGCTTCCCGGAGAATGGCCAACCAAGAGCTTGGGAACCAGCCAGAAATGAAAATTGCTGAAAACTTAGCTGATATTACGCATGATGCCAGATGCTCTTGCCGGAAACGCCCGTAAACGGGCTAATCCCGACCTACGGTGCGTAACATCAGTTTTTGATGGTTGAATAATACTCCTGCGATTAAAAAAAACGAATAGTTTAATGTAAAATAATTGGGATTGAATTTTGGATATATCTTGAGTATTACACTTGGTTTTTTATATCAGGATTCTTACACTTACCTGATTAGGAAGATGCTTCAGCTATTCCGTCGTTTCGGCATGGATGCCGAAATCCAGGCCATGGAAGGTTGCCAGTCGGTTGTGAGAATGCTTGAGTCAGGTAACATGCCACAACCCGTAGTTTCATGTTCGCGGTTGTAGAGGCATCTGTCGTGGCCCCCAGTTTGCCATCCTTGGACGCTGGATTCCTGCATCCATGCCGAAATGACGGGACTCCAACACTTGTGTATAATGATGAGAGTTGGAGCTTGGGAACCAGCCAACAATTAAATATGAAACTGATATTGTTGCTTGGGCGAATGAACAAGCACGATTGGTACGCGACTGGCAGTTTGAATCACTCAATTTAGATCATTTTGCGGCAAACCTAGCCCTAACCCGGTGTAAATCCTCTTCTGTGTCCACCCCTGCCTCGGGTGCGCTTTCTACAGGCATGACGAGGATGCGCTCACCCATCCAGAGGATGCGCAGTTGTTCCAACGATTCAACGGCTTCCAATTCCGAGGGTGGCCATGACACATAGCGATGCAGAAAACCGACAGAATAAGCATAGACTCCTATGTGACGTAGCCAAGGGAAAACCAAAGGAAGTTCGGCATCTGTCTTGTTAAAGGACTCCCGATGCCATGGAATGGGCGCACGACTAAAATACAAGGCATGGCCGTCGCGGTCCAGCACGACTTTAACTACGCTGGGATTGAAAATTTCCGCCCTGTCGACAATCGGGGTCGCCAGCGTGGCGACTTCCGCCACATCCTGTTTCGCTAATAATCGAGCCAATCGGCGCTTCAAGTCCGGCGGAATGAAAGGCTCGTCGCCTTGCAGATTGACCACGATGGTGTCATCCGTCCAGCCTATGATGTCGGCTGCTTCCCGAATCCGCTCGGTGCCGCTGTGATGGTCGGCACGGGTCATCACCACCCGCACCGGCAAACCGGCCACGGCTTCGGCAATGCGCTCGTCATCGGTGGCCAGCACCACCTCGCTGGCCCCAGACTCCAATCCGCGTTCGCAAACATGGACAATCATCGGCCGGCCTGCGATGTCCAGTAAGGGCTTGCCCGGAAGCCGGGTGGAGGCGTGTCGGGCGGGTATGACTATTTTAAAATCGACCATCTTAATTATTTTCCATGAAAATCCCCCCAGCCCCCTTTTGCAAAGGGGGACTAGGGGGGATTGTTTGCTCGTTCCCAAGCTCCCGCTTGGGAATGCGGTTTTGAAGCTCCAGCTTCCCGAGGAACGGCCAAGCAGGAGCTTGCAACAAGATAAGGGTTCCCAAGCCGGAGATATCATCGTTATACGCAAATAGACAGAAGCCCGTCATATCGACAGGGATGCCGAAATCCAGCGTCCAAGGATGGCAAACTGTGGGTCACAACAGATGCCCTTGTATCCACAGACGGTAAACTAAGCCTAGGCAAGTCTACTGAATCAAGCACTTGCACAACCATCTGATTACCGTCCATGGCCTGGATTTCGGCATCCCTGCCGAAATGACGGCTTTTCCGGCTTTCCCTGACTTGTGTATAACGGCGAGAGCCGGAGCTTGGAAACCAGCCCAAAAATGAGAATTGCTTTTTGCGGTTGAAAAACCGGTCAGGGCCGTCAATTCGTCAATCTGCCCATTGCCTCCATATCATTCATCACTTGCGCTTTTACGTTGCGTCGTTGCGCCGTTGCGTGAGACCTTCTTTTGCCTTTTTCGTAATACGGCATGTCATTCAATGGGCGAAGTTTTTTTGCCTCACGCAACGACGCAACGTTAAGAGCAAAGGCAAGTAGTCAAGGGCGTAAACGGTACGCGCAAGCGAACCCTACTTGGATACCGTACTTTCATGGTAACCCGCCCTACGCCAAGTGCGTAACATCAGTTATTATTCTTGTTTAGTGGGATGACGACTGCTGAGGGCATCGTATTCATCCAGGCTTATCTTGCGAGCTTCATTTTCCAGCATCACCGGAATTTCGTCGCGTATAGGAAATGCCAGCCGGTCAGCCTTGCAAATCAACTCCTGTTCTTCTTTCTTATAGATCAAATCGCTCTTGCACAGCGGGCAAACCAAAATTTCAAGCAGTTTTTTATCCATCGTGTCCAACCTTCAAAAGTCTTAATAATGTTTCGCCGAAAGCGGCTGGCAAATACCCCCGCAACGGTACGGTCCAAAAGCGTTCACAAGCAAAGCCACGGCATTTTACTGCATCTTTTTCTGTCATCAACACTGCGGCATACTCGCTAAAGTTCATATCATCACGGGTAAAGCGATAATGGTCTGGAAAAGTCCTTTCCTCAAAGCTTAACCCCGCTTGCCTTAGATCGGCAAAGAAGCGACTCGGATGGCCGATGCCGGCGATTGCCACTAATGGCTGGACCCCGACAAAACTATCCAAAGGTCGATGCAAACTTGCATCTAACAGGTTCACGGCATTTCCAAGGGTGAGGGTTAGCGGAAATTCATTTTCAAACGCCGCCCCACCCCGGCAGACGACCAAGTCTACCCCAGCCAAACGCCCAACCGGCTCGCGCAAAGGGCCGGCTGGCAAGCATAGCCCATTGCCAAAGCGCCGCTCGCCGTCCACCACGGCAATTTCTACATCCCTTGCCAACCCGTAATGCTGAAGCCCGTCGTCGGCTATTAATATATCGCAAGCCGTCCTCGCCAATAGAGCACGTCCGGCTTCAGCACGGCGGGGAAACACAGTGACCGGGCAACCCGTTCGCCTAGCAATCAAGACCGGTTCGTCGCCCACCTCCCTAGGGTCGCTGTCCGCATTAACAGCAAGTGGTTTGTCGAGTTTGGCCCCGCCATAACCCCGGCTCAGCACACCGGGCCTATAACCACATTGGGTCAAAAATTCTATTAGCCATATCGTTAGAGGGGTCTTGCCCGTACCGCCCACCGTGAGGTTGCCGACCACAATGACAGGAACAGGCAAGCGTTCCGCCTTCTTCCATTGTTTCGCGTAAGCCAAGCGCCTTAATGCGACAGCCCCGCGAAAAAGCACAGAAAGCGGAATCATGCCAATAGGAGGTTTTGACTCATACCATTGGCGTTGCAACCAATCGGAGAAAAAGTTAGTAGTGGTGGTGGCTTTGCCAGAGTTGTTGTGGTTTTTCATAAATCCTACTTCACCGACGCTTCGGTGGCAAAGGTGACATGGACAAAACCGAGTTGGCCCGCGGCATCCAAGGCACCAATCACAAATTGATACCGAGTGGACTTGTCGGCACGGATAGTCACTACAGGGTCTTTATTCTGACCTGCCGCATTCACTAGTGCCCGCTTGATGGACTCAAAATTATTATTGTCCACCGTATGTCCATTAATTTCATAGCGGCCTTCCGCGTCGATGGCCCATTCTATGTTGCTATCTTTGTCGCTCGCGTGTCCACTGGACTCGGGCAAATGAATATGCAAGGCCGCTTCGTGGCTGAATGTCGTTGTCAACACCAAGAAAATCAGCAACACGATGAGTACATCAATCATCGGGATCAGGTTTAGTTCCGGCCTAGCCTTTCCCCGTCGATTAAAATTCATGGCTGAGCCTCCTCACTCTTCGCGCTCGCCATGCAAACGCTCGATCAAGTGCAATGCCTCTTCTTCTAGGCGCAAGGCCAATTCATCGACCCTGCTTTCAAAAAAACGATGGAACATCAGACTGGGAATGGCAATGGCAAGCCCGGATGCAGTGGTAATGAGGATTTCCGAAATGCCGCCAGCCAAATGCATCGGATTGGCTATGCCGCCGCTAACGGAAAAGGTGGAAAACACTCTGATCATCCCCAATACGCTGCCCAATAAACCCAGATAGGGAGAAATGGAAGCAATTGTACCCAAGGTATTCAAATATTTGCCCATTTCATGAACTGCCGCACGGCCCGCATGCTCGATGCTTTCCATCATAATCTCCCGACCATGGGGATAGTTCAGGATGCCTGCTGCGAGCACCGCCCCCAGAGGGGAACTGGTGCGCAATTCACGGATACGGGGCATGTCGAGTTGGTTTTTGCGATAAAGGTTCCATACCTGTGCCGTCAACCGGCGCGGCATGACTTTCTCCCTGCGCAAAGACCAAAAACGTTCGCCTATGATCGCCATCGCGACAATTGAACAGGCGATGATAGGCCACATAACCCATCCCCCGGCAACAATAATTTCAAGCAATTTGGTGTTCCTTCATTTCGCATAACTGGTTTATGGTGGGTATTCTAACCTAAACAACGGCATTTGAAGTGCAGAGACCCATCACCAGCAATTCTCATTTACGGGTGTTTTACCATTTCGGGCTTCTCCACCCACCCCCAAACGATGAGTAATGCAGCCAGACACATTCCTGCCGCTGCGCTGAAGACAAACTCAGGCCCTAGGCTCACCCAAACCTCACCGCTGGCGAAACTACCCAGCATCCCCCCTAAACCGAAACTTAAACTGCCATATAAAGCCTGCCCCTTACTCTGATGAGGCCAGGCGAAATGTTTGTGTATAAACTGAATTGCCGCTACATGGTTTGCCCCGAAACTGGCTGCGTGCAATAGTTGGGCTAAAATTAACAACACGGTATTATCAACCCACCAAGCGATCAAAAACCACCTTAACACGCTCAAGGCAGTACCAACCAACATCACACCCCGCAAGTTGATTCGCCTGGAAACTCTATGAAAAACTGAAAACAATAAAATTTCCGCAACAATTGCCAATGACCATAGTAAGCCGGTTTGGCTAGCGTTGTAGCCACTCTCCTTGAGATAGACTGAAAAAAAACTGTAATAAGGCCCGTGGGAAATCTGCACCAGTAAACAGACTAGGAAAAAGGCGATGACCCCCTTGCGCTGAAAGATTGCCCTTAACGAACCCGCCACAATACCATGGACCTGCATTGAACGGCCTGGCAACACCAGCGAAACCAGAGCCATAAACAGAAACTGGCCCAGCACAAGCCAAGGCAAACAGGCCATGGCAAGGAAGGCATCCAAAGCCCAACCCACTGCAAAGACGGCTAGTACAAAGCCAATAGAACCCCAAATACGGATGCTAGTGTAGCGGTGAGAATCTTGACGCAAATAGCTCAGCGTCAACGCCTCGAACAGAGGCATGGGGGCGTTCCAAAAAAAACTCACCAGAAAAATAGTCAAGGCCAGCCAAACGAAACTGTCCTCTTTGAACACCAAAGCAAAACTGGCAGCAGTCAGACAAGAAGAAACGCGGATCAGTGCAATATTGCGTCCGGTATGGTCTGCGAGCCAACCCCAAAGAGTGGGGGAAATAACCTTGGTGGCGGGTAAAATGGCCATCAACAGGCCGATCTGTGAATGGTTAAACCCCAAAGATTGCAAATACAACGCCCAATAAGGCAGAAAACAACCCAATGCGGCGAAGTAAAAGAAATAAAAACCAGACAGCCGCCAATATGGCAACTTAATAGTGGTTGGCATTAATTAATACCTTTGCCAATATCGTGCGAGACCACCTAATATGGCACAGAACCGCCGATCTAAGAGCCAAGCTGGTGCTTGGCGCTCCCAATAGGAACGCCAAGCACCAGCTTGGCAAGGGGATTGGCGAAGATATTGATTAATGTCCTGCATCTTTATCTTAGCCCCCCTTTGCAAAAAGGGGGCAGGGGGATTCCAATGGTATTGAACTAAGGGGGTTCCCGTCGTTCCGGCAGGGAGCGCCGGAACCCAGATTCCATGGACGGCCAGAACCCAGAACATCCCTGTAACCTAGATACCGGCGATCCATGCCGGTATGACGGCTTAATTTAATAGCAGCATCCCAAGCCATGACGCTGCAAAGACAAGTTAGGCAGGGATTGTCTTGCAGGACCCCAACCCTTCGCCTCACGCCACACCAGCCGGTATCGGCTTCAATTCCGTCACCACATCCCCATTCTGCGCCCTATGCCTCAGATAATGGTCCAGCAGCACTATCGCCACCATAGCTTCGGCGATGGGCGTGGCGCGAATACCGACACAAGGGTCATGGCGGCCTTTGGTGATGACTTCCATCGGCTCGCCACGGACATTGACCGAGCGTCCAGGCAAATGCAGACTGGAAGTCGGTTTCAGTGCTATGCTGGCGACGATATTTTGGCCCGATGAAATCCCGCCCAGAATTCCGCCGGCATGGTTGCTTAAAAAACCTTCCGGCGTGATTTCGTCGCGGAATTGTGTACCCTTGGCTGCGACGCAATCAAACCCGCCACCGATTTCCACACCCTTGACGGCGTTGATGCTCATTAACGCGTAAGCCAGTTCGGCATCTAGGCGGTCGAAGATGGGTTCGCCCAAACCCGGCGGAACACCCGTCGCAACCACGTTGATGCGCGCACCGATGGAATCGCCTTCCTTGCGCAGTGCCTCCATGTAGGCTTCCATCTCGGCGACTTTGTCCGGGTCCGGGCAAAAAAAGGGATTATTGCCAACTTCCTCCCATAACAATTTTTCGGCTTTGATAGGACCCAATTGCGCCAGATAGCCGCGAATTTCAATGCCCAGCCGTTCTAGTAGATATTTCTTGGCGATCCCACCGGCGGCGACGCGCATCGCCGTCTCCCGCGCCGAAGACCGGCCCCCGCCCCGGTAATCGCGGAAACCATATTTCATATGGTAGGTGTAATCGGCATGGCCGGGGCGGAAAGTCTCGGCAATATTGGAATAATCTTTGGAGCGCTGGTCGGTATTCTCGATTAGCAAGCCAATTGGCGTACCCGTGGTTTTCCCCTCGAACACGCCGGAGAGGATTTTCACCTCGTCCGCCTCGCGCCGTTGCGTGGTGTATCTTGAAGTCCCCGGCTTGCGCCGGTCCAAATCAGTTTGAATATCCGCCGCGCTGAGTGCCAGCCCCGGCGGGCAGCCATCCACGATGGCGCCTAACGCGGGACCGTGGCTTTCGCCAAAAGTGGTGACGGTGAAGAGTTTGCCTATGGTATTTCCAGACATAAATATTTGAACCTAAGGGTTAATTGATTGGTACGATTCCGCTAAAAACCGATTTTACTCAGGCTATTGTTATGCATTGCGTGTCTAGCCAAACTTTAATAATTTGCTCTGCGATAACCATGGCCTCATTGATAATTTTTTTTCTAGCCCTAGCGTCATGAGTTTGGTGAGCTTTTTCTACCAAGTTTATCAATAACAAATGTTCAGTCATTTTACCATCGAACATAGGAAGTGTAAGATGTTTGAATATGTCTCCAATTTGAATTTTAATATTATGGCTTTCTATCCACTCAACTACTATCGGCGCATTAAGCAGACCGCATAAGAAATATGCTGGTTCTTTTTCATTAAATGAAGCAAAGTATATCTTGTGGTCTGGTACAAAAGTCCGCAAACTATTACCCGGCACTTCTAAGCTACCCGCTACCGCCGCATAAAATTTGGAAGACATTTCAGGCCATACAACTTTCCAAGGTTGAAAAGTGTATAACCCAACATTGTAAACCGAATAGAAAGGTGCTCCGGGCATTTGGCGACGATAAGTTGAACGTTCATTCAAAAGATTACGGAAAGATGAAAACCACGCCTTTGTTTTTTCAAGGGAGCTAGTATTCATAAGGTTTTCGCAAGTTGTATAATCGTTAGAAGTTATCCCAGTATTTGGCACTAAAGTAAATAGCCGAGTTTTTTGATAATCTGGATTTGTAAGGTATATGTAACAAGCTTCAAAGTCTCCAGCACCTTTAATCAATGGATAAAGTAAATCAGACTCGACCCAAGCCGAACGTGTGGGTCCAATATCTTTTTTGCCTGCTTCCGGGCGACTATGAATTTTTACCATTTTTCCACTAACTTCAATGATTGGCACAAAATACACACCATTCAAGTCAGCCGTTATGCCTTTGCGCCCACTTGCCCAATTACATACGCCAGACAACTTTTGCAACAAAGCATATCGACCCACAGAAAGAACAGCCCAAGGGGAACCGATTTCACCAACAGGTACAGCCTCCTTTTCAGTTATTTCGACCTGATTAATTACGGCATTTAGGGAGAGATGGCTAGGGATGGCTTTGTGAAATGGTGGTTTATTACTCCACTCCCTATATGGAATAGGATAAGTGCCAGCTTTTTCTGACTTGTCAAATATTGCAACTACGGTATGGTTTGACGCATCTTCAAATGGCTTTAAGGCTTTCATGTCATCAACTGACACGGGTAAAAGATACAAGGAAAAAGGGTTATTCGGCTCGAGCTTGAAATTTCGAAAACCTGCCGAGGATGGATTTTTGAAAATAGATCCTGTAATTACAAATGCCAAACGTCCATCATTTTTCAGCCATTTATCTGCTGTTGTGTAAGTAATCATTGCGGAAATATCCAACTCATTACCACCATGGCGCTTGTTTTTTGAAAAAATACCATAATGTTCACAAGTAGGCTTGGCGCGCTCACGATAGGCATCAGGCAGTTTGGACCAGCGCACCCAAGGTGGATTGCCTATTATGTAATCGAATTGGCCTGCCGTTGCTGACCAAAAGAAGTTACGAACTATGCGAAACCAGATACCGTTCCAATGCTGACGATGAAGAGCCAGAATTTGGTCATATGTCCTTTGGAGTGGCAATTTCCACTTATCTAATTCAGTTTTTAACAATAATTCTGAGTCAATGAGTCGCTTAGCCATATCGGCGAATTCTAAATCGATTTCAACACACTCGCCCATTTGCGCAAAAACTTGGTCAAGTCGTACACGGTCAATCGCGAGCACTTCTGGCAAGTTAATGTCGAGCTTTGCAAACTGACTTCCTATTTTGTAATTGACTATCTCTGATCCTTTTTCTGGAAGGGCTGCCGGGGAGTAAATTGCATCGGCTAGTATTACAGGAATTTCAACTTGATGCCCCGGCGTTGCTTTTAGGAGGTCAGCAATCTCCATCAAAAAATTGACCCTTGCAGTTTGCACTGCTAAAGGGTTGAGATCAAAACCCCATATTGAAGAGCATATATATTGCAATGTTTTGTTTGCGCACCAACCATTTTGTGTGGCTTCTTCACGGACACATCGTATTGCCGACAATAAAAACGACCCAGAGCCGCAAGTGGGGTCTAGAATTCGACTTTGTAGCCAATTGCCTTTTTTAGCCTTAGAAATTGTAAAATCGACAAGCCAATCTGGAGTGTAGAATTCACCAAGACTCTGACGTAACTTCCCCGGAACCAGTTCTTGATATAAATCACGTAAAACATCACGCGTGTGCATGAGACGGTCGGTCCTATAAAGGGACAAAGTAGCAAGAATCCTTCGCAACGAAGACAGTATAGATTTCGAATATTCAGGTTTTCTAGCGACATCAAGATACCAGCTAAAGATAGCCTCTTCAACAAATCCATTAATTCCTGCTTGGGAGAATATATCGGATTTTTCAATATATTGAGACAAGGTATCAAGCAACATTGAGTCATTTAACATGGCGGACATTGCTTGCGCTGGTTGATGGATGGTTGTCAAACCATAAGCAGATACGATTTCAGCCGCTAATAGCTTGATTAATAGTGAGTTGTAAGTGTGTATGGAAAAAAGACGTTCCGCTAAAGATTTATTTGAATGCCCATTCCAAGAGAAGGAGATTTCCTTTTCGATAGATTCTGTTTGCAATATAGACATGTCTGCGACTTGCCCATAAAGTGTTTTCCATTCTTCAAAGAGCATTTTTATTTTCGAGTTTCCTTGTAACTCAAGTTCACCTGCTAAAGCATCTGCCATCGCTTGCATCAGAGTTTGAGCATTTACTGACCCATGCCCAAAGTCAGCCATTAAATTATCGGAGGTAACGGCTTTACGAATATCAGATATAATTGCTTGAATAACCAAACCAACGGCAAAGGAAGAAAAAGGAATTAAATGTTGAGTTTGTATACAAGCATTTATAACTTGAGCAAAACAAATGTGGTTACCATCAATGGCTATTCCAATAAAATCTTCTGATGGTATTCCAGTTTTTTTGGATTCACGAAGAATGTAGGGCAAAAGCCGATCTTGGGTCGCCTCCTTAAATTTTGCACTTGCTTTTGATGCTTTGAAAAGCCCTGGAGCCTTAAACTCGATAATTACATTATTATAACTACAGTCCTTCTTAGCACGTTCAGCATCAAAAATTTTGCCCGTTGATTCTTCTAAAGCTGAAACCCAAGCCAATCTTACTTCTTCCTCACCCTTCCAAGGTCTAACCCGTTTGGCTTGAATCTTATCGAACGCCTGAACTTCAATAGCTATTTCCGAACTCATTTTTTTTCAATCAGTTTTTTCATCGTTCCCGACCGCTTAATGACGGAGGGGCTAACATTATGCGGCAACCTCACAACCGGGTTGAAAGGGTCAATGGCAAGCCCTGCTCAGCCCTAACTTCAAGGCATAATTGGATGGCTTCCTCTATATTCCTCAATGCTTCATCCTTGCTATTGCCCTGACTTACGCAGCCCGGAATGGAAGGGCATTCGGTGATCCAAACACCGTCTTCATCGCGATCAATGGTAACTAGAAACTTCATGCCTCAATACTCCTATGATTCAAATGGTATTTATGCGAGAGACTCGTTGCTCCGATCCCCCGGATTACCCAAGCTACATCCGGCCTTCGGCTAAACCGACTCGGTTTTCAAAACCGAGTCGGCCTTAGCCTGCAACCGCGCCAACGCCCCAATCTGCCTATCCTGCCACCGCGCCATGGTCAACATCGCCACCGTAGCGCCTATCATCGCCATGAGCATGTCCGACTGCGTATCCCACACATAGCCTTGTGTGCCTAAGAAAGCTTCCGCTGCCTCGCCGGTTGCCACCGCCATGAACCATTCAAAAAATTCGTATAACACGCTAATAGTCACGCAGATGCAAACCACCACGAAAGGCAACCAAGATTTGCGGGCAATCACTTGAAGGCGGATTAAAAATTCGCGGACTAGCATGGCTGGTATAAAACCTTGCATGAAATGGGCGAGTTTGTCATAGTTATTGCGGCCCCCCCCTAGATAATCGCGTATCCAGTTGAATAATGGCACTTCCGCATAAGTGTAATGCCCACCGATAAACAAGATATAACATTCCACCAAGATCAGCAGATAAACCATGTCGGTGAAACGAAATCGCCGGTAGGTCCATGCTAAAATGGCGAATGCAAGCAATGCCGGAAGAACTTCCAAAAACCAAGTGAAATAATCCTTGGGCTGTATTCCAGAAATAACCAGGCCGGAGAAGAACACCACGATAAAAATCAGCCGTTTGTTTGATTCAACCACCTTAAACCGCCCCGGCTTTTTTCAGCAGAGCCGCTATCGTTTCGGCAAATAGATGGTATCCCTTGGCGTTGGGGTGTATCTCGTCAGATTTTAGTTCAGGGCTTAACAGAACCTTATGCATAATCCCGTTTTCATATGGAATATGGAATTCCTCGGCGATTTGCCGGTAAAATTCCGGAGGTGAAAGCATTAAGCCGAATTTTGGCACCCCCACCAACACCACCTCCACGCCTTTGTCCCTGGCAAGCCTTATCATGGCCCGGATGTTGTCGGCGGCTTGCTGTTCGCCCAATTGGCGCAGAAAATCGTTGCCGCCTATACATAGGATCATCAGTTTTGGGGTGTTTTGATCTAACACATCAGGCAGTCGCGCCAGACTTTCTTCGGTGACCTCGCCCGGTACGCCAGAGCGGATTACGGGATGCCCTACCAGGGTTTGCAATACTGCCGGATAGCTTTCCTCCGCATTGACACCCGTCCCGTAAGTCAGGCTGTCGCCGAAGGCAAGAATAACCGCGTCTTGGGGCAAAGGCCCAAGCTTTGGAACGCTAGGCCCACAGCCAACCAGCAATAAAAAAAAACACAGCAAACCCTTCATGTTGAATTCGGCAGCGATATCTGTAGGGGCGGATTTATTCGCCAACTTAATGAATTATTGGGCGAATGAATTCGAGCATAAAGTGATTTAGGCGATTTCCAAGAATGTTTATACCAAGTAGAAGCGGCTTCCAGCCGCTTAAAGCGGCAAGATGCCGCTTCTACTTTAGGTAGTTTATTTATCGAAAATCGCCTTAGGTTTATCCAACTTAGCCAAATTGGGTGCGAAATTCGACAAGTTGATCCGCTGTCAACAGAAACACCCCATCGCCGCCGCGATCAAACTCCAGCCAGCAGAAAGGGGCATCGGGATAGGCATAGTCCAAAGCCTCGGCGCTGCTGCCAACTTCGACGATAAGCAGACCGTCGGGTTTCAGGTAGGCATGCGCCTGACTCAGGATGCGGCGGATGCAATCCAAGCCGGATGCACCCGACTCCAAGCCCAACCGGGGTTCTGCATGGTATTCCGCCGGCAGGCCGCGCCATTCTTCGCTTGCTACATAGGGCGGGTTGCTGACAATGAGATCGTAACGTTTAGCCGGGAGCTTATCGAATAAATCGGAACACACTAGTGTCACCTGATCCCCAACATCATGGGTTGCGATGTTTTTCTGCGCTACTTCCAAGGCTGGCGCAGAAATGTCCACCGCGTCCACATCGGCATCTGGGAATGCAACTGCACAGGCAATGGCGATGCAGCCCGAACCCGTGCAAAGATCGAGAATATCGGCCACTTCATCCGGCTGGCTTAGCCACGGGCTAAATTGCTTTTCGATCAGTTCGGCAATCGGCGAACGAGGCACCAAAACCCGCTCGTCCACATAAAACGGCAAACCACAGAACCAGGCTTCCTTAGTAAGATAAGCCGCAGGTTTGCGCTCGGCGATGCGCCGTTCAAGCAGGCCGAGCACTTCCAACCGCTCGTCAGGTGTCAACACGCAGTTGAAATAGCCACTAGGCAGGTTATGCGCCAGGTGCAAGGCATGAAGCACCAAACAGGCTGCCTCGTCGATGGCATTGGACGTGCCGTGACCAAAAAACAAACCGGCCTGCTTGAATCGACTGGCACCCCAGCGGATATAATCACGCAAAGTGGTAAGATGATCGGTGATGCCTTGCGGATAACTCATGGTAAGTTCACTCGTTTGTGGATTTCTTAACATTTTACCCTAAAATTAGAAATGCAAGGATGCTAAAGACAGCCCACGGCAATTCTTATTTTGCCCATGGAATCTTCCAACTTAACGATGCCAATCAAGCCATGAATGAAGATCAAACTAGGCCAGAGGATTTTGAAATGAACGCACTTAACCGGGTGCGTGCCTACCACCATCGCACCAAACACGGTTTTGGCCGTTATGCTGCCAGTCCGGACTTCATGGATTGGGAAACCCAGCCCGACCCATTCCGACGTTTTGCAGGCGCACCGCAGCACACGCTTACCCTAGCGGCAGACAAGCTAGATGTTTTATATGCCGATTTATTCGCGCCAGAAGGAATTGTGCCAAATCCACTGGGTAAGCAGAGTGTAGGAATATTGTTGGAGCTTTCGTTTGGCCTGGCAGCCTGGAAGCAATATGGGGGCGACCGCTGGGCTTTGCGTTGCAATCCATCTAGCGGCAACCTCCACCCCACCGAAGCCTATGTAATTACTGCGGGTGTGGCAGGTTTGGGTAACGGAGTCTATCACTATGCCACCCATGACCATGCTCTGGAACTACGCTGCCGATTCGAGCCACCTTTCCATGGCTTGTTGGTGGGACTAAGCTCCATCCACTGGCGGGAAGCCTGGAAATACGGCGAACGTGCCTTCCGTTATTGCCAGCACGACATCGGACATGGACTGGGGGCTTTGCGCTACGCCGCCGCCGTGTTAGGTTGGCGGGTACGCTTGCTGGACGCTTGGGGCGATGCGGATATTGCCGCTTTACTGGGGCTGGACCGTCAGGCTGACTTTATCGGAGCCGAAACCGAAGCAGCCGATCTGCTATGCCTGATCGAAACCGGCATTAATGGATGCGAGGAACCCGATATCGACGGAATCGTGGACGCGGCCAGAATCGGGGCTTGGACGGGCAAGGCCAATACTCTTAGCCAAAAGCACACAAGCGACTGGCCGGCGATTGATGAAGCCAGCGAGGCTTCACGCAAACCCCGAACCAGCGACACTCGTCCCTTTGACGAAAGGCTTAGTTCAACAGCATTGCCGCCTCTCGCCCCCATCCTCTGCGAACTCCCTGCCCCCGAACTGATTAAGCAACGCCGCAGCGCCCAAGCCTTTGACGGCGCGACTGCGATTCCAGCCAAAACCCTCTACCGCATTTTGGATTCAACTCTGCCGCGCACCAACGCGCTGCCCTTCGACCTGTGGAACTGGCCGCCTCGGGTACATCCGGTGTTATTCGTCCACCGGGTAGTCGGCTTGCCGCCCGGAGTGTATATATTCTGCCGTAGTGCTGAGGCGGAATCAGCGTTAAGGGCGGCAATGAAGAAAGAGTTTTTATGGGAGTCCTGCGAAGCTTGTCCAAGCCATTTAAGATTTTTCCGGCTATTGCGGGTCAACGCGCAGCAAGCGGCAGCCACATTGTCCTGCCAACAAGCCATCGCCGGGGACAGTGCCTTCAGCCTAGGGATGTTGGCCGAGTTCGAGTCCGGTTTGGGCGAAGGGCCTTGGGTTTACCGGCGGCTGTTTTGGGAATGCGGGTTGGTTGGTCAAACGCTTTACCTGGAAGCCGAAGCGGCCGGGGTCAGGGGAACAGGCATTGGCTGTTTCTTCGACGACCCGGTGCATGAGTTGCTGGGCTTGGCCGACACCGCATTTCAAAGCCTCTATCATTTCACTGTGGGCAGTGCCATGGTGGATGATCGCTTGCAAACCCTGCCTGGTTATTGGCATTTGGGTTCTCAATAATCAGCCAAAACGTTGTTTGACAGACCACGCCAAGGCGAGCCCAAAACCAAGAAACCCCACTATTCCTAACACGGCTTTGCGGCGGTTTACTGCAATGACATGGTCTTGGCTGGATGAGGATAGGATGAACGTCCGACCGTCCGCAGGCTTTTTCAATAGATTTATTTCCGGGTGCTGCTGGCTTTCGTATAAATTCGAGATAGCTTGCTTTTCCGCCGCCAGACGGACGTTCTCCCATTCGTCTAAATCAATTTGTCCGTCCCTGTTGGCATCAAACCGCTGCAATAGCCCACCACGATCCCGCTTCCACAGGGATAGCAAATCGCCAGTCGCTTCCTTGATGCTTGCCTGTTCACTACCTCCCACACCGGTAAACTGGCCTATGGCATAGAGTGGGTCATACTCATGGATGCGGCATTCGGTGAAACGGAAGGAACCGGCGTGAAAAAGCATAGACCACACGCTGGTTTTCTTGGGGGCGATCATCGGTCGGCGTGTATTGCCGCGCCAACGAACCTTGACGGAAGGTGTCACCTCGGCTCCGTCGGGGTCGATGACGCATTTTCCGGTTTGGTCAACTAGATAAAAGATGGCATCGCTAACGCCGCTTTCCAGGGTAGTCCACCCACGCCCTCCCCCGCTTGAATCCCCGGTTTCCTCCACCTTATAGCTATACCACACGCAAGGCATGCCGCTGAGCGGTGCGTAAATCGGCTCACCGGGCATCATTTGCGCCCAGCCTTGCACCTCAATATACCCTTGGGCTGCCGAACGCAGCTTGGAAGTCGGCATGTCGGCCATCAATCGGGACCGGTAGAGCGCGTTGACGCCAAAATAACAACAAGCAACGGAGGCCGTTCCAATCACTATCCCAAGCATCCAAAACACCAAAGGAGTAAGCGATTGAACAAAACTAACGAAGTTGTAGAAATATGATCCTGTCATACAGTGATGCGAACGAATTTGGTGGCACTAAAATTATGCTGGGGGTGCAAAGGCTTGCCTTGCCTGCAATGCCCTCGCAAGGCAAGCCTTGCACTCCCTCATCACCTTTAATCGCACACCTACCTAAACAAAGCCCTGACATCCACGTCGGTTTTCTCAGCCTCGCTGTATTGCAACAAATCAAAACTATCAAAATCGAACAGGCGGGCGACAAAGATGTCAGGAAACTGCTCAAGACGGACG
>QJPH01000313.1 GCA_003242955.1 Candidatus Methylumidiphilus alinenensis
ATCCGGTTTGCCGAACTCGCCATTTTCCAGCCGGTAAATTGTGATTATACGGTCGGTCGGGTGAACCAGCCAATACTCCCGCACCCCGGCACGCTCGTAGACGCGCCGCTTGCGAACCTGATCGTGGCTTGCCGTGGAAGGCGACAGCACTTCCACCGCGAAATCCGGTGCGCCCCGCACCCCGCGCCGACGGTCGAGCTTGCCTGGGTCGCAAACGACCAGTACATCCGGCTGCACCACTGTGTCTATGAGTTCGTCCGCCTCGTTGGCCTTTGGTAGCCTAACATCAACCGGGGCAATGTAGACTTGGCAGGGCTTGCCCTCAAGCGCTTGCCTGAGTTGAAAGTAAATTTCGCCGGCGAAATCCTGGTGGTCGAGCGTGGGGGCAGGAGGTGCCATCAGATAGGCCACCCCATCAATCAATTCATACCGAACGTCATCCGGCCACGTTAGATATTCGGCATAAGTGTGCAATTGGTCATCGCGTTGTGCAAGTCCCATGACGGGTCTCCAGTGGTTGGGAATGATGGGGCTATTTTAGCGTGTAAACCAGCCTGCCGCGATGGCAAGCAAGCAGGGGGGCTCTGCATTTTTACTGAATATCCAGAAATTCTGACGATCACCGAGGTGTTTTTGAACATTCGCTATGGCCGTGAATCAAATGCTGAGGATTTCGACAGGCTCAAACGTTTAATCAAGGCATTTCGGATTTGAGGCTGGAAGTACGGGATGATTTGTGTCACGATGCCACGAACTTTAGTTTGAACCCTTACCAGAACCCCACCATGCGCGACGAGTTTGACCAACAATTGGAAGCAGCCAAACGCTGGGCGTTGGAATCGCGGGATGGCGGCTGGCTGACAGAAGCCGATATCGTCCGGTTAACGGATTTGGAAAACCGCAGTCCCGCCGGATTGTTCGAACCTGGCACGCACCGGCCTTTGGTGGCGGCCTTTTTCGGCGGCACTGGGGTAGGAAAAAGCACTTTGCTAAATCGTCTAGCTGGGCAGGCTATTGCAAGGGTGGGTGTCGAACGGCCCACCTCACGAGAACTTTCTATTTTTCTGCACGAATCGCTGCATATCCACCAACTGCCGGAGGGCTTCCCTGTGGACCGGGTACACGTTGCCCACCACAACAATGAAAAGCGCCGCCAAGTGTTGTGGATAGACATGCCCGACATTGACAGTACCGAAGCCAGCAATCGGGATTTGGTCGCTGACTGGCTACCGCATATTGATGTGCTGATCTATGTCGTAAGCCCGGAGCGTTACCGTGACGACAAAGGTTGGCGGCTGCTGCGCGAACATGTGCGCAAACACGCTTGGCTGTTCGTGATAAACCATTGGGACCGTGGACAGGAAGCGCAATTGGCTGATTTCGTCAAACTGCTGCGCCTTGGAGGCTTCGCCAGCCCATTGGTGTTTCGCACTGATTGCCGGGAAGAGTTGTATAAACGCAAGCCCGACGAATTCATTGAGTTGGAAACGGCAATTCAAACTTTGTCCGAGACCCATTTGATGGAACAATTGGAAGCACGGGCTTTGAATGCACGAAGAGATGAACTTCAGGCAGCGGTCGCTGCCTGCCTGGGTCATCTAGGCGGCGATGAGGCAATCAAAGGATTGCGTGAACGATGGACGGAGATTTGGGGCGAAAACGTAGAGGGTTTATTGCAGGGGCTAAAATGGCCCATGGGCGAGGTGGCCAAGGCGTTCGTGCAGCATGATGCCAACCCGTTGCGGCTATCCATCGAATTGGGACAAAAGGATAAAGATAAGGAAACCCGAACTGCGGCTTCGCCGTCCATTCTTTGGGATGATTGGGCGCAAATGCAATTGCAAGATGCCCTTGACCGATTGTCGGAGGAGGCAGGTGAACGCAGATTGCCCGTCAGGCCATTGAAATCGAAATTGGCTAGGGTGGCTGAGTCTGCTCCAAAATTGATGATAACCGAGGCGCAAAAGGGGTTAAGGGTCGCACTGGGAAATCCAGGCAACGTTTTACAGCGGCTGTCGCTTAAGTTTACTGCCTTGTGCGCGGTGCTCTTTCCCTTGTCTGCAATGGGCTGGGTATCTTGGCAGGCATTCACCGCTTATTATGAAAGCGCCCAGGCTCATGCGGGGTTTTTAGGCGCTGATTTCGCCATTCACAGTATGCTGATTGTTGCCATCGCGTGGGTGCTACCATTTTTTATCAATCAGAAAATCAAACCTTCCCATGAACGAACCGCCTACAAGGGTCTACGAAACGGGGTCAATGCCGGATTTGCGCGGATTCAGATTCTGGCGGATGAGTTTTTGGCGGTCTATTCATCCGAGTTGGGCGCTTGCTTGCGGGAGGGTCGCAGTTTGTTGAGTTCCCAAAGTGTCCGGCAAGTTTCTGAACACGGAATGCTAGAGCGGATAATACCGGAAGAAGAAGCCCAAAGGTCAGCAATTCTCAATTTGGACCAGAAACGATAAATATAAACCCGTCATTTCGGCAGGGATGCCGAAATCCAGCGACCATGGATGGCAAACTGGTTGATTATGATGGGCTTGAATCCGTTGGCTTGTTACCATCCTTGGCCTGGATTTCGGCATCCCTGCCGAAATGACGGGGCTTTGATCCAAACTGAGAATTGCTGCCCAAAGGTGGGTGCGATTAAAAGTGTTGCGGGAGTGCAAGGCTTGCCTTGCGATGGCGCGAGCAAGCAAGGCAAGCCTTGCACTCCAAGCGTATTTTCAAACGCAGGACGATTCGTGTGCATCACTTTTAATCGCACCCCCAAAGGTAGTCTGAATATACAGCCAATGCACTTTTGGGTTAAAATCATACGCTACCTTTTATGCCTTATTGGTTTATAAACCAAAAAAATCGACACTTTATTGCCTAAACGCCACGGAATTATGAATTATTCACAGGAACATCTTCGGCCAGGCAAGGCTGATAATCTTGTTGATGCAATACGCATCAAACCCCCTAAGTCCTCCATTGACTGGGTACGATGGCTCTTTCTTGCTGTAATGGCGATTTTTCTTCTCGTCGTGGGTTACAGAACGATCTATAACGTGGCTTGGAACGATGTCGAGCGGGGCGATTTCACCGTTTATCGTGCGGCGGGCCAAGCCGTCATTGATAGTACGAACATCTATCAAGCACAAAATATACATGGGTGGCTTTATGTTTACCCCCCGCCATTTGCCATATTATTGATACCCTTTGCAAAACTCCCTCTCGCTTGGGGTAGTGGACTTTGGTATCTGCTGTCATTGGCGGCGCTGGCTTCGGCTACTATGATGGCGGTCAAGCTGGCGAGTGAGCTTGTACCCGATGCGGCCAAGAAAATCGACTTGTGGACTTTGTATGAAGTTCCCCTTTTGTTGACATCCCCTTGGTTGGTATCAGGTTTGATGCGTTGCCAAGCATCGGTATTTATGATTTGGCTGATGATTGCGGCAGTCTACTTCTGGTGGCGCGGACGCCCTGCCTTGGGCGGCGTGGCTTTGGCGGCAGCCGGCTTGATCAAGGCTTTCCCCGTCGCCCTCTTGGCCTATTTCGCATGGCGGCGACAATGGCGTTTCGTCGGTGCATTTTTATCCTTCCTAGTGATTGGTGGCTTCATATTGCCTTCTACTGTCTACGGTTGGGGAAAAAACTTGGACTATTGGCAACAATGGGGGCAGATAGTCGCCGGACCCGCTTTGTCCGCCAATAATTCGCGAGAAGGCAATTTTCTTTACGCGCAATTGCTGGATAGCAAGAAGCCTCGCAACCAATCCATCGAAGCACTATTGCTAACGTTGAAAACACCTCCGCAACTAATTAAACCGGCACTGGCGGCGGCGGCCTTGGGCATGCTCGCTTTAATGGCCTGGATTGCCAAGAAAGCCGATGCCAAAACGCAAATAGTCGTTGTTTCGGCATTTGTGATGTGGAATCTATTAATTCCTCCAATCTCGGAAACCCATTATTTCGGTTTGCTGCTTTTGCCTTTTGCCGTACTGACGGTCATTTTTCTGAGTGGTAAAGACAGGTTGTCACGTTGGCTGTCTTTTGGTGTGTTGATGCTTTGTTTCATTTTTACCCTTTGGACTAACGTAGACAAACCCATGGAATTTTATCGGTTGCTGTGCTGGTCCAGCTTGGTTGTCTGGTCTGCCCTACTAGTCATGGCTGTTCGCAGGAATAGGGTCGAGTCCCTCGGCGATAGTGCTGCGGTATGAGTAACCAGGCAAATGAAAGTCTAGCTTTGCAAGCAGTCGGTAAACGATTCGGTGCATTGGCGTTGAGGTTGGGCAAAAACTGGCTCAATCGGGTCAGTCCCCACTGCAAACTGGGACTGGTGTTTCTGGCATTGGTGTTGTTGATCCGATTGATCACGCTGGGGTTCTACCCGCTGATCGACCCAACCGAAAGCCGCTATGCGGAAATGGCCCGCAAGATGCTGGAAACCGGTGTTTGGGTCACGCCTCAAATCGGCTATGGCGTGCCATTCTGGGGCAAGCCACCCCTTGCCGTTTGGTTGAATGCATTCTCTCTAGGCATTTTCGGTATAAACGAGTTTGCTTCACGCTTCTCCGCGCTTCTGCTTTGTGTTGCAACCATTTGGATGGTGCACCGCTTAACCAAGGCTAGGCCCGAACAGCCCATAGGATTCACCGCTCCAGCGATCTTATCGGGCATGGTATTGTTTTTCGTAATGGCGGGAAGTGTCGCTATGGATCAGTGCCTTACCATGGGTGTCACTCTGGCGTTGGTTTCCTTTTGGCTGGCCTTGCACACGACCAAATCGTATTACGGTTATCTCTTTTTCATTGGCTTGTCCATCGGGCTGATGTCCAAAGGCCCCATCGCTGTGATTCTTGTCGGCATCCCGGTTGGACTATGGACACTGATTCGTAACGAATGGGGCGCGGTCTGGCGCAAGTTGCCTTGGATCAAGGGCAGTTTGTTGATGTTAGCCATCAGTGTGCCTTGGTATTTGGTCGCCGAGCACCGCACCCCAGGATTTTTGGAATATTTTTTTATTGGTGAACATTGGAAACGTTTCACCGAAAAAGGCTGGCATGGCGATCTATACGGTGGTGGCCGCGCACACCCGCTTGGCTCAATTTGGATCTATTGGCTGGTTTCTGCCCTGCCTTGGTCGCCAATTTTCCTTAGTGTGGTTTCTTTGGCGCTTTGGCGCAAAAAAGCCTGTGATTTGCTGGCTTGTAAGGATGGTTGGCGGTTGTATTGCTTGTTATGGATGCTTTCACCGCTGTTGTTTTTTACGCTGGCGGCTAATGCCATCTGGACCTATGTCATGCCTGGCTTGCCGGGTTGCGCGTTGCTGCTTGCCGAATGGCTGCGAGAGGGTAGGATCGGCTGGTTTTCCAATGACAAAATTGTTTTTGGAATAGGCATTTTGTTTCCTGGATTGTTTTTGGGGGCTGTGATAGCTTGGCAAATCTGGCCTTTGAACTTTGTCCGCACCCAAAAACCTTTGGTGGACCAGTACCTGCAACTTCGCAAGGGCGACGAAGACAAATTGGTCTATCTGTGGGAAAACCCCTATTCGGCGCAGTTCTACACCCGTGGCAAAGTTGCAGAATTAGCCAATGTCGAAGATTTCCAGACCGCAATGGACAATCCCAAGCAGAATTTTTTCGCTTGCCCCATACGGAGTTGGGCCGACCTTCCCGAAGCCATCAAAAAACGTTTGCAGCCGGTGGGATCGCATAACGGTTATTTGCTGCTTTATCGTTTTTCCCGGACAGATGGACGATGATTTTGCTGCCTTGTTCCATTCAGCTGATCGTCAACGCCGATGATTACGGTTATTATCCCTGTGTCAGCCGCGGCATACTCAAGGCAGTGGCTGCGGGTACGGTGACGGCCACAGGAATCCTTGCCAACGGGCCGCAATTGGAAAGCCAAATCAGTTGGCTGTCAGGGTATGAAAACCTTGATTTAGGCATCCATCTTAACTTGACCTCGCGCAATCCATTGACTTCAGTGATGGCGGGGAAACTCGGCAGGTGGGATGGAAATTTTCCGGGGGTCTTTGCCATGACCGGCGAAATCCTTTCCGGGCGGATAGGCTTGGAGTGTGTGCAGATTGAATGGTGCGCCCAAATCGAAACGGTCTTGCGTTGTGGAATTAACCCTGTATTTCTTAATTCCCATGAACATATCCACATGCTCCCCAAATTGTTCAAATTAGCAAGGCAACTCGCCGAGGAATACCATATTCCCCACCTGCGCCTGACCCGTGCGGAATGGATGCCCCCGTTGGGTTTTTCCTCCGGGTTGAGGAATGTGCTGTTACAAGCGATGCAATCGGTCAATGCCCTGCACAGTGGCGAAAGTGTCCCTTTGTTCATCGGTTTGAGCCGTAGCGGAAAACTCGATTTCGCTTATCTAAAAAACCGCCTTGCCAGGCTGAAACCGGGCAGGGCGTATGAATTGATGTGCCATCCGGGCCTTTTCGACCCCGCTGAGATTGCCGATTCGCGTCTATTGTCCTATCATGCATGGGAAGACGAATTGAACTTGTTGACCAGCACCGGAATCAAGGCATTATTCGGGGAATTCAATATTCGCTTGATAAATTATCGTGAATACACCGCTAGCCAAATTACCTGATATCAGTGTCGTCATTCCTGCCTATAACGAGGGGGAAGGCGTGGACCGCGCTTTGGCGACGATATCCGGGATTCTGCAAACCGTTCCTGGCAATTGGGAAATCATCGTCATCGACGATGGCAGCCGTGACGACACCTATGAACGGGTTTGCCTTTACGCCCAAACAGAACCCAACGTCAAAGGCGTGTCTTTCAGCCGCAATTTCGGCAAAGAGGCTGCATTATTGGCCGGCTTGAAATATTCGCGGGGCAAGGCGGTTATCGTCATTGACGCGGATCTTCAGCATCCCCCTGAGTTGATTCCTGAAATGTTGGCAAAATGGCACAACGGGGCAAAAATTGTCCACGCCGTGAAACGCAGCCGAAAAACCGACAGTGCGGGGAAGCGCCTAGCCGCTTTGGCGGTTAATAAGATAATATCTTGGCTAGGTGGCATCAATATCCATAACTCATCCGACTACAAGTTGTTGGACCGTGAAATCGTCGACATATTAGTTAATCAATTGCCTGAAAGGGAACGGTTTTTTCGGGGACTCTCCAGTTGGATCGGTTTCCGGGAGGAGTATATTGAATTCGATGTTTCCAACCGCATCGAGAATGAGAGCAAATGGTCGTTTTGGTCTTTGGTTGAGTTGGCTATCACCGCATTGACTTCGTTCACTAGCGCACCCTTGCGCATTGTCACTTTTCTGGGGTTGATGACGCTAGTTTTGGGCTTTGCTGTGGCAAGCGAAGCGCTTTGGTCTTGGCATCAGGGACAGGCTGTTTCCGGTTTCGCCACCATCATCATCACGCTGTTGCTGATTGGAAGTTTCATCATGATTAGCCTAGGCATCATTGGCGAGTATATCGCCAAGATTTACGAGGAGATCAAATCCCGGCCACCTTATTTAATCAAGTCAACGGTAGGGATAGCCGGGCCTGAAAGTCGGGGTTAATACCTGATACCCGTGCAAGTTAAACCGGGCGTAAGGGCGCAATACGCGGAGTACCGCTATTGCGTCCTTACGGCCCTTGACGTATGGTGCATTTATGATGTAGATTTAAAGCTAATATACACCACATTACAAGGAGATAGAACGATGACAAGGCAAAGCATTTCTTTTACAGCACCAAACGATAATTGGTTAAATTCGTTGATTGAAAACGAGGAATACAGCAGTAAAAGCGAAATTGTGAATGAACTAATACGTAGGGCAAGGGAACGTCAAAATCAAATAGAAATGATTCGTGCGAGGCTAATCAAGTCAGAAAATAGCGGACTTGTAACCCAGACCGCCGAGGATATTAGAGCGGAATTCAAGGGGGAGTTGATGCGTAATGGGGAATTATAAATTAACGGAAGATGCTAAGGACGATTTGCGGCTTATATACATGTATGGTGTTAAAGAATTTGGTGAGGCTCAAGCAGATATATATTTTGATGAATTATTTAATCGGTTTGAACAAATTGCAGAAAACCCGTATTTATACCAAGCTGTTGACCATATCCGAGAAGGATATAGGCGTAGCGTGTGCGGGGTTGATAATATTTTTTATCGTGTGTTAGATTGTACTGTAGAAATAATCAGCATATTGAGTCGGCAGGATTTTGATAGTCTACTTTGATTGTCTTTTGGTTTGCATTTTGACGCATCCTACCAGCCCGTAGCCCAAGGGCGCAATAGGCGAAACCGTATTGCGCCGAATGGGAAGACTTCAGGCGCAATACGCGGAATACCGCTATTGCGCACTCGGCCCTCTTTGTCGTGCAGACAGGCTGTTGGTATCAAGGACGCGATCACCCCGAACAAGCACGGTTTCCAAAAAATCCAGCCCGTCTTAATGTTTGCGGGTAGCCATTATCGCGAACAGCACATTCATTTCCTACCGCAAGCACTATCATGGCTTGGATGCAGGCTTTTGAAGCAAAGAAAATCCTCATTCCGGCAAACTACGGCCCAGTGCTGGAGCGAAAGGCGGATCGTGTAGGTGTTTTCCATGGATTTGACCTTTTCCCAGTTCAAGCCGGGGTCGCGGTAGACATCCGTCCAAACCATGCCTAATAACTTCGTCAAAGTCTTGAACAGTGGCTTGAGTTCGTTCACTTCAAGCGCGAAGAGTTGCGCCTGAAAATCCGGGAAGTTTAAGTCGAGCTTAACCCTTCCGCTCACGCATCGACCCCAAGCTTTTGCGCCAAGGCATCGAGATTGGTTTCGGCGGGTGGATGTTCCCGGTACCAGTCATCCGCCCGCCGGAGTTGTGCCTGCAAATCCAGGCTATGCAGCCAAGCTTCTGATTCGGGGATAACCCGCATGGGAACCATGAATATGCTGCCGTCTTCCCGTTCGTCTACTTCGAAATACTTTCCCGCGTATTTCTTCCCTAGCGAAATCTGGCCGCTAGAACCCACCATTTTGAGCATTGCCACCCCCCACGGTTGCAAGGAATATTCATGCGCCATGATAGCATGAAATATTTTAGGAGTTACAGCGTTTTTAATGTCAATTGATTACTTTGTTTATGTTTTGAAATAGTTGGCGGCAAAGGGTTGCCGCCCTACAGTCCTTGATACGCAGTAGGTCGGCAACCATTTGCCGACATGGGGGCGTATATATGTAAGTAACAAATAGATATAGAAAACGCTGTAATTCCGACGAAGACTGGCGTGAATTAACGTTTCGGAAGGGATGACATATCCCTTCCTGCTTCACAAGCCACAAAACCCGGATTCCGCCGTAATCGGCTACATCCGGGCTACGGCACTTTCCCTGTTGGTCGCCAGGTGTTGGCATTTGTATACAATAAGCCATGTCGGGCATGGCACCATCGTTGCCCGACATGGCTCAACCCGCAAAATTATACGGCGGCCAAGGGCCGCTGATGATGCCCTTATGGGTTCCCGTCTCGAAAAGCCCGTCCAGCTTTGCGCGGAATGCATCCAGCTTGTCCCTAGGCACCAGATAGCTGACCAAGTACGTGTGCTGTCCGGCAAACAGGCCCGTTTCGCCGCAGCGTTTGCTGAATAACCCCGCCAATGCGATATCCAATTCGGTGGCTTCCTTTTCTGCCTGTTCTGTCGCTGAGTATTTGCGCTTGATCGCCTGCAAATAGTCTTGGCCGCTGATGGCTTTTGAGTTTGGTTGTGGGTTCGGTTCGGGCGTCGCCGTAGCCAAGCGTATGCCCATTTCCTCGCAGCCTTGCAGTTCTGACAAACGCTGACGGTAATGGGCGGCCTTCTCCGTCAAGTGCTCGACGACGGCGGCTTCGTCCGGCAACAAACTACCGTAGCGAATGGGGATGATGGTGGTGTGTTGGTGGATGCGACCCACCACGCTGCCAAAAGCAAGCACCGTTTCGACATCTTGGTCTGCCTGTTCGCAACTAGCGGTCACTGCCGTCAAACCATCCACATTAATTAACAGCAGGGATGCGTCGAAATCGACAGGCAATGCGTTCTCCGCGACTATGCCATAGAGCAGCAGGCTCATTGCGCAGACTGGCTGAAGGTATAGGGCGGCCAAGGCCCGGTTAAGCGGAGAGCCAGACCAAATGCTTCCTGTTCGCGGGTCATTTGCCCCAGTTTGATTTGAAAAGCCTCGACTTGGCCTTCGGGGACAAGAAAGGCCCAATGGGAAACTTTATTTTCAGTCAAACGCCTCTGGCGGAAATCGCGGGCGAAACCTGCCAATTCTTGCTGTAATGATTCCAAGCGTTCGCTAAGCCAGTCGTCCAAATCCGATGCCAATTGCCGTCGTATTTTTTGTTCTTCAAGATGGCGGCGTCCAATGGCATCAGGGAGCTTAAGCCGGCCCGATTGCAAACCGTCGACTAGCCTGTAATCGACGGCTGCATTACGATCCAAACTACCCAGCACAGACCATTCCTGGCAGCCAGCCACTTTTTCCAACACTGCGGAAATTTCGCCCGACCTGCGGTTGATTTCTTGCTCAAGCACGGTTAAGCTTGAAAACAAGGTGCCAAAGGGAAGGGGGAACACCGGAGCCACCGCCATCACTTGTTCGACGACGACGGCATGGCGGCAGGCACGCGGACCGAGCCAAGCAATATCTTGAAGATTGGCTTCGCCGGTTGCGCCGGTAAAATCCTCCAAAGCCACCCAACTGACTACAGCGGACAGCCCACCTACGGTAAGCACCTGGGTGGGACGGTTTTCATCCACCCCTGCGCCTACGGGTGGGGATATTCCAGCTAGGGAAAAACAGTAGACGTAAGTGGCTACGCTACCCTCTGGTTGGGTTGTCGATATCTGCTCCATTATGCCTCTGGCCCGAACATCTCCAAGATCGCCGCGTTGAAATCTTCCTTTTCCACCAAAACGGTCACTGGCGTTTCAGGGCCGGCCTTACTTTGCTCGACAGCACGGCGCAGCGCGCACAAGGCCGCACGGTTGCATACTGCCGCCAATTCCGCACCGCTTGCCCCTCCACAACGGGCAGCCAAGGTTTCGGCATCAATATCCGAACCAAGCGGCTTACTGCGCAAATGCACGGTTAGAATCTCGCGGCGGGCTTCTTCATCAGGCAAGGATAGTTCGACAATTTCGTCAAAACGCCCTGGGCGAAGCATGGCGGGGTCGATCATATCAATCCGGTTGGTTGCGCCCATGACAAACACACCTTTAAGCTCTTCCAAGCCATCCATCTCGGAGAGGAACTGGCTGAGCACCCTTTCTGCGACATGGGAGTCGCCCGAGCTTTCACCTCTAATAGGTATGATCGAATCGACTTCATCTAGGAAGATAATGCATGGCGATGCCAATCGCGCTTTATGGAACAGTTCGCGCACGCCTTGTTCCGATTCGCCCACATATTTGGACATCAGTGCCGGCCCTTTGACGGAGATGACGTTGACACCGCTTTCATTGGCGACGGCTTTGGCAATCAGGGTCTTGCCAACGCCGGGAGGGCCTGCCAACAGTAACCCCTTTGGAGGCTGAACACCCGCTTGCTTGTAAAGTTCAGGGTATTTGATGGGCCATTCGACCGCTTCCACCAGCCTCCTGCGCACATCGCCCAACCCACCCACGTCTTCCCAACGCACATCGGGTATGTCCACAAACATTTCACGTATTGCGGAAGGAGACACTTCGCACAACGCCGAACGGAAATCGTCCATGGTCACGGTCAGCGCAGCCAAACGGTCATAGGGGAGGTCAGCACTAAAATCAATTTCAGGCAGCAAGCGGCGCAACGCACTCATTGCCGCTTCCCGGCACAATGCCTCCAAATCTGCGCCGACAAATCCATGGGTGACATCCGCCAAATGATTTAGCTTAACGTCGTCATCCAAGGGCATTCCTGTGCTATGGATTTCAAGAATTTCCCGTCGGCCTTCACGGTCTGGAATGGGGATGGTTATTTCCCGGTCAAACCGTCCGGGACGCCGCAAAGCCGGGTCCATGGAGTTAGGCAGGTTGGTCGCAGCGATCACAATGACTTTTCCGCGCCCCTTAAGTCCGTCCATTAACGCCAGCAATTGCGCTACGATGCGCTTTTCAACATCGCCGAGCACTTTGTCACGGCGCGGTGCGATGGAGTCAATCTCGTCAAGGAAAATTATGCTAGGACCTTTGCTGCTGGCTTCTTCAAATATTTTCCGCAGATGGGCTTCGCTTTCGCCGTAAAATTTATGCACCACCTCCGGCCCACTGATGGAGAAGAAGTTAGCATCGGTTTCTTGGGCGATAATCCGGGCAATTAGGGTCTTGCCGCAACCGGGCGGACCACTTAACAACACGCCTTTGGGCGCGTCTATCCCCAATCGTTCAAAGACCTCGGGATAACGCAAGGGTAGTTCGATCATCTCGCGAATCCGTCGCACTTGGTTCTTGAGGCCCCCCACGTCTTCATAAGAAAGTCGCTGAGTGGCGGATGCGCTATTTTGTTGTCCGGTTTTGCCGATGGTTAGCGCGGTGGCGGAGTTGATCAGCACTGGCCCTGCTGGCGAGCAATCTTCAACTTTAAAATCCGCCGAACGGCTACCGAACAAATGGGCGCGCAAAATATCCCCTTTGACTACCGGCAAGCCATCCAACAAACTGCCGATATATTTCAAATCGCGTTGACCCGGTACGATGGTGGTCGGGGTTAGCACAATTCTTGTGGCATGCTTCCATGTTGTAGCTTCTATCTGGACCTTGTCATCCAAGCCTAGTCCCGCGTTACGCCTCGTCAGCCCATCCAGTTGCACACTTTCCTTGCCGCGCATGTCCGGGTAGGTTGGCATGAGCTTGGCCACGCTCATGCTTTTACCGCGCAATTGGACAATTTCCCCAACCGCTAAGCCCAGCTTGCTTATTTCGGATGGATCCATACGGGCGTATCCCCGCCCCGTATCTTTGGGGAGCCCTTCAACAACCTTTAGTTTTAATACTTCGGACATGGCATTGTTCAGTCTTTTAGTCTTTTAGTTTAATTTCACATATGCCGTTGCGACAGGTGCGTTCCATTTGCTCGGTTTTGAACTCACGCGGTAAGACAATTTCCTTATGGTATTTCTTGCTTCCGCGCTCCGCATGTAGAGTGAGAATATCACCAACTAAATCTAGGGTAAGATCTTCATCACCAACTCCTGGCAATTCAACCAAAACCAACACATGGTCATTTTCATCCAAAACATCCACTAAAGGTTCGGAGACTTCATGCACCACGGTTTCGCCAGTTTGCTCGTTACGTCGGACATTGCCAAAGGGTTCAATTTTGGTTTCATCCCCACCCAAGCCCATTTTGACTGAAAATCCATAAACCGCTTTAGCATCCTTTCCGCCAGTATTAATGTCGAAGACACCACTTTGCTTCAACTCTTCACTCTTTTCGGCCAATGCACCGAGCCTTTCGACTAGGTCACCTAGACCTCGAAGAATCCCCTCCACATTCCCGCCTACGTTAACTTTCTTGATGCCAGTCATGTTTTATTTCTCCACAGTAGAATTGATTTTTTTGAGCTTGGAATACAGTGTTTTATAGTCAATATTCAAACGGCGTGCCGCCTCCGCTTTGTTATTGCCAGTTTTTTTCAAAGTGTCTAAGATGACGATACGCTCTATCTCGTCTATATTCAATTGAGTGATTTCTTTGAGCGAGGAACCATCAAGATAAAGGTTTTGTATCAAATCAGTTCCAGAACTCTTAATCCCCGGAATCGAATTTTCGGATTTAAGTGAATTTGCTTGCGCCAGTTTTTGTAGGTTTAAGCCTAGATCTTCGGGTTTGATTTCACCTTCTGAGATTAGCGAAGAACGGCGAGTCACAGCCCGCAACTCCCGCACATTCCCGGGCCATTGATACCTGAGCATAGTTTCTTTGGCAGAAACCGAGAAATCAATTTTTGGCTTGTCTAGTTCGGCGATTGTTTCTTCTATGAAACGATTGGCTAAGGCCAGAATATCTTCTGGCCGCTCCCTTAACGGTGGAATTCTAATCACATATTCGTTCAAGCGATAATATAAATCTTCGCGGAATTTTCCTTTAACAACTGCGTCCAAAAGATTTTCATTGCTTGCAGCTAGCACACGGACATTGACAGGAATGGGCTTTGTTCCCCCGATGCGATAGATTATCCGTTCTTGCAGTGCTCGTAAAAGTTTGGATTGAGCGGAGAGTGTCATATTGGCAATTTCATCCAAGAATAAGGTTCCACCCTCCGCTGCCTCAAACTTACCAGGCTGACCATGGTCGGCCCCTGTATATGAACCCTTTTCATGACCGAATAGTTCATTTTCTATTAATGTGTCAGGTATTGCTCCGCAATCTATCGGTACGAATGGGCCATCTTTTCTAGGGCTGGAACGATGGATATTTTTCGCTACCAGCTCTTTGCCTGTGCCTGTTTCGCCTTGGATAATTACCGAAAAGTCGGTATGTGCAACTCGAATAAGATCATTGGCAAGACATTGTATCTTATGGCTATTTCCCATAAGTGATGCAATTCGTTCTTTCGTGCTAATAATCAAGTTGTTGCCTGCATCTTGCTTACCCCAGCGCGTTTTCATCGCACGGTCAACAAGTTTTAAGACACTGGAGTTATCGAATGGTTTAGGAATATAATCCCATGCACCCGCTTTAATTGCGCAAACTGCACTTAGTATCCCGGCATTTCCAGTTATAATTACTACAGGAAGCTGCGGGTAAAGAGTATGAGCATGGGATAGTACAACCATACCATTAGGTTCAGGAATTATACTATCAAGCAATAGGACATCGGGTTCTCTTAGTGCCAGAAGTTGCATGGCTGTCGTTCCATCATAGCCTTGCTTGGTCTCATAACCTGCATTTTCCAGAAGAAAAGCAAGCAACTGGCATATATCTTTATCATCATCAATTATTACAACATATCCAGGGTTATTAACTGTTGATTTCATGGTTCTCTAGCGATCATATTCATTCGAAGTGATACAGCGCTTTCAACATCAAATGGTTACTTGATAAGGCGCATGGCTGTGCTAGATACTTATTTAAATCAGAGACTGCTTGAATATTCATTTTTAGTTATATTTTAAACATGAAAACGCTGTAAATTAAGACTCTCACGGAGATTTGGAAAATAACAACGATTATTTACCTTGCCTTAGTTCTCCAAGAGGTTGGATTAAGGTTATATCGCTAGCCAATCTGCCCTCAATACGATGGTTCAAGCCTAAAAAAAGCAATCCCAACTCTCCATCTAATAATGTTTCATTTATTCTTATGGAAATATATTCATCACGTCGATCCAATAATGATTGGGCTAATTCCATGCTCGGCGGTTTTTGACCATGATTAGGATTATATACCTGTTGCATTAATTCGTATTCCTCCAATAACAAAGTTGGCGATTCCGTTCCCATTATGGTTGCCCCTTTGTTCCGCAGTGATTGCAATAATAGGTAATTCTGGCTACCAGTTTTCGCAGTGTCATCTACAATTTCAACCTCCTTACCACAAATTGGGAGGCTATCCTGATATATTTTCACTTTAGAAAAATCAAGCCCAAAACTTTTGATTGCCTCCTCTATGGTCTTCCAGAAGTATTTAACGACTTCCTGATGTTTTTGGGCATCTTCCTCTGTCCGGGTTTTACTCACAGCCCCATCAAGCTTGCCCATATCTTCATTGCCATGAATAATGGGAAAACGAACCAATGTGCGCATTTAAATTCTCGTAGTCAAGCTATTTCTTCGGTTACAAGCTCGGGAATTTCTAGGCGGGCTTCAAGTCGCTTCAAACGCTCTTCCATATCCGGGGCAACAAGGGCCGGAACCCTTGCCCTAGAATCAAACGCAGGGTTGCCGCTCCACCAATCCAGACCCATTTCCACTGCTTTGTCTACGGAGCAAATCAGCAGCCTAATTTCAAGGGTTAACAATTCTACCTCAACCAACCTGATGCGGATATCGCCACTTATAACGATACCCTTGTCTAACAGCCGTTCAAGTAAATCCGCAACAGTTGTCGAGTTGGTGGAATGAGTTAATGATTTTCTGTCGTTCATAGGGGTAACCCTTAAAGTAATCGGCCTAATGGGCCTAAATCCAAATTCAAATCTTCTTCCTTCAGATCGAAAAGCTCCCTCAACCTATCGAGTTCCTCGGCCTGTCTCATCAAAGCTAGTCCGAGCCGCTCAACCTCTTCGTCTGTCAATGAACCTGAGTCCATACGCTGTATTGCCTGTCTTTCAAGCAGTTCGTGTAACAACTTTACCAGAGTTAGCACTAATTGCGCCAAACCATTACGCACCCTGTCCCCATCAATTTCCAATCTGGAACGTGTGCCTGTTAAATCGGCACTTTTACTCAATTGTGGCAGGGTAGCCGTGCGCGCATTGTTAATGTATTGAGGCGAATCTTCAATTTTCATAGCTCATCTATTTTATCCTCTTAACTTTTTCCCCGTTTCCACAGAGGATAGCAAGGCTTGCAAGCTCAAATACACCAAATCTATGTCAGCAACTGATATTGTAATGTCTGCGGCAATCACTGCACCTTTATTAAGAATCCGGTCCAAAGCTTCACACAAGGAAACCTGTTGATTATCTTCTCTTTTATTTATTGATAGGTTCATAATAATTTCTGTTGTATTGTAACCCTTCCTATCAGGCAACCTTTTGATGTTGATAGTGGTGTATTTTATTTATCAGCTCAAGAAAAGTTTTGATCCAAGCGTCGTTAACCTAGCCAACCCCCCTGTATTAGAGTGAAGATAAATTCGCGTTTTTGGCAAATCAACAAAAAGGACTTCCCTCGCTTTCTCGATCTGCTGGTCTTCACGTTGATTTAAAGCTCGGCACAATTCACAATCACTTTCAGGTGTGATTTGATTAATAAGCATCGCTTTCGTGCCTATTCCTAGTTGATGCAAACTAAGCAGCATTTCCGAGGTTTTTTCCAATGCCAAGTTGGTTGGGATTGTCACTGCGTATAGCGATGTTTTGTCCGGATCGCTGAGCAAAATTCGAAGCGCTTTGAGCTTTCGGGACAAATCCACCAAACGTTCCGAGAGTTTAGGCAGTCGCATTACGTGTCTATATTTAAGCAGCAAGGAAAAAAATTGTTTTAGCCAGCCGCCAATGATTCCCGGCATTTCCAGTAATCGGATTAGATGCCCACTGGGGGCTGAATCCATCACCACTACATCATAACAGCCGGCAGAGAGATGTTCCACAACTGCTGTCAATGCCATGATCTCATCCAGCCCGGGCGGTGCTAGATCAAGAAGATGTTCCATCACCTCCCGGTCAAATGTTATATCAACATGGGGAAGGGCATCTGCCAAAAAATCTTCGAGTTCAGAACGATATTCCCGCCGAACTTCATCAAAGGCTACTTCGGCGTTGATTTCTTGTGCGTCCAATCCGGGAAAAATTGGAGTTGGTCTGCCTTTGACTGCAATACCAAGGCAATCAGCAAGTGAATGCGCCGGATCAGTGGAAAAAAGTATTATTCGCAAATCTGGGTACTGCTCATGCATACGTAACGCAGTAGCACAAGCCATTGTAGTCTTGCCTACACCACCCTTTCCCGAAAATATCAATAACTTACTTGAGCGATTAGGTAACGGACTTGGTTCTTCCACCCTTATTGGCAACTCAAATGCAGATTTGATTGGCTGGTCGATTTGCTCAATTGAGCGCACTTGAGACCACAATGTAGATAAAGCCCCGCCGCTGGGCTCTACCGGCAGTAGCGGCAATGTCCAGAATTGTTGTTCACGCAAACGATTCAAGGCCAACGAGAGCGAGAGCATTTGCATTTTTCGCCTAGTTGAACAAACTGGGCAGTCATTAGCAGGAAGAAGCTGATTAACTATTAATTCTGGTGTTGGAATTTTTCTCCCACTAAGTGTTCTAGCCAAGTCAGCGCTTTCTTCAACACTCATCATCTCGGCCAACATCACTATCACAAATCGACAGCTTGCAGGGTCAATCATCAGTTTTTCCATTACTTTGACTGAATCATCCATTTCGAGAAGAAAGCGATCCAGATGATCAAGCCGGTTATCACCGGTAAAATGCCGACGAATATAGCGATGTTTAGCAAGTAATGTGTCTAGACCCACAAGCCATCGACGAACTAAATCAGGCATTTCGAGTAGGCGTAGGGTGTGCCCAGTAGGTGCAGTGTCGATAACAATACAATGGTAGCGTTTTTGTTGCAACCACTCGGCAATTTCTAGGTAAGCCGATAATTCATCCATGCCTGGCAGTGAAAGGTCCATAAGGCTTTGCAGATCCTCCTCGTCCAAAAAAGTCCCACGTTCCGCGATTTCTTCAAGAACTTTTTCATGCCTACGCTTGAATTTATTTAACGAGGCTACTGCATCCAGTTCTAAAACCTCCAAATTTTTTGGCAATATAAGACCGGCTAGGCTATCACAAAGGGAGTGGGCGGGATCCGTTGAAACTAATAAATAGGGCTTATCGGGTTGGCCCAAAGACAATTTCAAGGCCGTCGCGCAAGCGCATGTGGTTTTGCCTACACCGCCCTTGCCGCCGAAAAAAATAAGTTTCAGCGATAAATCATCCTTAAGGAAGGCAGGAAGTACATTATCCATCATCCCTCATTCCTTGGGATAACATCCTTGCCAATGTCCTCCTCTTCCTCTTCCTCTTCCTCTTCCTCTTCCTCTTCCTCTTCCTCTTCCTCTTCCTCTTCCTCTTCCTCTTCCTCTTCCTCTTCCTCTTCCTCTTCCTCTTCCTCTTCCTCTTCCTCTTCCTCTTCCTCTTCCTCTTCCTCTTCCTCTTCCTCTTCCTCTTCCTCTTCCTCTTCCTCTTCCTCTTCCTCTTCCT
>QJPH01000531.1 GCA_003242955.1 Candidatus Methylumidiphilus alinenensis
GGCGGTTTTCCAAACTGTAAGGGTCGGACGGATTGGCAAGGCGCTTGGAACCGAAACCTTCCGCGCTGAGGCGACTGGCAGGCACACCTAGGTTGATCAAATGCCTGCGCACGGAATAAGCGCGGCGACGAGAGAGGACGCGGTTGTAGCCGGGGTCGCCTTGCAAGTCGGTGTGGCCGTCTAGTCGGTAGATTTGGTGCTGGCTGACCGGGTCGCGCATGACTTTTGCGACCCTGGACAAATCCACCTGGGCATCAGAAGTCAGGTGGGCAGAGTCGAAATCAAATGTGACGCGCTGCAACACGACGGGCATGGCCGAGGCTTGGTTGGTGAACATGGACCGGGTGCCGCCCTCCTCCTTGCAGTATTCAGGCACGGCCTTACTGCCATTGAGGGCTGTAAACAAGGAGCAGTCTTCGGTTTGACCGTTTAGGATCATCCTTCCGCCAGGGTCGGCGGAAGCTAGGACGGTGTTGAATATCAACGCAATGGCTATGAGAGGCATCAGGGTTTTCATGGGTGTCTCCAAGTTGTGTGGAATTTCTGCGTGGTTAGTTACGGCAACTTTATTCTGTGTGTGACAAGTTGATGGTTTACACAAGTTGTTTCGGGATAAAAATAGGCCGCGTATCGATCATGTCAGCTCATGGGAGTTGTTTTTACCCTAAAGTTTCAGTATTTGTCGCTGTTGAAAACCGCGCACTCAATGCGACCGCGACCATTCCACCGCACACACTCTTGCACTTTCCGGCACTCCGGGCAAGCGGTCGGGTTCTAGCCAACTCGGGGGTGGGCCGTGGTTGATTCCTGCGCCTCTGGAATATCCCTCGTCAGACTTGGGCTGGCCTTTGGGGGTTATATCGTAGGCGGAAAAGCGGCTGGGCAGTTCGGCGGGCAGGGTGACGAGATAAACCCAACCCTCGTCCATCGGGATTTGATAGCGCGGCTCGCCCGTATCGTTGTCGGGAGTCAGTGCGATCCAATCCTTTTCGTTGGCATTGCGGTGTGCTGCTGCGAGGGCATAAACAAATTGGCCGGGGGCATCCACTTCCAAAAAACGCACCCAAGTCTTGCCGTCCCCAGGTTCAAGCTGCGCCTTGGGGCAATCGAATTTCGTGAAGGTCTGTTGGACTGCCCTCACCCTGCCCCCTCCCGGCGGCAATTTTGTTGAATTAAGGGTTCCCCCGTCGTTCCGGCATGGACCGCCGGAACCTAGGCTCCATGGACGGTATGGATTGGTGGCATCCCTGCAATCTGGATTCCGGCGATCCATGCCGGAATGACGGCTTAATTCAGCAGTATTGTCTACAAAGGGAAGAGGGTTCCCAGCCCACAACCAAGCGACAACACCCAAAGCCAGCAAAACGGCTAGCCATCTAATGACTCGCCGTGCAGCCTTGGGCATCGTCGCGGGTTTGGAGATAAAATGGTAATGTGACATTGGCCTGACCTTTCAAATAGTTTTCCACCGCTGGCAAATCCAGCCCACCCGCCTCTGGCTTGAAGTAGGCTTGCAAATTCTTCTTCAACGTTTCTGCATCAAAAGCTTGCCATCGGTTTGCCATCAACACCAGCAGGTTATCCTCCGCCGGACCTTGTAATTCCACACCATAGCGCCACACCGCGCCGGGGCTAACCCTTGCTGGGCTTTTGTTGCGCTCTGATGCGTAAGGGACAAAAACGCTATTGCCGGTAAAGTTCCCCGTTTTGCCTATCAGCACCACCGCCAGCGGGTAGCCACGATAGCCCAAGGCAGTCAATAGCTTATGTTGCCAAGTATCGGACTCGTCGCGCCCGCCCACGCGGGCCAGCCAGCTTAAATACCCCGTGACAGGGGCAATCGGCATCGCGCCTGTTTTAGCTAGGGCTTGCCGGGTTTTCGGCTGACCCTGTTCGTAACAAATCAGGAAAGGTTCGGCTTTGGGGATTTGCCGTTCCATAGGCATCCATTCTAAGGGTATGGGCTTGCCAAGGAAAACCGCCATGCTAATCAAACCCGCCAATACCGCCGCCGTTCCCAAGCCGATAGCGGCTAGACCGGCCCGACGCAGCCAAAGCCTGCGGGTTTCGCGGGCCAACATTGCGTTGCGAAGCTGAGTATCGGCACTGGGGTCTATGCCTAATTTTTGGGCAGCTTCGGCAAAGCTTGCCACCGGGTGGACGGCGACACCGGACGCTTTTAATTCATCGACCACCGCCAACTGTTCCACCAATGCCAGTTCCCCGTCTTCGGCATAGTATTGTGTCGGCGTGAAGACCATGGACAAATGGCTCAATACGCCGCCGCCACGCTTTTTTTCCAACATTGCCTTCAACTTGGCGGGAACGTCGCCCACGGGTTCCACCGGCAGGTCATTATCGGCACTGGCATCTTGGGCTGTGCCCAAAGCACCCGTCGCCGCCAGCACGATGGCTTTGTTTGGCACCAAGTGGAGCAATAGCGCAAGGCCCAGCCCCAAGTCGGAGCTATCCTGTTGAATCATGCCCACCCATGCGGCACCCTCGGCTGAAACGAGCCGACGGTCGCGCAGTGCCTCTTCCAAATCGTCCGGCCTGTTTCCGGCCTCTTCGGAATGGTTGCCAAGCAGGCGTCTGACCGCGCCCAAGGCGGTAATGCCACTGTTATAGCGGCTCAACTTTCCGAGCAGGTGGACCGTCGGCTCCAATTTTTTGTCGTCTTGCATCCACGCGGCAGCTTGTTCGGACAAACTCGCGTAGCGGCAAGCCACTTCCCACAAGCGGGCTTCGCGGGCTTGTGGGGGGCCGGATACGAGAGGGATGAAAACTTGGGTTTTTGCCATGATATCCTCTTTAAGTTGTAAGCGTTCACTCCCCCTGGGAGCGCGGGCGTCTCGCCCGCTGAGGGCGGCCAAGATGGCCGCGCTCCCAGCAAAAGGCAGGGGGTGAACGCTTACTTTAAGTTTACCTATTCCGGCCTGCCATCGCAGACTCGGCAGGCTTCGTCAAACGTTCCGACCCGCCGTACGGCGATGTTGAGAGCGGCCAGTCCGGCGGCTTCGCGCTGTGCCTCATCGCTACCGTCGCTGGCATAGATCAATAAGGTCGGTGATCGACGGTAGCCACGGCTGCGAATGGCACGGAGCTTGGCAACCAATTGGCCGGCCGCCCCGATGTGGATGCGTCCGTCCGCGCCGTCAAACTGCAAACTTCCCATTACGATGGCGTACTGGTAAGACAATGCGGCAGGGGCACACAGGAACGGGCATAGTGCCAAGCCCAGTGCCGCCCCGGTCGAGTTGGTGAGGCCAAAACAAGGGCTGGCGACGCGCACTTTCACCGCCAGCGGCGGTGGAACCTCGGACCAGGCGCGCCGTGCCGCCGCTTCCGCCTCTTCCAAACCGGGTTGCGCCAAACGCTGGAAGGGGTTGTGCCTATCGACAGGAACACTGGCCGGTTCGACGGTGAGTTCCAAAAAGCCGATCTTGTCCGTCTCGCCGAGTGCGGCAACCGGGATAAGTAGGGTTTTAGCCGCCATCGCCGGACTCGACCAACACCAAACACGGCTGGACTAAGGCCAGTCGGGCCTGTTCGTTATCTTCGACGGTTTCCTCGCCATTGCCATTTTCATCCAGTTCAAACTCAACCAGCGTGTCGCTGCCGTCTTGCAAGGTAAGGCCAACCGTTTGACCGGCGTAACTGAATGCGGCAACCCCCAAGGCTTCGACATGAAGGCTAATGAGTCCGCCCAATAGGGTCGTGGTGAGCCGGAATGCCTCGTTTAAGGAAACCATTGGCACTGTTGGCAAGGGGAGTTGGGCTTCCGTCGCACTGCTCGCCGCCCAGCGCTGGAATTCCGCCAGCACCGTCAGTGTCCGCCCCGCCCCGCCGCGCCCGACCCGTTCCAGCCAGTCGGGCAAGTTCTCCTTGGGTTGTCGCTTGGGCAGCGAGGAAAACACCTGATCAATCTCTTCTTCGCTGGGCAAAGGGGCGAAACGCAGGGTATGCAGGGTATGCCAAAGGTTTTGCCAGCGGGTGCGCTTGGCGTCGGTAGTGGATATTGTCGTTGTCATGGTTGTTGCCTAAGGTTTCAATATTTACACTCATCTCCCTAGGGAGAGAGACTAGTAGGGGTGGATACCCGGCAAGACCGACTCGGTTTTAAAAACCGAGTCGGTCTCTTCCTGATTTCATCCCCGCACCGCCAATAATTTTTTCAACAGCCTGGAAGCCTCGGCTTGCAAACGGTCGTTCAGCGCATCCGCCGCCAAACCGGCGTAATCGGCATCCTGCGCCAGCAAAGCCTTGAATGATTTGCGATTGAACAGGCCGTCTCTGCCGCGCATGGGTTTTTCCTCCACGACCACCCAGCGGAAATACGCCTCCACCAATGGAGCCACTGGCTCCGGGTGGGTTTCCAGCAGCACATTGGCAATCAGCGAACGTGCGGCGTAAAACAAGCGCACAGCGGCTTCGTCTGCTGCCAAACTGGCATAGCGAGGGTCTTCGTCTAGCAAAGCTTTAAAGCCTTCATCTTCCAACAACCCGCCTGGACCTTCCACCTCTCGGCCTTGCAATAGCACCTGACGGAAAAACCTGTCCAACAGCGGGTTTAACACTAAACGCGGCCCTGCGTCGCGGTGGATTTCCGCCAACGTAGCCAAAGCCTCGACATCGCCGGCTGGGTCGGCTTTGCCGTCACCTTCGTCGAATGGCTGCCCCTCGCCCTCGTCGCCGAGAATGTCCGACAGGCTGACCACTTGACTGGCTCCCCGGTACAACATCGCCTGCCCCTCTTCGCTGTCCAGCCACTCATTAAAAGTCTCGAAGCCGCCGAGGTTGCCTTTGCCGCCATTTCTCAATAAATTATCAAACGCTAGTCGGAAGGCTCTTTCCTTATCCCCGTCCTGCCAGTCTTGTGTGACGGAAGCCTCTTCGCGCAGATGGGCAAGTGCTTTCAAGCGGTCTATGGAAGGGGTATCCTGGTGCAGCCAGTCTTGCGGCAGCAAGCCGCAGGCCCGCAACCAGACATAACGGGTATTCAAGGAGTTCACCACGCTTTTCAGCAATTTGCTGAAATCCTTGTCCAAGGAAAAGCCGGTGGACAGGGGTGCGGGGGTGATTTCGGCCACATCGCGCAGGCTCAACTCCTCACCTACCTCCTCGGCGCAAGCCCCCGCCAACAGCCAATACGGCCCGGAGGCTGTGCGGCGGTTGCGGGCAGTCGCGCCGATGTTGTCGCCCTGACGTTGGCGTTGCGCCCGCAGCGCCAAGGCCGGCTTGTGGAACCAAGTCGCAGGCATGCTGCTGGCCTGCGCCAACCGCCGAATGTCCGTCGCGGCCCATTCGCCTAGAGTCCGGCTCAACTGGCACAGGCGTTTAAGCAATAGATGCGGATTGGTGGGGGTGTCGCCGTTGCTCTTCGCCAAGCCCAAAGGCTTCAGCCACAACACCTCATTCACATAGCGGCTGGCTTCGGCATGGATTTTCACCGTGCCAAAACCGGGCAAGAAGTGGCTTTCCAGTAGCGTGTGCGGCGCAGCGTAGAAGTCCCGGAACAGCAGGCCGGCGATATACGGGTTGCGCTGACGAAAAGCCTGGGTTTGTTCCTTCAACACTTCAAGTGACTCGGTATTGGGTTCGTCATCGTTTTCCTCCTCTTGTTCTTCGGCCTCATCCGCCGCATCAAGCCTGTCTTCCTCGTCTACCCGCCTATCCCGCTGTTGCGTGGTGCTAGTCTTGCCCGTCTCCCGCCGCCAGCCCAGCAACAGCAGCAAACTGATATAGAGCCTGTCCGGGTTGGCGTTGGGCTTCACCCATTCGCGTTCCATCAACTCAGCCAAGTCTTTGCTCAAACGATCTAAGATGTGCATGGGTTCCTCTTTGATTGGATGCCGGGGATGGTTGTCCGGCAGAAATAGGTTCGGGATAAAAACCGTTCCGGTTTTTACTGAGAATTGCTGAGTTGTTGCCAAAAGGCTGTTTTTTAATCATTGAGATGATATTATTCGAGTGAAACGGGAATAACTAATAATACTTTTGCCTACAAACCCATGCGATTAGCTGATGAAGAACAGTTGGCCATCCGCGAAACCATTCGCCAGGCCGATGCCGACGCAATGATTTACCTGTTCGGCTCACGCATCGACGACGCTGCCAAAGGCGGCGACATCGACTTGCTGGTGTTATCCAAAACCATCAATCTGATGGTCAAGCTGGACATCCTGGCACAACTGCACAGCAAGCTTGGCGAGCGCAAGTTCGACATCGCCGTCTATGCCGATGCCACCCGCCCGTTTCCTAAAATGGTCATGCATTCCGCAATACCTTTATGAGGCAGGAAAAAATTGCACTGCTGCAAGAAGAATTGGCTGGCCTGCAACTCGCAGCCTCCCACCTTGAATATTCCGTGGGCAGATGCCGCGATTTGATCGGGCAAGACGACCTGCCGCCGGAGCAACTGGAACGGCTAGAATCGCTCACCAGCCGCTTTGCTCGGCTGGCCGACTTATTAATCCAGCGCAGTTTCCGCTTGATTGATGAAATCGAACTGGAGGGCGGCGGCACCCTCCTTGACCGCATCTACAGGGCTGAAAAACGCGGTTGGGCCGATGCCTCAGACCTGATCAAAATCCGCGAATTGAGAAATTTGATTGCCCATGAATACGCCAGCGAGAAAATGGGCGAAATCTATGCTGCTGTTGACGCGCTGTCCCCTGCTTTATTGGCGGTCGTGCCCAAGGTGGTGGATTATGGCAGCAACACAAGCCGGTTTTCACGAATTGCCAAATAAGCTTGTCAAATGGATATAAATGGATATCCTAATGGATATGCTGAATACAAAAACACTTTCCATCACCCACGACATCCTCTCGCTTATTGCCAAAATAGACGAATTCAAGGGCGCATGGCGAGCACTCGCGACACTCGCTCCAGAAAGGTTGCTTGCCCTGCGCCGCGTGGCAACCATTGAAAGCATCATCGAACAAAACAAGCAGGGCTATTACCTTGCCCTCCGTCAGACACAAGGCACCATCCGTACCGAATCACCCCAATGGGGGGCATGGGTGCTATTCTTCCTGCGTTCCTTGGACGCACAAATGACTCGCCTGAAAGCCAAAGTCGAACGGGAAAAGCTTATCCTTGCCGTTCTCCCGGAACTCTCATTGCAACTCCTAGAGTTGGCGAAAGAACGCGGAAGAATCACCGTACAAGAGGCCGTCATACTGACCGCCGCAAGCCGCAACACGATCAAACTGCATTTGCAAAAGTTGGTCGCGGCTGGCCACCTTACCCGTCATGGGGCGGGTCGAGGGGTTTGGTATAGCTTGGCGTGAACGACTTGGTTGAGAAAAAATAGCCTTGCATTCAGCATCGACCGGTGCGGCCAGCAATTCTCAGTTTGGCTCGAAGTGCCGTCATTTCGGCAGGGATGCCGAAATCCAGGCCAAGGACGGTAACTAGTTGGTGCGCAAATGTTTGATTAACGGTACAGCTTATTGATCCGGCACACCCAAGCGGGCAAGGTTTTTTCTAGCATCTTCGTCACCCTCCGCCGCCGCTTTGCGATACCACTCGATGGCTTTTGGCGATAACTAAAGCGACTTTTTGACCATCGGCGTAAGTGTTCGATAAGAATGTTGATAGCGTAGCTATTGCAACAACACTTACTAACTGACGTTACGCAGAGGTCCCGTTGCTGTTATCGGCAAAGGATTGCCGACCTACGGCGATTAGTTTTGGAGTGCCAAGGCTTGCCTTGGCAGGCAAAGCGAGCTTTGCCACTCCCTGCGTAACACCAGTAAACTTAAGAATTGTTGCCGTCTACCGCCCACTTGAGCAGTTCTCGCACACTTGGATGACATTGCCGACACTGACGATGTTCTCCCGAGGCGGCTGGCCCGTTCCATTGCCGTAATAAGAGCCTATGGACAGGTTCATGTTGGAACTGCCGCCTACACCAGCCGGTTGCTGGCCGTTGCCTTGGTAGACTTGGACTTGAGTTTGCTGCGGCGGCTGTACCACATTGGCATAGGCTATCGCCCTGGCCGCCATGGCGCTTTGGCCCGCGCTGAGTCCGCTGTCATCGGCCTGTGCCGAGCAGGCCATGGTCAATAATAGAAGGATGCTGGAATACGTTTTCATGGATGTTTCTCCTGGCAATTTGCTTGAGTTGCTGGAATGTTGACCGAGGCGGTGGCGTTCCGCCCTAGGGCTGTCTTGTGGATATTGCCGACCTTTACATCCACCGTGTGGCAACCCGGTTTGATAGAGTCTGGCAACGTGCCTATATTCACCGAGGCACTCGCCCCGTCGCCCTTGGCGGTGGCACTAACATCCCCGGCTTGGACCTTGACTGCAACCGGGTCGGCGTTGCTTTGGGCCGGGTTGCCGTGGAGTAAGGCTAAGATCAGTAGTGGGTAGGCACAGCGAAAATTGATCTGCATTGGTTTCAGCCTCCGTTTCCCTCAGAACGTCGTCATTCCGGCAGGGATTGCCGGAATCCAGATGCCATGGAAGGCAATTTGACGCTCACAAGTGTTTGATTTAGCTAATTTGCCAACCCCCAATTTCACCTCCCTGTGGACTGGATTCCGGCAATCCCTGCCGGAATGATGGGGGAAATCTTAATTCAACCGCATTGTCTCCCCCTGTCGGCTTCGCTCCCCTCTCTCTTCGCTCTCCCCGCAAGCGACTGAGGGGAGAAAATGCCTGAGAGATTATTGGCGGTAGGATTGCACCCCGCCGATATTGATGCTGCCCGACGCGCCGTTGCCCTGGACATTGGTGGTGATATTGCCCGCCTGCACGGTGGAAGTGTAAGAACCGTTGATATCGACATTGCCCTGGATGCCGGCGACGTTAATATCGCCCCTGGCGTTGGTACCGTTGACGGTGGAACTGACATTGCCGACGTTGGCGTTGGTGCTGTAGTTGCCGTAAATCGTCACCGGGAAGCCATCGGCGAAGCTGGTGGTGGCGGAACCGGCCAAGAGGACGGCGATCAGGGTTTGTTGGATGGTTTTCATGGGTTTTGCTCCTAAGTTAAGTAGTTTTGGGTTTGGGTTTTTGTCGGTGTCTATAGAAGTAAGGCGGCTTGCATTTCGCCCTCACCCCGGCCTTCTTCCGGCAGGAGAGGGAGGTTCATGTTGCTGTACTCCTTCAACCTTCAATGCTTCCTTCGGGATAAAAAGCACCGCATCCTTCGGTGCCTTGCTGCGACTACTGGTGGTAGCCTTGGATGCCGCCGATGTTGCTTAACGAACTGGCGTTCTGTCCGGTGGCGCTGGTGCTGATGCTGCCGGTGGTGGCATTGGCTGTGTAATCCACCAAGGCACCGCCTTGGACGCCGACGACATTGATATCGGCCTTGGCGTTCTGGCCGTTGGCGTTGGATTGGACATTGCCCACGCGGGCGGTGGTGTTGTAGTTGCCGTGGACCTCCACCACGAAGCCGTCGGCGAAAGCCGGGGCGGCGAGGGTCAAGGCGAAAGCGGCGAAAAGGGTGGTGCGGATTGTGGTCATGGTGTCAACTCCCGAATATTGTTTAAAGGCTTGGGGGAAGTGTTGCGTCCCCCTCGGGAGTTTGTTCGGGATAAAAAGCGGGTGGGGCTTAGTCGGCAGCAATTTTCAGTTTGGCTAGAACGTCGTCATTCCGGCAGGGATTGCCGGAATGGCGCGGGTCGGGATTTGTAATCCCGATCCGAACGTTATGTCCAAGGTACAGTCATTCCTGTGCACAAAACGTTCCGGACGGGATTACAAATCCCGTCCGGCGAAAGCAACAATTCAGACCCCTTGTTTGAACGTTATGCAGATCAACTGCCTTCCCAAAGATCGCCTAGCTCAATCACGATGGCATCAAACGGGGCGGCGGACACTTCGTCTTGGCCTTGATACAAACCAATCACCGTCCAATGCCCGTTGTCCAAGGCATAGGTCTCTAGACTGTGGGCTACCGGGTCTATCAACCACAAATAGGCCACACCGTAGTGGGCGTAGATTTTCATTTTGTCCACCCTGTCCGTCTTCTGTGTGCTAGGCGAGAGCACTTCGCACACCCAGTCTGGCACTATCTCGAAGCGATGGTCTTGCGGTAGTATGGGCATTCGTTCCCGCTGCCAACCGGCGAGGTCAGGAACCAGCACCTCAGTGTCGCGGATAAAATGGACTTCCGGTTCGACCAGTATCCACCAACCACCCGGTCCGCCACGCCCCTTGTGGTAAGGATTGTATAACTCCCCTTCCACGGCGGAGGCAGCCAGGGCGTGTCGTGCGGTTGGCCGTGGCTGGGTATGGAGAACCCCCGCGATGATTTCACCCGTCACATTTTCCGGCAAAACCATCAATTGTTCATAAAGGCTGGTTTCTTTAATGACAGCAGACATTGTTATTGCCTCTTAAAGAGTTTGGCTGGTCCCCAAGCTCCAGCTTGGAAACCCTTGCCTGTCAAGCTCCTGCTTGTTTGTTGACCGTTCCTCGGGAAGCAGGAGATTTTCCATTTTGATGGCAAAACAGGTTAAAACCCCGGGCGTTCGGCGTGCCTACTAACCCGAGGCGCAACCTCCTGGCGAAACTATTTGGCTGTCAAATCCTATGCAACCTGGAAGCAGGCTCATGGACAGCCACGCACCGCGCTCCCCGCATTCTTAAATGCTGGAATTCCGGGATAGGCACACTGGCTGCCTGCGTGGCCGGACTGGGCGAGACGGAAGCCGTTGTTGTCGTTCCGTTTAGTTGGATCGTTCCTGTTGCGGTTGGCGGAGCGCAGGTTCTGCGGTTTGTTGTTCCACGAGCCGCCCCGCACCGCCCGGCGGTCTCTTCAGGCCCGCTCCCGTTGAAAGTATACCGCATCGAAGATGGCCCTGCGTAGCCCCTCCGTATTCGCATGGCTAGCGTGGCCTATCCAGCTTTGCACCGAGGCATCGACAGTGTCCCAATCAATTTGCCAGCGGGCATAGGCGCGCGCCATGCCCCGCAGGCGTCTGCGGAAGCGGTGCCCATTATCGCTACGCAAACGTCGGGCATCGCGCCTGACCTGATAACCCAACACATCCACCCAATCGGTGGTCCTGGAAATTTGCCGTTTGCGGGGATGCAGGCATAAGCGCAAACTTTCCAGCCGTTGCCCCATGGCCGCACACGCTGCCCAAAGCCGTTGTTTGTCATCGTCCAGCAATATCAAATCATCGACATAACGCAGATAGGCCGGAACGCACAAGCTTTCTTTAACCCAGTGGTCAAAGCCATCCAAATAAAGGTTGGCAAAAAATTGGCTAGTCAGATTGCCGATGGGAATGCCCCGCCGACGCTCCAACGGGGTGAATAGGTCATCGCCGGGAAAGATAAAAGGCGAGTGAGGTGGCTCTGGGCTACCGTCAATAATGCAGTCCAATAAGCGAAGCGTTTCTGCGTCTTTGATGCGGCGGCGCAACATTTCCTTGAGCAAGCGATGGTCAATACTGGGAAAATATTGGCGAATATCCAGCTTGAGCACGTAAGGGTAGCGCTGGGCATAGTCTTGGTATCGGTTGACGGCGGCGTGGACCCCTTTGCCTTTACGACAGGCATAGCTATCGTCGATGAACCCTCTGTCCAAGAGTGGTTCAATAACGTTCATCAATGCGTGATGCACCACGCGGTCGCGGAATGGGGCGGCGGAAATCACCCTGGGTTTGCGTTCGTAAAGCGTAAATTGACGATAGCGGGAATTTGTCCAATTGCGGGATGATCCATAGCAATAGCTCGTGGCAATCGTCAATCGCTTTGGGTGTCGTTGCAGCCATAATACCCCTCAAAAAAAATTCGCCGGCTTCGCCGGTAAAGGTTAAAAGAAAAAAAGAAAAGGAAAAAGAGCAAAGCATAAAGGTAATTAGTCCTGGGCGAGACGGAAGCCGCTGCTGCCGCCCCGAGTAGTGGGATCGAACCCGTAGCGGGCGGCGGAGCGCAGGGCCTGCGGTTCCCTGAACCACGAGCCGCCCCGCACCGCCCGGCGGTCAGTTGCATCATTATTGCTTAAACACTTTTTTTCGCCGCCAGAATATTTGTCCTGATAGGCCGAGCAAGTCCATTCCCACGCATTGCCCAACATATCGTATAACTGAAAATCATTGGGCTTGAAACTACCGACCGGGGCGGTGTAGGCGTAGCCGTCAGTGCAGTTGTGGATAGTCCAAGAAGACGACCAGCCTGGTACATCCCGCTTGGTGGTTTGATCGGCGACATTGGCATATTGACAGGCATCGTCGGGGTTGTCGCCCCAATAGCGGGTGGTTGTTGTCCCCGCCCTTGCCGCATATTCCCATTCCGCCTCGGTGGGCAGGCGGAAAACCTGGCCGGTCTTGCCGTTCAGCCACTCGATATAGGCCAGTGCGTCGGTCAGGCTGATGCACACGGTGGGGTGCTTGTCGTTTTGGTCAAACCCCGGCTTGCGCCAATCTGCACCGGACTGTTCCCCCCACGAACCGTTGTTATACGTCCAACACGACGGCCCGGAAGTATGGCCTGTGTCCTTGACGAAGGCCGCATACTGCCCCCTAGTCACTTCATATTTTGCTAGGTTGAATGCCCGCACTTTGACTTTATGCTTTGGCTTTTCGTCAGCTTCTGCATCCTTGTCGCTGTCGTCCGAACCCATCCAAAACTCCCCCGCCGGTATCCGCACCATGTCAATGCCAAAGTCTGCAAGGTCTGAATTGGGCTTCGGAGATGTGGGGGGAGGGTTAGTGTGGGGGCGGTCCAAATCAGCGGCTATTTGTTGCAAATGCTTAATTTTGTTCTTCGCCAACACGGCAAAGCGGCCTTGCGGGTATTGCCTGAGGTATTCCTCGAAGTCCGCCGGGTTGTCGCTGTTTTTGACGCTGTCCCACACACTCAGTTCGACCGTCAGCGGGTCGGGCTGTGCGGGTTTTGGCACCACCGGCGGCGGGGTGGTTTCGGGGGCTTGCGCCAGATAATAAGTGGCAGAGTGGATTCCGCTAATGACCACCTCCGGGTGTTGCCCCTTGTCATTGGTCATTTGTGCGGACACGTCGATGAAGAAGGCGTTGATGTCCTTGTCGGTGTGGCGGTCAAACTCGTTCAGCCAAGCTTGCGTGTAGGGGCTGTGTTCTTCGCCTTGCCCGTCCTTCGCCAATTCACCGACACTGGCCGAATACGCCAGCAAACGATGCCGGCCTTCACTCTTAGGCCGTGCCAAACCGCGGAACGGCGAGACATTGCCGAACACCGCCCGCGAGGTTTTCTCCAGCTCGGGAATCTCGCGGCAGGCATCGAACACGGCGATGGCGACCTGGGCTTGCTGATCCAGCCCGGTGATGAGTTTGTCCAACCCGACCAAGTTGCGTTTCAGCAGATCCATGCCTGCTGCACTCTGTAGTCTTTGCTGTTGAATGCCGGGCAAGTCCACCGGCACCAGATAAGACTCGTTGTCTATCTGCATGCCATGCCCGGCGTAATACAGCAACACCATCTGCGCCCCCATCGCTTTGTTGTGCAAATCCTCGTCTGCCTGTAGCATCTCGGCCAGGCTCAAATCCGCCTGCACGTCGTCGCGGTGGACCGGTCGCAATAGCTCAAACCCGGCTTGCTTCAGGCGCACGGCCACGGCCTGGGCATCAGCCAGCGGGTTTTTCAAGGAGCCTATCGCTTGGTAGCGGCTATTGGCGATGACCAAGGCCAGCTTGCGGCCCTCGTCCGTATGCGCGGGCAAGGCGGCTGCCAGCAGGGCCATAAGCAACAGGGCTTGACGGTGTGTTGGGCGGTTCAAGATAGCATTCCTCATCAAATTACAGCGTTTTTTCTTAACAAAGAAAAATAATAAAGGACACTCAATCAAACCACCAATTGTGTGAATTGCTTTGCAAAATGATATAACTCAACAAGTAACTCTTCGATATTAAAAACGCTGTATCTAAGGCACCCATAACCCACCCAAGGAAAATGCAATTTCGGCGAACGGCGGGGCGCTAACTTCGTCGGCTTCTTGCCATGCGGCTTCCAGCAGCCAATGGCCTTCATGCAGCCGGAACACTTCCAAGGTGTGCAAAATAGGTTCAACCAGCCATAGCCATTGCACACCTTGCTGGGCGTAAATCGGCATCTTGACCACGCGGTCGGTACGCGCCGTGCCGGGGGACAGCACTTCGCACACCCAATCCGGGGCCAGGGTGAAATAGGCTTCCTCGGGAAAACTGGGCATCCGTTCCTTACGCCAGCCAGCAAGGTCGGGAACCAAGATTTGGCGGGCAAGATGCAACTCTGGCTCGTCCAATATCCACCAACCTCCAGGGCCGCTGCGGCCTTGATCGTAAGTCGGGACTAGTTCGCCGCCGATGATGGACGAGGCACGGGCATGTTTCGGCGCGGGCCGGGGCTGGGTAATCAACTGTCCATTAAGGATTTCACCTATCAGGTTGTCGGGCAGGTCGAATAAGTCTTCGTATTGCGCTTCTCGTAATGCGGGTTGGTTCATCGGTGTCCTCGCTAGTTTAGGTTTATTGTACCTGAATCGGCAATTCCCCAAAGGCTATCGCCCCTGCCGCTTCGCGCCGGTATTGGTCGGACAAGGCGTGTAAGCTAGGGGCTGATACGGGTGTGCTGCCCAATGGGCCTATCGGCCACGAATCCCCTGCTGTTAATATTCCGTCTGAGACAACGCAGCCGATATTCTCCAGCCCTAGCGTGTCCATCACAATTTGCCGTGGAGAAGCGGGGCTGGGCGCAGTCACTGTCATGCCCGCCATGAGCAAGTCGTCGGGCTGCTCGGCAGTGGGAAAGATGCGGAAAATTTCTTGTTTGTCGTTTTGTAAAAAACATTGCACATGGGCATCCCGGTCAACGCTTAAATTGACCGCCAGTGTGGTGCCGGGTTTTACGACAGACCCAGGCACGGCTTGTAGCGTAAGAAGCGGGGTGGAAACGGGCGGCTGCGGAACCGATGGAATTGGCTTGGCAGGCGTATTGTCCAAGCGGTGTTGCAGGCTGCGGTATAAGTCCAGGTCCACCCGGCCAGATGCCACCAGTCCGGCATCCTTCTGGTAACGGGCAATGGCATTGCGGGTAATCGAGTCCTCCACACCATTCAGTGGGCCGGTGTAATAAGGCGGATGGCCGGGTTTGCCCGAATCGGCTAGCATGGACAATTGTTGCTGGACAAAGCGGGTGCGTACATCAGTTTCCATGTCATCAAACGCTTCTTGCGCCTTGCCGACGGCATTGGCTTGGACGGTTTCTCCGGTCAGGCATTGCTCGTAGGGGACACCGGCGAGGCGGCCTAGCAGTTCCACCGTGCCTAATTGAATCAGTATACGCACAGCTTGGTGCATCCCTTCCGTGCGGTCCAAGTTGACATTGAAATGCGCACCCAAGGCGCTGACATGACCGCTGAGGTCCGCACCCGTGCTGCTGCGCACCACGGCGATGGAGTTCTTGGTGGTTAAGCCACTGACAACTTCAAGGCTAGGTATGTCAAGGATTTGCATATCCACCGTCACCACCGTGACACCTTGGTTCATGCTACCGCCCACACCGGCTTGGGCATTGCCCGTGCCGCCCGCGTCCAATCCGCCGCTGACTTGGTCCGAGGTGACATTATTATCAGCCTGGGAAATGGAACCGGTAATGATGCGGTCGGGAAATGAGAATGCCAGATGGTGGTCCCCCATATACCTGCCCCAAGTATTGATTGCGTTCACATCCAAGGGCCGATAGTTGGCCTCCCCATTGATGACACCGGGCGTGGAGATGGCGGACAGGTCCATGAAAGTGTAGACATTGCTTAAGGAAAGCTGCCCAATGCTGGTTTTCAGCATGTCCAAGCCACTGCCTAGAACGAGTTTGTCGCCGGCCCGGCTGGGTATTCCAGGGGAAGTCAGCCGTTTATGGGGGACGTTGTGGTCCCGCAACTGCCGGTCCAGACAGCTTAAAGCCAAATCCATGCTGGTGAGGTTGCGCATGGGTGCGGTCTGCGGCTGCTGGATGGTGTAAGCCTTCGGCGGGGCGGTCATGCAACCGGACAGGGCGAGGGTAGCTGCCAGACTGGCGAGGGTGGTTTTCAAGTTTCCCATGGTATCACCTTAAGAATTGTTGTGGGGTCCATGCTGAGGGATGGATTCCCCCTGCGTGTTCGGTCAGCCGCTGTTGGTAGCCAGCCGCGAGTCTTACCATCCGCTTCAGGATAAAAATCCCATCCGCCTCGGTATGTGGACAACACTCATTTTTGAAAACACTCTTTACAGTGAGACATGTGTCGCTGCGAATGAAATCGCTAGCTGAATAAACAAAAGCCAACAACTTTCAGTCGTGCGGGGAGAGAAGAAGAAAGCTAGAGAGCGGGGGATACCTAGACGCAGGGTCCTTGCAGGCACTTCTCACATCGGCGCTAATGGGTAAAAATATATTTATTAGTCTATAACTAATAAAGTATAGTTATTAATATTATAAAACAAGACAATAATCCTTGTCTTGCAATAATCATTATTGGTTAAATCGGACACCAACCCGCCTCGACCCAATCCTGCCATCCAAGCGTTATGACTTTTGGCCACACTCACCCCCCCCCGTGCCGCGTCCAGAATTCCCTTGGGGTCATAATCGGATAATGTTCCGATAGCGCCAGCAAGTCTTTATCCCCAGTGACGAGGTAATCGGCACTTGAAGCCTTAAACGCCGCGAGGAAGGTTCCCAGTACAGGCAAATCGTCAATATCGCGCAAAGCCGGTTCCGTGTTGGGCAGTGGCTCTATGGTGTCGGCTTGTATGGAAAGGATGTCCACCAAATCGTTCATCTCCACCTCGGTCAAGCCATGGCGGTGCGCCAAGCGGGGCAGCACTCGGCGCAACTCCTCTAGGATATACGCGGAAAGCGTCACTTCTATCGAACCGTGACGCCATGCGGCCATGATCTTGCCCGGTATACTGGATGGATAGGCGATGCCTGATAGCAACACGTTGGTGTCAAGCACCACGCGAAGAGTTGGCATGGTTTCTTAGCTTTCTTTGGCGGAGGAAATCGCCAGCGCCCGTTCGAGTTCAATGGCTGCCTCGATTTCGGCCAGTCCTTCTGCCTCCGGCACATCCGCAAAGCCAACCTCAATGCGTTGGCATAGTGCATCGAAGCGGTTCTGCAAGCGCCGAATGCGTCCAAAAAGTTGTGCATCGACCAAAGCAGCCACAGGCCTGCCGTCCTTGTTGATGATGACGCTGTCGTGACGATACTGCACTTGGTTGAGCATTTCCCCCAAGTTTTGCCTGAAGGTAACAGCACTAATTTCTGTAATCATGACACTTCAATTATTATAACCATATCGATCATTATGGCGCATAAGCTATGCATGGTCAACAAGGTATCTGCAACGGCTTCTGACCGCTTGCATATGGTCCGAGATATGCCGGAACCTCAAAAGCTAGGCAAGGGGAAAATTGTCTGGCATTGAAGGGCCAGCCAAAATTCTTCAATCCCCAAACTCGCCGCGCCCGCAGGCGGCGGTGAATTCCTTCCAATCCTTCCCGGCCTGTATTGCATAAGCGTGGGCATAATCGAGCAGGGGTTTGCGCCAGTCGCCGCGCTGCGCAAATCCGATCCACTCGTCGGCGATGGCCGAGCCTTGCCGGCCCGATCCGCGCAGGTGGCTCCACGCCGCCAGCTTGCCCATGGCATCCAGCACTTTTTCCAGGCGGGATAGCTTGCCGCCCCAGTTCGCTAGGCACAGCCTGTCGGCTGTGGGCATCAGTTCGCGCAAGACATAGGCCTCCCCCCCGTTGATGACAGGGGCCAGGAAAGCCGGGGCAATGGCCTGCCCCCGTGCCTGCAAGGCGACCACCCGCTCCGCCTCGTTCCCCCAAACCGGCTGCGGCAGCGGCACATAGGGCCGCAAGCAGGCGCCGGGCTGGCATTTCAAATCGAGCAGATAATGTCCGTCTGCCCCGGCATTGCCGTCCACAAGGGCCACATATCGCTCAAGGCCCAGGCTGCCGGTCCCGGCGATGCGGCGAGCGATGTCCAGGACTTTGAAAAAACCGGGGTTTTCCTTCGTCTGCGCAAACCGGGCCACCAAGGCCTCCACCTTGTCCTTGCTTTCCCCATCGGCTTTCAAAGTGTGCCTGCCGTCAATGCGCAGGCACTTTCCGCCTTGCTCGGTGCGCTTGGCAATGAACTCCTGGCGGGAGCGGTTTTTCAAGTCCTTCAACAGGTCTCGGACCATGCCTTTGGCGGTGTCCCGTTCAATCCACCGCGCCTTCCCTGCAAGCAATTCCGCCGTGTAGGCATCCAGGAAAACTCGGCACAAGGCCTGCGTTTGTGGGGCGTCGAGTTCCAGTGTATCTGCCGCCACCCACACGCTGGTGAGAAAACGGGCCAAATCCCAGGTGGCGGGGGCTAGGGCAGATTCGTCGAAATCATTGATGTCGAAATAAACCAGCCGGTTGTCACCCTTGTAGCTGCCGAAGTTCTCTAGGTGCAAATCCCCGCAAATCCAAGCCGCAGGCGTGGCGCCCAAAGGGGAATCCTTGGGCCAATCCTCGTAGAAGAGATGGCAGCTTCCACGCAAAAAGGCGAAGGCGTCCTTGTTCATGGCTTTGTACTTCATGGCAAGGCGCTCGGGTTCGCGGCCCTGGTTAAAGGCTTTCAGGCGTTCTGCGATGCGGCGTTCACGGGCCATGGCGTTCCCCTTAGGTGATTTACAACAAAGAACATACCATCAAAAAGCAACTATTGGCTTGATGAGTATGTCCCATTTTGGCAATTCTGAATCACGCTCCAAGCGCTTCTCAATTGCCCGCATAGCCTTTTTTGTAACTGAGATGCCCTTCTCGTAAGTTGCCGTGCTGGCTTCGACAATAGGATGGATTCCTTTCCAGAGCATCGTTTCCGCCCATTTCACCATGACATTGACGTCACTTA
>QJPH01000407.1 GCA_003242955.1 Candidatus Methylumidiphilus alinenensis
TAAGAACATCGGTGGCAACGAGGAAATGCCAAACAACATCAAACGTTCCGGCAAGCGGATTTTCCCTTCACCGCTTTCAATCATGTGCAATAAGCGATCAACCAGGTGTCCGTAGTGCGGTTCTTTGACCGTCGCCACCAATTCACGCCATAGCAGTGCTTGCCATTCCTCGTCAGTTCCTAGACCCAGTGTTTCCCCCCTCTCCCATGCAGCCATCCAATCCGGGCGATAAATCAGGTATTGGTCGAACAAATCGGCGATGCGTTTGGCTAGTTCGAAACGACGAAGGTCGTCACCCAATACTGTTGAATTTAGGATTCCTTCGTCGTTCCGGCAGGGATCGCCGGAACCTAGGCTCCATGGATGGCATGGGTTGGTGGCATCCCTGCAATCTGGATTCCGGCAATCCATGCCGGAATGACGGCTAAATTTAACAGCATTGAGGTCGTCACCTCCACGCAGATAATTTGCCAGTATGGGTGTGTGCTTAAGGTTTTGCGGTTTGGATAACCAATCCATCAGGCGGAAGGTCATTGCTTCGGGTGAAAAGGCTGAGCGCACGGGCAATTCGCCAAAAACGCCACGCAAAAGCTCCCACAGGGCTGAGGCAGGGAGGGGAAAGCGGACATTGGCGCAAATGCTTTGTTTAGCGGCCAGCCCCATGGAAATCCATCGCCCCATGCCTTTGCTTTGGACGATGATGGTTTCGGAAGCCAGAGGCTTGCGTTGAGGACGTGCAACTTCGGCTGCAAGCTGTTCGAGCAGGGTCTCAAGCCGGTTGGATTGAAAGAGATAAAGCAATTCTAATTACCTGAGTGATGTTACGCAACTGTGATCGCCGACAGCAATTCTCATTTTGTTGAAAACCCACTTGTCGTAGAAGGGCGGGTTGCCATGAAAGTACGGAATCCAAGTAGGGTACGCTGTGCGTACCATTGTAAGCCCTTAAAGGTACGCACAGCGTACCCTACTTGGTATGGCTTTCATCTTCGGGGGTGCAAACCAATTTGTATGAATGTTAGGTGCGCATACCAACAAACTTGATGTTTGGGTTGACTTTTAATCGCACCCGCCTTGCGTTGGGGTTACCTGCCCTTTTTGACGATTGAGCCTATCGCCTTTTTCCAAACAGGCTGGTGAACCTTAAGGTGATATCCAATAAAGAACATCCCATCCAAAGGCCAAGCTGGGGCTTGGCGCTCCCAGAAGGAACGCCAAGCCCCAGCTTGGCAAGGATATTTGCGGAGGAATTGTTCGTGATTTTCGTGGACAATTCATTTCGGTTTTGGTGGATTCATTATTGGAAATCACCTAAGGCGATTTCAAAGAAAGTTTACCCCCCTTTGCAATTGGAGTACAAGGCTTGCCTTGCCCGTACACTCCCTCGCAAGGCAAGCCTTGCACACCCGCGTCACTGTTAATCGCCACCACAAAGCCCATTGCTATTGAAAATGCTTTTTTTTGTCTGTACGCTGTTACAGCGATTCCATGTTTGCAACGTCAGCATAAGAAGATGTTCAAAAGCTTTAGGAGATTTCCATGCCTGATTCACTTCCTCATGCCAGCCTAGACCATACTAATTTTTCAAGCAAGAAACAGGATACGCTTGATGAGGTATGGCGGTTACTGCATTACGCAGTTTCAGATGCTAATGTGGATTTGGCTAAGGAAAAACCGGAACTGATTAAAGCGATTGTCCCTGTCCTACAAAAAGCCCCGGAAACGCTGACTGAGAACGATGTCACTGTGCTTTTGCAAGCCTATAATGAATTGTCTCAACTCGTGTATCCAGCGACTAACGAGAGTTTACGGTTAAAGGAGAAAATCGAAGAATATGAGAGGGATGTCATCCTAGGAACTTCTGGACCCTATAGTGCCATCATTAAAAAGGTTAAAAATTCTTATACTAATTTCTGGGTGGCTCTTTGGGTCGTCATAGTTGTTTTTATAGTTTATCAATCTTACATCTATTTTATATCCGACACCCTCGAGAAAGTCACCGAACAGCTTTCTCAGATGAAGACAGTTGAAGAGAAAATTAATACAGCCAAAGCAGCCAGCAGTGAGCCTGACAAAAGTAGTGATAAGCTGGAAACTAAATATCCATTTAAAGACCTATTTGAAGAAAGGAGGGTCATCTGGCTGAAACTTAACACCAGTTATTGTGTTCTGAGAGGCGTGAGTATAGTATGGCCCAGATGGTATCCAAATGAAGGCATCCTTTGCGATTCCGATGAGAGTACCAAGGATAAAGCCAATGATAATTTTGTTTTAAATTCCCTTCTGAATCAATGCCAGCACAAGGTCAGTCCTGATAAAGAGGTATGCGAACAGGAAGTTCATGAAATACACGAAAAGTCTGTCCGGGAGAATTTCTTCGCCGGGGCACTTGCCGTATTGAGAGTCAGCAACTACTTGGTGTTGCCAACAATGCTCGGTTTGTTAGGGGCGCTTGCCTTCGTCATCCGGGGTATATTAGATAGTTTTTCCAAATCCAGTTTTATACTAGGTGCCCGCCGTCGCTGGGGCATGCGCGTGGCACTTGGACCTTTGCTCGGCTTAATCAGCGGCATTGTGATTGCGCCTGATATCCAGGATTTCAAAGAACTTAGCTTCTCCCCGCTAGTATGGGGGTTTTTAATGGGATATAGCGTCGAGTTTGCTTTCTCGCTGTTTGACTTTCTCATCCAAAAAGGGCGTAGCGCGATTGGAGCCAGCAACATCAAGAGTGAAGAAAAAAACAAGGTAGATGCCAAGCCTGTCATCCCGCAGGTTAAAGCCGTTCGCCCAGTTCGCAGTTCCGCCACCAGTGGACCCGAGGTTTTAACTTCCGGCGGCGGATTCATTGATAGCGCGGCAGTGGAGCTTGGAACAAGCCAGACTCAAGCAGCCACCGAACAGGCCACCCCACAAGAAAGCCCCCCGGACGAACAATTACCCGCCTCTGACGGAGGTGGGCAAAGCTGTGGATAACTGTGTGAATTTTTATTTGCACTCATCATTATTTTGTCGTTTGGCTGGCCCAGCCTTTTTTAGGTCCAGACTGTCCATTTCAGTTGACGATTTCTATTCTATTGATATTAAAAAATATTATATTTCAAGCGCAGAATAAGTAATTGAATTGTTGGCTATCTTCCTGTTTCTACCGCCATTTTAAGATACAGTGGATAACCTGTTGGTGTCATGTCTCATTCCAATTAGACCGACTCGGTTTTTGAAACCGAGTCGGTCTTGCCTCCATTCTCCAATGTCCTTTTTAAAAACCTCCCGGTATGTGAATCAGGATTCGCGGCTACATGTTCCGGTGTGCCTTCGGCAACAATACGACCGCCGCCATCACCGCCTTCCGGTCCCAAGTCGATGATCCAATCGGCGGTTTTGATCACGTCCAAATTATGCTCGATCACCACCACCGTATTGCCGTGGTCGCGCAATTGGTGCAGCACTGTCAACAATTGTTTGATATCGTGGAAATGCAAACCCGTGGTGGGTTCGTCAAGGATGTATAAGGTGTTACCGGTATCGCGTTTGGACAGTTCCTTGGCTAGTTTGACCCGTTGCGCTTCGCCGCCAGAAAGGGTAACGGCATTCTGACCCAGGGTGATATAGCTTAGGCCGACTTCCAGCAGTGTTTGCAGCTTGCGATGGACGTTGGGGATTGCAGAGAAAAATGCGCAGGCTTCCTCCACGGTCATCGCCAGAACTTCGTCGATGGTTTTGCCTCGGTAGCGGATTTCCAAGGTTTCCCGGTTATAGCGCTTGCCTTTGCAGATGTCGCAATGGACAAAAATGTCGGGCAGGAAATGCATCTCGACCTTTATCACGCCGTCGCCCGCACAGGCTTCGCAACGACCGCCCTTGACGTTGAAGCTAAAGCGCCCTGGCGAATAACCGCGTGACCTCGCCTCCGGGGTTGCGGAGAATAATTCGCGGATCGGGGTGAATAGCCCGGTATAAGTGGCCGGGTTGGAACGCGGTGTCCGTCCGATGGGGCTTTGATCTATATCAACCACTTTGTCAAACAATTCCAGCCCAACAATTCCTTCACAGGGGGCGGGCGGCGCACTCGCGCCATTGAGTTCCCTAGCTGCATATTTGTGCAAAGTATCGTTGACTAGGGTGGATTTCCCGGAACCCGACACGCCTGTCACGCAGGTGAACAAGCCGACCGGGAACGCGACATCAACCCCTTTCAAATTATTGCCGGTGGCATTGACCAGACGCAACACTTTCCCCGCATCATTATGGTTACGGCGGACGGGAATCTCGATCTCTAGCCGACCGGACAGATATTGTCCGGTGAGCGAATCAGGGTGCTCCTTAATTTGCTTGGGGGTTCCTTCTGCGACGATGCATCCGCCGTGTACGCCCGCGCCAGGGCCTATGTCCACCACATGGTCGGCGGTCATAATGGCATCCTCGTCATGCTCCACCACAATCACGGTATTGCCAAGATCACGCAGGTGTATCAGCGTCTTCAACAAGCGTTCGTTGTCGCGCTGATGCAGGCCGATGGACGGTTCGTCCAGCACATACATCACGCCCACCAAGCCCGCGCCCACTTGACTGGCTAGCCTGATGCGTTGGGCTTCCCCGCCTGACAAGGTTTCCGCGCTACGGTCCAAAGTCAGGTAATCCAAACCCACATTGACCAAAAACTGCAAACGTTCGCGGATTTCTTTGACGATCTTCGCTGCCACTTCACCGCGCTGTCCGGGCAATTGCAAGTTGTCGAAAAAACCCAACGCCTGACGGATTGGCAAGGCAGTCAATGTCGGCAGGTTTCGCTCGGTCACAAACACATGGCGGGCTCCCTTGTTCAAGCGTGTGCCGCCGCAATCCGGGCAAGGCTTGCTGCCCATGTATTTGGCTAGTTCTTCGCGCACTAAGCTGGAATCGGTTTCCCGGTATCGCCTTTCCATGATGTTGACAACGCCCTCGAACGGATGGAACCGGATAGCGTAGCCACCATTTGCGTTCATCTGTTTAAACGCTATGTCCTCCTTGCCGCTGCCATAAAATATTACATCCTTGATTGCCTGGGGTAGCTTTTCAAACGGCTGCTCCGGGTCAAAGCCATAATGTTCTGCCAACGAACAGATAAGAGGGTAATAATAAGCATTGCGACGGTCCCATCCGCGCACAGCACCGCCAGCCAAGCTTAGCTGTTGGCTATGCACAATCAAACGTGGGTCGAAGTATTGCTTAACACCCAAGCCGTCGCACTTTTGGCATGCGCCTTTGGGATTGTTGAAAGAAAAGATGCGCGGTTCCAGTTCGCTTAAAGAATAGCCGCAATGCGGACAGGCATACTTGTCCGAAAACACCAGACTGTGTTTTGGATCGTCAATGGAAACCACCAAGGCTAGGCCATCGGCTAGGCGCAACGTGGTCTCGAAGGATTCCGCCAACCGAAGCCCTAAATCGCCACGAATCTTGAAACGGTCAACGATGACCTCAATGGTGTGCTTCTTCTTCAAATCCAGCTTTGGCGGCTCGTCCAACTCGTAAGCCTCCCCATTGATGCGGGCGCGGACAAAGCCTTGCCCACGCAACTCTTCCAACACCTGCACATGTTCGCCCTTACGTTGGCTGACCACCGGGGCGAGCAACATCCATCGGCTATCCTCCGGTAGGGCCAATACCGTATCGACCATCTGGCTAATCGTCTGCGCTTCAAGCGATACCCCGTGGTCTGGGCAGCGTGGCGTGCCGGCGCGGGCGAATAGCAAACGCAAATAATCGTAAATCTCGGTGATGGTGCCGACAGTGGAGCGTGGATTGTGTGAGGTGGATTTTTGTTCGATGGAAATGGCTGGCGACAAGCCTTCAATATGGTCCACATCCGGTTTTTCCATCACCGATAGGAATTGCCGGGCATAGGCCGACAAGGACTCGACATAACGCCGCTGGCCCTCTGCATAGATGGTGTCGAAAGCCAAAGAAGACTTGCCGGAACCCGACAGGCCAGTGATGACAATCAGCTTGTCACGCGGCAGGTCTAGGTCGATGTTTTTAAGGTTGTGGGTGCGAGCACCTCGGATTGAAATTGTGTCCATTACAGCTACAGCGTTTTCGACATCAGATAGTTAGTTAAGGGTTGCCATAAGCGGTCAGGATTTTCGGCTATCAACTAGGCGGGACAGTTTAAAGCCGTTCGTGGTGAGCTTGTCGAACCATGAACGGCATAACCATCCACCCTTCGACAAGCTCAGGGCGAACGGTTGAGCCTTACGCATATCCCGCCTTAAGCTGATAGCCGGATTTTCAGTTTAAGGATTGATTTAATGTCCATCATTTTTAGATAAATTTTTAAGATAAAAAAGCTGTGTATCAAAAAAGCTTTTTCGGGGATTTCAAACGTGACTTGGTGGGGGATCATATTTCCGCCACTATATGGGTAGGAACGAAAGCCGAAAAGCGTTGATTGGTTGATGTTAGTTAGTTACATTATCACATGCCAGACGGGGCAAAGAGCCTTTTTTTTCTGTATAGCGAGGATTAGTCGAACAGAAGGGCGCAATAGCGGCCTCAGCCGCGTATTCCGCTTAATGTCTGGCTATGGCGGTGAAACTGGTTGTGACTAAACGGAAATGGCTATGAAAGCGGGATTGCTACCGACCCGTCGGCAAGATTTACATCCGGTGCAATATGCGGCGGAACCGTTGTAAGCGATCACTCCCCCGCTTTTTCCTGGGAGTGCAGCCATCTTGACCACCCTCAGCGGGCGAGACGCCCACGCTCCCAGGGGGGGTGAACGCTTACGAACCGTTTATGCGCTCGACTGCCCTGACGAAGAAGCCAATAGGGTGCGCACCGCGCACCATTTCTGTGGCTGATGGGTGATTATGGATTTGGTGTAATACAAGAATACTTGACCCATCTGCTATTTGATAGCACTTAATAATATGGTTGAAATCTTTTAATTTCATTGGAGATCCTTTATGCAAGTTCTAGATGAATATTTGAGTGATATATTGGACACTCATAACACGCCGACACCATTAAAGCTGCGCGTGTCTTCCCGTGCGCTAATTGACATTTTCAATCAAATGATTAGCCAGTCGGAAAGGGAAGTGAAAGAATATGGCCTCAATCTATTCTGGCAACTTGATTCTGTAATGCCAGGCGATATTATCCCCGGGCTGGGCAAGACCGCCGTTGACATGAAAACGTCTACATTTAAGGACCACCATGAATATATAGGCGATTGCCATACCCATCCCTATTTAAGGAAAATGGGTCCGGGTGTTGATGTCGGTCCTTCCAGCAGCGATTACATGGAATGGTGGTCAAATCCCCCTAGTAATTTTAATGTGGCACTTCATTTTGTCCTCAGTGGCGAAACCGTATTTTTAATTCTGACCCGTGATATCACAAGCATGGGCGTGACGCTGCTAGGGAATGTCCAAGGCGGTGTGACCCCGGATACTCCAATTATTAACGAACCCATGTATGACATAAATGTTGCGGAGGCATATGGCAAGGCCCAGACAGAGGGCAAGGAAGTTGAGTTTTGGAAAAAGCGTTATCCAACCCTTCCCAAGGAATTTGCCGACGCAAACATAGTGATGAATTGCCAACTCGCCCAAGCGCTCAATTTTGAGTATTATTTGGGTAAGTTCAAAACTAGCGGGATCATACTGGATCGTGTCTCAACCAATGAAGTATATGCTCCGCAAGCCTACGGCACTGTCCTAACACCACCCCAAAACGCTACTTGGATATCCGACAACAAACGGAACCGCTGCGTAAGTTGCAAACGCAGCTTCACGGTGACATTCCGCAAGCATCACTGCCGGAGATGCGGGGAAATATTCTGTCACGAATGTTCAAGCCGGACCGCCCCGGTAACGAACCGCCTTTCCCGTTGGGGTGGGCATATCGTCGGAGTCAAAGTGGCACGAGTCTGTGATAAGTGTTACGCAGGATGAAAGCCGAAGATATGAGGTCGCAATAGCGCCCCCGCCCTTGAATTTCACCGATTGTCTGGCTATGGCAGCGGAACTGGTTGTGGTAAAACGTTTCGGACGAGATTACAAATCTCGTCCGGCGTTGCCATGGAAGTATGGCTATCAGCTTAAGGCGGGACAGGCGCAAAGCTTAACCGTTCGCCCTGAGCTGCGAGCCTGTCGAGCAGTCGAAGGGTGGACGGTTAAGCCGTTCATGGTTCGATCCTTCGATAAGCTCAGGACTCACCACGAACGGCCTTGAACTGCCCCGCCTTAAGTTGGTAGCCGAAAGTACGAATAACATGGAGGGATGTTATCCGTGGGTTGCCGTATGGCAACTCATCGTCAGGGGTATCGATACGCATCGACATGAATATTGGGCCGATGGGTGATTATTGATTTGGTGTAATACAAGACTTAACCCATCTGCTGTTTTATAGTATTGAAATAGTAAAAAGACGATAATTCTTGACAGTCTTTACATACAGAGGAGATAAAGAAGTGGGCTTAAAAAATAAAATCGGTGCTTTTTTCGGCAACACAAATTCCATATTGCCACTGTTAAGGTCTAATCCAGGGACTGCGATGAAAAGTTACGGGATAGTAATTGCTGACAATGGGCTTGTTATAGACAGTCAGCTTGGCGGCAGTTGCGCACTGACCCTTCAGCAACACCCGGATTATCCAAGGAACTATATACTTCAAGCAGTCGCAGGAGCAGGTGACTGGTATATTCCTTACCATAATGGTTCAGCCCATTATTGCGATGTACCTAAGGCACAGCCTAATGGAACACTTGTTGTCACAGCGTCAATGACTGGGTGCGCACTTGAAGTGAGAGACATAGGCTTATCGAATCGGTTCTATCATGATGCTGATGGTCAAAATATGCCTAATGAATATGCAAACGCGCAAAAATTTCGTGCTGACAGTGCCGCCTATTCGGGTCAAGGAGAAGTGGGTTTAACAAAATCTAATAATTACAGAGCACGATCAACCGACCAAAAATATTTTTCTGGGACTTATCTACATACAATTATATGTGTAAAACGAGGAGCTAATTGGCGAGTCTACAATAACTGTTTTTTTGCAAAAACCGTTTCGGATTTAAATTCAGGGAACATAATTAAAACGTCGGGTCGCCAACTACAAACTGGAATCCCTCATTTTCTTGGTGAGTTCCTAGACGCCTAAATCAGGCCGTAGGGAGAAAGGGTAACAGGCTCGGCAATACGAAGCGCGACGGGGTTTAAAACCCCGTCGCTTACGTTTTGTGCATTGACGCGAACTTCAAATGTCACTGTCAAGATCGCAAACCCCGACAGGCTTTGTCAGATGGAACCCGGCATGGCAACGGTGGGCAATGTTTGGCTATGTCGGCGAAGCTGGTCGTGGCTAAATAGTAATGAGCATGTCGGCGATAAAGGTTCCGACCCGTCGGCAAGATCCACATTCGGTGCAATACAAGGCTGATGCCGCTATTGCGCCCTTGGGTGCATGTGATTTTTATGCTGTGGTTCAAAAGGCTTTCTGATTAGTAATATGTATCAAGAAAAACTTAAGCAATTTGAAAATGTGGAGAACTTGGCAGGCAAAGCTTGGGAACACGCCGTCGCCATTGATGTTTTGAGCAATACTAGCATAAAAGATTGCTCGATTTATTGTTTTCATTATCAGCAGATGTTAGAGTTATTTTTTAAGCATCTATTAGAGACAAAAAGTCAATTTGGTTCATACAGTAATACGCATAAATTGCAAAAATTGCTAGAGGAAGTCATTGCCAACACAGGTTTTAGGACGGACAAGAGCCAATACCTGATGGCATTGCAAGTCATTACGGTATGTACGGAAGAATACCGATACAACTTTTTAATTGATTGTGAAGGGTATCATCAGAGCGTCATAATATGTAATTTTCTATTAGACGAATTACTTGGTTTTGAGGGTTATAATGATCATTTAGCTTGAATGGTGCGCGATGCACACCCTGCCCGACTAACGCTGATTTTATAAATGAGGGTAACGATATGGCTATTCATGTTTGCATGGGCGCGACGCTGATGTGTAGTTTTGGGGTGGCGCCTAGTTCGCTTGTGGTGCTGCCAAAAAATAATACCATGACCAGCTATGTGCCAGCGGCGAATATTATGGATAACATTCCGATGGTCAACATTCTCCCATTCGGCATGTGTACCTCGCTGGCGAATCCAACCGTTGCCTCTGCGACTACCGCAGCGATGGGCGTGCTCACACCCATGCCTTGCATTCCAGTCATCCCCGCGCCGTGGGTACCTGGTTCGCCGACGGTGATGTTGGGCAACATGCCTGCTTTAAATAATACCAGCAAACTAATGTGTGCTTATGCAGGCGTAATCCAAATCACCGTGCCTGGACAAACTACTGAAATGATAGCGTAAATGGGCTACCAACTTAAGGCGGGGCAGTTCAAGGCCGTTCGTGGTGAGTCCTGAGCTTGTCGAAGGGTCGAACCATGAACGGCTTAACCGTCCACCCTTCGACTGCTCGACAAGCTCGCAACTCAGGGCGAACGGTTAAGCTTTGTGCCTGTCCCGCCTTAAGCTGATAGCCCTCTTAAGCTATCACGAAAAAAACCGCTGCATCACTCGAATCATCAAACTATGGTCCACGGTGCCGGCGCTTTCGCGGGCGCTATGCATGGCCCACATCGGATTGCCGACATCCACGCACCGCATCCCCAAGCGGGAGGCGACGATGGGCCCTATGGTGCTACCGCAACCCAAATCGGTGCGGTGGGCATATTGCTGCCAAGGTACTCCAGCACATTCGCACAGCGCAATGAAATAAGCCTCGGATTCGGCGTTGGTGGCATAACGCTGGCAAGCATTGGTCTTGATGACCGGGCCACCATTGACGCGAATCTTATGCGCCGGTTCATAGGCCGACGGGAAGTTGGGATGGTAGGCATGGGCCATGTCCGCGCTGATGAAGAAACTCCGCGCCATCGCTTGGCCTAGGGTATCCCGGTCCAGCCCACTGGCAATGCGCTGCAATACATCAGACAGAAAAGTACCCCCCGCACCTTGAGCGCTTTCGCTGCCAATTTCCTCATGGTCGAACAGGGCGCAAATACAAGTCGCCTCGGGTTCGTTCGTACTAAGCAATGCACTTAGGCTGGCATGGCAGGAAGACAGATTGTCCAACTGGCTGTTGGCAATGAATTCTTCGTGCACACCCCAGAATACGCCCTGTTGAGTATCGTAGACATGGAACTCACCGTTGATGATGGCATCTTCTTCAACCCCGGCAAGGTGTGCGAGCAAAGAGCGAAACTGTTCCGCGGGCGAAAATGCCTCCAATAGATTGCCCAGCAGCAGAGGCAGTTCGGTTTGCTTGTTTAGTTTCAAGCCGTCCTCGTTGACGTTGCGGTTCATGTGTATCGCCAAATTGGGCAGGCGCACCAATGGGTGGCTGAAACGGACCAAACGGGTTTGCACGCCCTTTTTCCTGCGCACGACGATGCGTCCGGCCAAGCTAAGGTCGCGGTCGGTGAAGGTGGCCAAAATGGGTCCCCCATAAACTTCCACCCCTAGGCAGGCCATCGGCTCGGCGGCAAAAGGGGCGCGCGGCTTTAGGCGCAAGCCGGGGGAGTCGGTGTGTGCACCGATGACACGGAAGCCGGTCCAGTCCGGGGTTTGAGTGCCCATCACGAAAGCAATGACGGAAGAACCGCCCCGCACTACAAAATAGCGGCCTCCGCTTTCCAATTGCCAACCTTCTTCTTCCCGCAAAGCCTCGAAGCCTTGGCTTTCCAACCGTTGCGCCACAGTAGCGGCAACATGCCAAGGGCTTGGGGATGCATCAATGAAATCCAACAATTCTTGGGCTTGTGTCCTTGCTTCTTGGGTAACGATCATAAATCTAAGCTCCCCTTGTGGTTGGATTGATTGTAAATGCGACAAATTCGCAAAAGCAACTTGTTAAATGCGAATGAATTCGCACCTACAAAAAGCCTTATGTAATTATTAATATACAGCGTTTTCTATATCTATTAGTTACTTAATGTACATCCATGTCGGCAAAGGGTTGCCGACCTACTGCGTAACAAGGGCCGTAGGGCGGCAACCCTTTGCCTCCAACAATAAAAACAAAGTAATCAATCGACATTAAAAACGCTGTAGGATCAAGGCTTCATTTTATCAGGAAGCAAGCGGCTTGATGAGTCGAAGCCACAGACTTCGCTGTAATTCAAAGGGATGCCTTCCACGTCTAGCAAACCGCCATCAACGACTTTACCCAAAACCAGAACATGGTCGCCGGAAGCCAATTCGCCGACCACGCTGCATTCAAACCATGCCAACGCGTCAACCAGAACCGGCGCGCCGCACCCGGCCTCTCGCCAGTTTACCGATGCGAGTTTGTCTTCCTTCCTTGGCGTTCCAAAATGCAGAGCCAATTCCCTGTGCTGCTTGCCCAGCGCATTGACGGTAAAACACCCGCCAGCCACTAATAATGGGTAAGAAGAGTGCGCGGGATTGATGCTCAGGGCCAGCATCGGCGGATCGAAGGAAGATTGCATGACCCATGCGGCGGTGAACGCATTTTTCCTGCCCATGGCGGAAACGCCAATGACATAGACGCCATGGGTTAAATTGCCGAACAAGGGAAGCAATTTTTCGCTCATTTTTTTGACTCCAGACTATTAATCGCACCCATTTGCAATGACTGAATGAATTATAATGGCCTTTAAGGCTATGGTCGAAAATGACATCCTTGTAGCTCGTTCCCAAGCTCCTGATCTCGTCGTTATACACAAGTCAGGGAAAGCAGGAAAAGACGGGACTTCAACATTTGTGTATAACGGCGAGAGATACTGCTGGGAATGGGGTTTTGACCAAATCCTTAGTCTGCTTCCCTAACGATAAAATACACGCCTATCAATCATGGACACTCTGACTCATTTCAACTCTGACGGCGAAGCCCACATGGTCGATGTAGGTGGCAAACAAGCCTCCGAGCGTGTCGCCGTGGCGGAAGGCTATATCGAAATGCTACCGCAAACCTTGGCTTTGATTCAAAATGGCAACCACAAGAAGGGGGATGTGTTGAGTGTCGCCCGTATTGCCGGCATCATGGCTAGCAAACGGACAGCAGATTTAATCCCTCTTTGCCATCCTTTATCCCTAAGCCATGTTGGGGTGGCTTTCGAACTGCAACCCTTGCAAAACCGGGTCCGCTGTGTGGTCACAGTGAAGACTGTGGGGGCTACGGGTGTTGAGATGGAAGCCCTCACCGCCGTTCAAGTTGCCTTACTGACTATCTACGACATGTGCAAGGCTGTTGACCGGGGCATGTGCATACAGTCGGTGCGCCTGCTGGAAAAGACTGGGGGCAAATCGGGGCGTTGGATAAGGCAGGCGGAGTGATCCGTTTACAGCGTTTTTAACATCGAATCAATCCTATGCGCTATTACATAATTGATTCCTTTGCAGTGGAGAGTGGTGTATTTTTAATAAACCGTCAATAGATATATCTTCGTCAAGCAGCGGCCAGTGAATGCCATAACCTGAAGGCGAAATTTCATAGTGGTTCAATTCTTTATCGCTAGCTGTTACTAGCACAGGGGATATATCAATTAGGGCTTTGCTAATCGATTGACCGTCCACGCGTAAGAATAAAATTCCATTTTCCATCCTGACTTCATCTACTTTGTGATAAATATTCATTTTTACCGCCTTTTTTGAAATTCTAGCCACTGATCTACGATGTAGTCAAAGGCTATATCGTTTCCACGATAGAGCGTGTGAACCAAAGTAAATCATTATTTTTCAAGCGGATATTTCTGCAAGAACGAATAGTCTACCTCGAAGGTTTTAATTTCACGCAAACCAAATGAGTGCTGCCGGGGCGTGGCTGAACCACCGTAAGCGTTCACTTCCCCCTGGGAGCGCGGGCGTCTCGCCCGCTGAAATGGCGGCCAAGATGGCCGCGTTCCCAGGAAAAGGCAGGGGGGAGTGAACGCTTACGAACCACCTAGTTCCCGTAAGGAGTCAAGGACGTTTGGCATCCATTGCACAAACTCAGTTTTTTTCTTCGGTGTCATCTTGATAGCAGTTTCAGGAACTCATCGACAGACATTCCGGCATTGCGAATCAAAGCGCGTAAAGTTCCGACCGATAGTTCTTTATGTTGTGGGATGGAAAGATTAGCCCTGACTCCGGGTTTAACCATGACCAGATGGCTACCTACTTGTCCCATGAATACCCAGCCAGCTTTCTCAAATACCTTAGCGGCTTCCTTGCCAGAAACATTACCCAATTTCCCCATATGTCAAACTGCTACCATGACAGGCGGACGTTGTTCTGGCGTTAGTCGCAAACTAGATATTGCCTTCTGGTCCTCAGCCCAAAGCCAAGCGGTTATCGCTTCCTTGATATTGACCAAGGCTTCCTCTTCATCCTTGCCTTGGGAAACACAACCCGGCAATGCGGGGCATTCGGCTACAATCCAGCCGTCTTCGGTTTGTTCAAGCATCACATGGAATAACATAATCACCACTCTTAAAAATTATTTATAAATATCTTTGGTTTCGGCAATCCCGACAGAGCGGAATTCGATATACAACGTATCAGTATCTTGAAAGTATTTGATTTTCATGATCTGTCAGTGCTAACCGTGGATGTCCTTTGGCACTTCCCGTCTTGCAAGATCAAGCAACAGTCTCAATGCCCGGTTAACCGACTCTGAATCTTTGAAGATTTTAGCAACATCTTCATCAAGCAACACTACGTTTGTCCCTTCCCGAAAGGCTTGATAGTGCCTGCCACGGACACCTTGCGAGAAATCATATTCAGGACGCAAATCATCTTCTTGCCCTGGGCTAGTGGGTTGACTCATAGTTCTTTCGCTCTCTTGTTGTCGCCATTCGGGCGCTGATTATACGGATGCTCGTCTCGCGTTCAGTGTAGGATACTACCAAAAGCCGCCCCAAGGATGAAAGTCCAATACTTAGAAATCTTTGCTCATTTTGCGAATGATCCGGGTCGCTAATCGTAACTTCAAAGGGGTCGCCGAAAACACTTATAGCTTCTTCAAAATCGACACCATCGTGCTTACGGATATTGGCTTTCGCCTTTTCACTATCCCACTCAAACCGCATAATTTTAATTTGATTAGTCGTTAATAAGTTATAGCAGCAACTCTCAGTTTGGGTGGGATGATGTCATTCCAGTAGGGATTGCCAGAATGACGGCGTTCTCCAACCTGTCGCCACTTGTGTTAAACGATGAGTACGGGAGCGTAGGAACAAGAGCAAAACCCATTACACGCTGCTGTTAATATAGGATTTCTGGCTTCCACGCTCCAGCGTGGAAACCAGAAATCCTAACCGGAAATATGCAACTCCAACCCCATGCTATTGTCATCACGCGCCGCCTTGGCCTCGTCGGAGCGCTGTGCGCCAATCAGGTCGAGATAATCTTGGTTGATGTCGCCGGTGACATATTCATTGTTGAAGCAAGAGGTGTCGAAGCGCATGACATCGGGATTGCCTTTCTGCACGGCATCAATCAAATCTGGCAAATCCTGGTAAATCAGCCAGTCGCAGCCCAGTTCGGTCTGGATTTCGTTTTCACTGCGACCATGGGCGATAAGTTCGTCCGCCGCCGGCATGTCGATGCCGTAGACGTTGGGATAACGCACTGGCGGCGAGGCTGAAGCGAAGTAAACCTGACGCGCACCTGCATCACGGGCCATTTGAATGATCTGCATCGAGGTGGTGCCGCGCACAATGGAATCATCCACCAGCAACACGTTCTTGCCCATGAATTCAAGGTCGATGGCGTTAAGCTTTTGGCGCACCGACTTCTCGCGCAGTTGCTGGCCAGGCATGATGAACGTGCGGCCTATGTAGCGGTTTTTGATGAATCCTTCACGGTATTTGACCCCGATGCGGGTGGCCAATTGTAGCGCGGCAGTGCGGCTGGTGTCGGGAATGGGAATGACCACGTCAATGTCATGGTCGGGCCGCTCGCGGAGGATTTTGTCGGCCAGTTTGTCGCCCATGCGCATTCTAGCCTTGTAAACGGAAATATCGTCGATTTTGGAGTCAGGGCGGGCGAAATAGACAAACTCGAAAATACAGGGCGAATAAACCGGATGTTTCGCGCACTGCTTTGAATGCAACATGCCATTTTTCTCGATGACAATGGCTTCACCAGGCAAGATGTCGCGGACCAGCTTGAATCCAAGGACATCCAATGCCACGCTTTCCGATGCGACCATATAGTCCAATCCGTAGTCCGTCATCCTTTCACCGTAAACCATGGGGCGGATGCCGAAGGGGTCGCGAAAAGCAATGATCCCAAAGCCAGTGACCATGGCAATGACCGCATAGGCACCCCGGCAACGTTGATGCACGGCAGCAACTGCTTTGAATACATCTTCCGCATCAATCCTTAGCTTACCGATTTCCTGCAATTCGTGGGCGAAGACATTAAGCAGAACCTCTGAATCCGAATCCGTGTTGATATGGCGCTGATCCTCTTTAAACAGGTCTTGCTTGAGTGCCTGTGCATTGGTGAGGTTGCCATTATGGGCCAGTGCGATGCCATACGGGGAGTTCACGTAAAACGGCTGCGCCTCGGCTGAACTAGTGCATCCGGCGGTTGGGTAGCGCACATGGGCAATGCCCATGTTACCGGTCAGATTGCGCATGTGGCGGGTATGGAACACATCGCGAACCAGTCCACTGTCTTTGCGCATATGGAAGCGGTCACCCTTGCAGGTGACTATGCCAGCCGCATCCTGACCACGATGTTGCAATACCGTCAGTGCCTCATAGAGTTCCTGGTTGACGTTTTCGTTAGAAACGATGCCGGCAATGCCACACATAACGCTTTACCTTTTAAGGGTTAATTCTGGGAATTTGACTTGGGCGGCGAGACCCGATGGAATTTGGGTCCGCAGCCATAGAGCCAGCGATTGGAATGGAGGAATCAGTTTGGACTGTTTCCACCATGGTTCGGACGGAAGCGAAGTCACCCCCGCCAATAGCACCAGCAAAGCGACAATCAACACGCCACGGGCAACGCCAAAAAGCAGACCGGCCAAACCGTCGGTGCCCCCCAAACCGGTGATGGTCACTAGCTTCTCAATCAGAAAAACCAGCATTCCGCCTATTAGCAGAACGCTGATGAAAATGACTAGGAAAGACACCACAAGGCGTGCCTCGGTCCAAGTGATCGCATGTTCCAAGTAGACGGAAAACTTGTGATTGTAAAGCAGACCCAGCGAGATTGCAGTCAACCAAATGACAAGTGAAAAGACTTCCCTAATCAGTCCTCGGCTTAGTCCAATTAGGGCAGATAATCCTATCAGGCCGATAACGCAATAATCAACCCAAACTAAGTCGACGAATGCGGCTTTCATGTCGCTGGCCATTGATTCCAAGTGTTATTCCGAATCGGCTGGCTTTATGGGTTTTGCCAGCACAGGGGCAGTTTTGGCTGGCTTCGGTTTCGCTTGCAGCGCATCGCCATCGGTCGGTGTGTGTTCCGTTTTGTGAACTTTTGTCGCCGGGTGGGCAGATTCTAACGGTCTGACTGGCTTCACCGTGTGTCTCGGTTCAGACGGTTTGACGGTGTTCGGTTTCTTTGGTGCATAAACTTTTGGTTTCTGTACGATTCCAGCCGAAGACTTGGTTTTTACATGGGGTGTTACAGGTTTCGCCGGAGCGGGAACTGGCTCGTCTTCCAAATCCCTGTCAGTTTCGGGCAAGAGGGGCGAATGCATGGGCTTGCTTTCTTTAACCTTAGTATGATGATGGTGCTCGGGTAAATTTGTAGTCTCGGCATTTTTCACTGTAACGGGTTTATGTACGGCAACCGCACCTTGCTTGTGGTGGAATGATGCATGGGAATGGTGCGTTTTGGGGGTCGAATTCTCTGCCTTAACCTGGTTGCGGGGTTCGCCTTCAACTGGATCCAAATCAGCGTCTGGTTCGGTGGTGGGGGATGCCTCAGGCTCGGTTTTCCTTTCAGCCTTGTGATGCTTCGCTTTGACCAGACGATGAACCTGTGGCTTGGGTTCTTTTGCATCAGGCAATATTGCCGGGGCCTGCTTGACAGCATCTACTGGCTGGATTTCTTTCTCCACTTCCATGCCGGGTTTCGTCTCTTTAGACGTATCCTCTTCCTCGGGCGTCAGCGGTTTATCCATCTTCCCTTCTATTTTGGGCTTAGGTTGACCGGCAGATTTTGACTTGGGAGGAGTGTCTTCATTATTAAAAGGGACAATCTTGTAACCGCTTTCGACGGTTTTTTTCTCATCTTCTTTGGGTGGTGCTATATCCTCAGCCGTTTTTGGCAGTTCTATAGTCTTTTCCAAAATATCGTCGGGAATTGAAGGGATCCCAGTGGAACTGAGTTTACCCTTGTCGTCGGACTTCTCGAAAAGCATGGGAACGAATATGACGATCAAGGCAACAAGGATGATGACTCCGATCAGGCGATGCTTTAATTGCTGCTCCATTTGGATTACCTCTGAACTCTCATGAATTATGGGCTAAAAACTCTGAAACCAGAGGAAAAGTGCCGAATACCAATACCAAACCATCTTTGTTTGCGTTTCTCTTAGCCGCTGCAAATGCTTCTGTCGCCGCAGCAAACCCACCTTCCAGATTGTCTACGCCTATTTGATGGAATAATGCCAGAAGCTCAGGTTCAGAAGCCGTCCGTGCAAGGGGGATAGGTGCCAAATACCAACGCTGCACTAAGGATTTCATTGGGTTGATAATCCCGGCAATATCCTTGTCCCTCATGACGGCGAAAACCGCATGCACTTGTCTTTCGGGAAATC
>QJPH01000487.1 GCA_003242955.1 Candidatus Methylumidiphilus alinenensis
GCAACAGGCGTGTTCCGTCGTTTTGGCAACGTCTTTTGTTGACCGTCAAAACGGCCTATGTGCCATTTTTTTCACCGCTAGGAGTCCCGATTTGCATTCATGTACAGCGTTTTTTCTTAACAAAGGAAAATAATAAAGGACACTCATTCAAACTATCCTGTGTGTCTGTGCTTTGCAAAATGGTATAACCCAACAAGTAACTATTCGATATTAAAAACGCTGTATCTGATGTTGAAAACGCTGTCACGCACCGATTTCAAGAAACCCACCGATGCCTGTTCAATCAAAAACAACACATTCTCGAAACCCTTGCTACCGCCATAGTAGGGGTCGGGGACTTCTTTGATCTTAAGGCTAGGGGCGTATTCTAAAAACAGTTTTACTTTATGGGAATGGATTCTAGGGCAGGCATAAATCAATGTATCGTAGTTTTCCTGGTCCATCACCAGAATGTGGTCAAAGGATTCAAAATCATCAGAATCGACTTTTCGTGCGCGGAGTTTGCTGAGGTCAATGCCGCGAGCCAAGGCTGCCTTTTGTGCCCGCTCATCAGGGGGGCTGCCGATATGATAGGCATGGGTTCCTGCCGAATCCACCTCAAACCAATCCTCCACCCCTTCATCTTGCAATAATTTGCGAAACACGCCTTCGGCGGTTGGGGAACGGCAAATATTGCCCATGCAGACGAACAATACGCTTTGCTTATTCATCGGTTTCAGAGGCTATCAACTCGGCTTAGGCGGATAATTGCCAGACTGCGCACTAGAGCATTGACACCCAAGCCAGCCAAGACATAAAACAAAGTTGCCCCTACATAAGGACCGAACTCCCTCGCCAATTCCAAAGCATAATCAACAATGCCAATCCCGGAAACTTTGCCTGAGAACCAATAAAAGCTACCGTTGGAAATTAAAAAGGCAATGGAGGAAGAAAACACGACTGTAAGTGCCAACAACGCGGCATAATGCATCAAAGAGCGGTGGGGGGTCTGTTTAATAAAACGCCCGCCAAACCATAGGGCTGCGTAAGTTGGAGCAAGGAATAGGTAAGCCGGAGAAATGCAGTAGCTATTGACGGAAAGAGCCGTTATCGCAATGTAATCGACGGAAGCAGCCAATATCAGCAATACCCAGTAAGAAAGGGGACCTTCTAGAAAAATGCCGGCTAAAAAGAAAATCGCCAAGGAAGCATCAGGAAGTGAAAATACCGAACCCTCATGATGAAAGCGTGTCATCATCATCACCAAGGAGAGTACCCCAAGAAGGGCGATTTGCCGGTTGGCGGGATCTGAGCGTAAGGATGTTGAATTCATTGCAAGCTCCTAAGGTCGTTGCGCAGTGTTAATTGCCAAATAGTCAGACTTTTTTATTTTACCACTTTCAACACGGGCCTTGATCTAGCTGGCTTCGATTCAGTGGGTTCAGTTGATGTGGGCTGGGGCGGCAATGGATCTTCCCCCTCATTTTCATCAAAAACCATGCCTTGACCGTTCTCTCGCGCATAGATTGCCAACACGGCTTTAATGGGGATTCTGACCAGCATAGGCTTGCCACCGAACCGTGCGTTGAATTCGACTTTATTATCGCCCAGCGCCAGGTTATGCACTGCCTGCGGCTTAAGATTTAGTATGATACGTCCCTCTTGCACCGATTGTCTTGGAATAACGACATCGTCCGCGTCTGCATTAGCAAGAAGGTAGGGTGTCAAATCATTATCGACGCACCAGTCATATACGGCCCGAAGTAGGTAAGGTTTCAGCGAGTTCATTTGTATGTGGAAGGGTCAATCAAGCTGGGGGTATTCCCGTTCCTGTTCGCTTAGGCTTAGTTGAAAGCCTTCTCGTTCAAACAGACGGGATGCATAGGATTTAATAGGTTCCGCATGCTTTGGCAATTCAACGCCAAGCATGGGAAGCCGCCAGAGTAAGGGGCCCACCGCACAATCCACCAAAGAAAACTCATCACTTAAGAAAAAAAGCCTGGCTGCAAATACCGGAATCGCTGTGAGCAGGCTCTCGCGTAATATCTTACGGGGTTTGTTGGCTTTTTTATCTGGCAACTTAAGAATTTCATCGGTCAGTCTGTACCAATCCTGATCTATGCGATGTATCATCATTCGGGCTCTGGCACGTGAAACAGGGTCCATCGGATGCAGGGGAGGGTGCGGAAATCGCTCATCAAGGTATTCCATGATGATATTGGAATCGTAAAGAACTAAATCCCTGTCTATCATGGTCGGCGTGCTTCCATAAGGGTTTAGCTCAATTAAATCATCAGGGGGCTGGTGGACATTTATATATTCAATATCCGCTGATATGCCCTTTTCCCATATTACAAAACGCGCCCTATGGCTGTAGGCGCATGTTGGAGAACAGAAAAGAGTCATCACGGATTTGCGATTGGCCGCAGTTGCCACGCTCAACACCTCACGGGTAACGAAGAAATAAACTCTGTTGCCTTGATGCTAATCGCAGAGTTCCAGAAAAGGGTGATGGTTTCGGTTTACCACCGAATAGGTGACAATAGGCATTGGCCCCCGGATAAGCGCCGTGTGGCACAATTGGCATCGGGGGCATTTTAACATGAAAAGCTTATTTGATGTCCTTCCAATATTCTTTCTTGAGCTTGAAAAGCAAAATTGCCAAGACTAAGAGTACAAAAATGACATATTTGCCCAAGGTAAGCCGGGCATATTGGGCTGGTTCTGCCGCATAAACGAGGAAGGCCACTAAGTCCGACATTGTTTGGTCAAACTCCTCGTCGGATAATTTGCCCTTCGTGACTTTTTCCAAACGTTCAATTACTTGGCTTCCCTCATGTGTTGCGATTACCGGCTTTTGCAGACCCTGCAGGTCCCAAAACACATTAGGCATGGCAACATCCTTGAAATACAGATTGTTTACCCCTGTTGGGCGGGTCGGAGACTGGTCGATGTAGAAGCCTTTTAAATAGCTATACAACCAGTCCGCACCCCTAGCGCGCGCAACCAAGGAAAGGTCGGGTGGGGCAACACCATACCACTTTACGGCATCTTCGGGATCCATGGCAGTCAAAAAACTTTCATGGACTTTAGCGCCATCCGGCATGATGTCTTTACGTAATACGTCATCCTTAAGTTTCAAGTCTTTGCCAACCCGAGAGTAGCGCAAATGCTTGATCGAATGGCAACCCATGCAATAATCGACGAAGTAGCCGGCACCCCGGCGTACTGATTCGAGATCGAACACGTCTACATTTGCTTTAAGCAAGGGAGAGGATCCTTCAACAGCCTGCACCCCGAAGGAAAGGGCGAAAAACACAAGCGCAATAATGGTTTTCATGGGTTTCATTTGCAGTATTTCTTTTTGATTTCTTCCATAGCACCACCGATTTTATCCATGTAGCTTGCAATGGTTTCCTTTAATCGGCGATACGCCCCGGAGGCCGTGATAAAGGCCAACAATCGACGTACCAAATTCCAGTGCCAGCCTTCTAGCTGTTCCAACGGAATAATGGCGTGAGTCAACCTCTCCGGCAATGGTTTGGTTTTTTCCCTAGTCGAGTAAATCGGCAAGGTCAGGAAGAAAAGAAAATAAATTGCCGAAAAGAACCTCGCGAACAAAGTGGCGGTAGGCGTCGCCGGTCGAGTGCCAAGAATGCCCAGCGCAATGAAGCTGATGACGAAAAGCAGCAGTGCAATTTTGAATATTCCACTACGATAACGGATGGACTTGACTTCACCGCGATCCAACCAAGGGAGGATAAACAGCACAACAATGGAGCCGCCCATGGCGATTACCCCTCCGAGCTTGTCGGGTACGGCGCGTAGGATTGAGTAAAACGGGGTGAAATACCAAACCGGGGCAATATGCTCTGGTGTGCGCATTGAATCGGCTGGCTCGAAATTGGGTGCTTCAAGGAAATAGCCGCCAAAATCAGGCCAATAGAACATAATTAATGCAAACACAATCAAGAATACGCAAAGGCCAAACAAATCTTTGACCGTATAGTAAGGGTGGAACGGAATGCCATCTTTAGGAATACCGTTTTCATCCTTGTTTTTCTTGATTTCAATCCCGTCGGGGTTATTGGAACCCACGGTATGCAAGGCCGTCAGGTGTAACACGACCAAGCCGGCCAATGCCAAGGGGACGGCAATCACATGGAAGGCAAAGAATCGGTTCAACGTGGCATCGGCAATGACATAATCACCCCGAATCAACAGGGCCAAATCTTCGCCAAATACCGGGATGGCGCTAAACAGGGAGATAATCACCTGCGCCCCCCAAAAGGACATCTGACCCCATGGCAATAAATAACCCATGAAGGCTTCGGCCATCAACAGGACGAAAATCACCATGCCAAACAACCAGAGCAACTCGCGTGGCTGTTTGTAAGAACCATAGAACAAAGCCCTGAACATGTGCAGGTAGACCACGATAAAAAACGCCGATGCACCCGTGGAATGCATATAGCGGATCAGCCAGCCCCAACTCACATCGCGCATGATATATTCGACCGAGTCGAATGCCAATGCGGCATCAGGCTTGTAGTTCATGGTCAGAAAGATTCCGGTCAGAATCTGAATGACCAGCACCACAAGGGCCAAAGAACCGAAAAAATAAAGGAAATTGAAATTTTTCGGTGCGTAGTATTTAACTAGATGTTCGCTTACAAACGAACTGAGCGGGAAACGCTCATCAATCCAGCCCAAAAGGGATTTGGCTTTTTCCGAGGCCATCAGGCATTCTCTCCTATTAGCAACCGAGTATCGCTAAGGTATTGGTGGGGGGGGATATCCAGATTCCTAGGTGCGGGTACGCCTTTGTAAACGCGGCCCGCAAGATCGAAACTGGAGCCATGGCAGGGGCAAAAGAAACCACCGAGCCATTCAGGTCCCAAGTCAGCGGGTGCAACCTCTGGCCGGTAGGTCGGAGAACAGCCTAGGTGTGTGCATACGCCTAAGGCAACCAGAATTTCTGGCTTGGAGGAGCGATATTCGTTTTTCGAGGTTTCCGGCTGTTCGGACTCCTCCGACTTGGGATCACGCAGTTTAGGTTCCAATTTTTGCAATGAACTGAGGGATTCTTGCGTTCGTTGCACAACCCAAACCGGCTTTCCGCGCCACCGGACACGGATCAACTGACCCGGTTCCAGTTTGGATATGTCAACTTCCACTGGCGCTCCGGCAGCCTGAGCTTTTTCGCTTGGCTGCATGGAGGATATAAAAGGGGTTGCGGCAAAAATCGCACCTGCCGCGCCAACCATTGTTGCCGCCTTGGTCAGGAACCAGCGCTTGCTGGTGTCCACGCCATAATCATTCATTGGGTATTCCTCTTTGCAAACCATGATAGTTGTGCGTTGTTTTTGTTTTTTGAACGGTTTATTTATTATTGTATGAACATCTTTGCGCCGAAACAATTAGGCATTATATCCAAATTATCCGGGCAATCTGTCCAATCGGACATCAAGACTCCAGAATTTTTGTAAGGGACTCCATAAATACTTGATTTTCATAAGGAGTTCCAACCGTGACTCGTAAACAATTGAGCAGTGCGCCACCCGCAGGAGTTAAATTTTTTATTAGCACACCCTTGTTTTTTATCTTCGTGAAAACCTCGGTGGCTTCTTTTTCCAACAATCTAAAGCTGACAAAGTTGGCCTGACTAGGAAAAACCTTCACAGGGAGGTGTGCCAACCGTGATGCTAGAAGTTCGCGGTCACTCTTGATCTGCTTTATCTGACCGTCGAACACGGACTGATTTGCAAGTGCAAATTCAACCGTTTGTTGGGTCAATACATTGATGTTGTAAGGCAGCCGCAATTTGTCCAATTGACTAATCCAAGCCGGATGACCGGCGAGAAACCCAAGACGCAGCCCAGCCAAGCCCAACTTTGAAAGGGTTCTCATGACCAATAGATTTGGGAATTCCAGCAATTTTGACATGAAGCTGGCATCGGCAAAGGGTGCGTAAGCTTCATCCACCACCACTAGCCCAGGCGCGATGCGAAGAATCTCTAACATGTCTTCCCCAGAAAAGGCATTACCCGTCGGGTTATTGGGATATGCCAAAAAAATCACTTTAGGGTTATTCTTGGCTATGGCTGCACTAAGGGTTGCCATGTCCAGTGAAAAATCATCCTCGTTGAGTTTTACGCCGACGAATTTCAAACCCAAGCTATCAGCAATCTGCCGGTACATTACGAAAGTTGGCTGGGGAGACAATACGACTGCGTCATCGCCCGCCACTCCCATTAGGATGATCTGGATCAACTCGTCCGATCCATTGCCAAGCATCAGATTCGCTGTTTCGGGTATATTATTGGATGTCCGCAAAGCCGCCTTCAAACGGTCTGAGGAAGGGTCGGGATAACGGTTGACTTTGGCGTTGCGTAAATCTTCAAGCCATTCGTCAACCATAGTTTCCGGCCAAGCGTAGGGGTTTTCCATGGCATCCAATTTTATCAGCCCGGTCGAGTCTTGGACATGATAGGCCGACAGGGAAAGTACTTCACGCCTTAAAATTGAGGCTACGAAGGTTTCGATGCCATTCTGATTGGCAATATTAATGTTTTCAATGTCAAGAGATAGTTTGGTCCGCATTTTTTTATTGGAAGACGTATTTGCTTAACTACCGGCTAGATTCTAAATTCGGCGGAACGGGCATGGGCGGTCAGGCCCTCGCCGCGAGCCAGCACCGATGCTGTCTTGCCTAGTTCTCCGGCACCTGAACTTGAACAGAATATCAGGCTGGAACGCTTTTGGAAATCATAAACCCCCAAGGGAGACGAAAATCTAGCAGTGCCGGAGGTCGGCAATACATGGTTAGGACCGGCGCAGTAATCGCCCAAAGCCTCGGCGGTATAACGCCCCATGAAAATAGCACCGGCATGGCGTATCAGCTTTACCAGGCTTTCCGGATCTTCCACCGACAGTTCCAAATGTTCGGGGGCGATGCGATTCGCCACTTCCGCAGCCTGCTCCAGATTCTCGACAAGAATCATGGCACCCCGCTTATCGAGTGAGGCTTTTATCACGTCTTTGCGTTCCATGCCTGGCAGTAATTTTGCGATACTCAATCCCACTGCATTCAAGTGGTCCTCGCTTGGGCTAATTAATATCGCCTGGGCATCCTCATCATGTTCAGCTTGGGAAAAAATATCCATGGCAATCCAGTCGGGATTGGTCTGTCCGTCACTGATGACAAGGATTTCCGAGGGGCCTGCGATCATGTCGATGCCACACTGCCCAAACACAAGCTTCTTCGCAGTGGCCACGTAGATATTGCCGGGTCCGACAATCTTGTCCACTCTGGGAATGGAAGCTGTGCCATAAGCCAAGGCTGCCACTGCTTGCGCACCACCGACACGAAACACACGGTCCACACCGGATAAATAGGCTGCGGCCAGCACCAATTCATTTAATTCGCCACCCGGCGTGGGGGTGACCATGACAATCTCGGAAACACCTGCGACCTTTGCCGGAATGACATTCATCAATACGGATGAAGGATAAGCTGCCTTTCCACCGGGTACATAAACGCCTACTCTATCTAACGGAGTGACCTGTTGCCCAAGGACTGTGCCGTTGGAATCATAATGACGCCAAGACTCAAGCTTTTGGTGTTCAGCGTGGATGCGAATTCGCTCATTGGCTGTCTCCAGCGCTGCGGCTTGCGCTTGTGGCAAGTTCTCCCAAGCTGCTTTCAGCACTTCTCGGGATAGTTCCAACTCGGCTGCTTCAGTCACTCGATAGTGGTCAAATCGCGACGTGTATTCGACTAAGGCGATATCGCCTTCCGTTTTGACACGGGCGATGATCTCCTTTACGCGCTGTTGGATAGCAGCATCTGAACCTTCGTCCCATGCCAATAGACGGTCTAGGCTGGCTGGGAAATCGATATCTTTTGCATAGAGTCTGAGGATTGTAAATTCTGCCATGGTTCTCATGCTAGCGCTGCTCGACTTAAGACCGTATCCCTCAATTGCCGGATAAATTCTGCGACTGCTTGGGGTTTCATTTTCATCGCCGCTTTGTTGACAACAAGGCGACTGCTAACGTCCATAATCAATTCTCCCGGCTCCATTCCGTTAGCTCTTAGGGTATTGCCGGTGTCCACCAAATCCACGATACAATCGGCCAGCCCCACCAGAGGCGCCAACTCCATTGAACCATAGAGTTTGATGACCTCCACTTGCACCCCTTTGTCGGCGAAATAGCGCTGTGCGGTTTTGACATATTTAGTGGCTACCCGCAAGCGCTGGTTCTCTTGGCGGTGGTCTACGCGGGCTGCGGTCATCAGGCGGCATTTGGCTATCCCTAGATCCAAAGGTTCATAAAGACCACCAGCCCCGTGTTCGACTAGGACATCCTTGCCTGCTATGCCAAGATCGGCCGCGCCGTATTCCACATAAGTTGGCACATCGGCGGCGCGAATGACCAGCAAGCGCACGTCATTTCTGCTGGTAGGCAAAATCAGCTTGCGGCTCTTGTCTGGGTCCACGGTCGGTCGGATTCCGGCGCCAGCCAATAATGGCATGGCTTCGTCGTAAATCCTTCCTTTGGAAATAGCAATGGTCAACATAGGGTGTTTTTATTATTATTGGGGTATGCGCCGAATTTCCGCGCCAAGTTGGGTAAGCTTTTCCTCGATACATTCATAACCGCGGTCAATATGGTAAATCCGCTCCACCACGGTCTGGCCTTCAGCCACTAGACCTGCCAGCACCAAACTGGCAGAAGCACGAAGGTCGGTCGCCATGACAGGTGCGCCGGTCAACTTCTCGACCCCGCGCACAATGGCGGTGTTGGATTCTAACTTGATATTCGCGCCCATACGCTGCATCTCTTGCACATGCATAAAGCGATTCTCGAAAACCGTTTCCGTGATGACTCCCACCCCCTCGGCAATGGCGTTCATGGCGGTGAATTGGGCCTGCATGTCGGTCGGAAAGGCCGGATAGGGTGCGGTGTGCATGGATACTGATTTTGGCCGCCTGCCTTCCATATCCAACTCAATCCATGAATCGCCAACGCTGATTAGCGCACCCGCTTCGCGCAGTTTCTCAAGCACTGCGTCGAGCAAGTCGGGACGGGTATTCTTTAGCTTGACCTTTCCGCCCGTCATGGCTGCTGCCACCAAGTAAGTGCCAGTCTCGATGCGGTCAGGCAAAATCTGATAATGCAGACCTTCACCGGACAGCGATTCTACGCCCTCAATTTCCAAAATATCAGTGCCTGCGCCATGGACTTTTGCTCCCATGGCATTTAAAAAGTCGGCCAGATCAACGACCTCAGGTTCGCGGGCGGCGTTTTCAATGATGGTCACGCCGTCGGCAAGGGCGGCTGCCATCATCAGATTTTCAGTACCCGTCACGGTGACCAAGTCCAGCACCAACCGACAGCCTTTCAAGCGCTTGGCGGATGCATGGATGTAACCGTTGCTTACGCTGATGTCCGCACCCATTGCGGTCAATCCTTCCAGATGGATATTAACGGGTCGGGTGCCGATGGCGCAACCGCCTGGCAGCGAAACTTCGGCTTTGCCAAACCGAGCCACTAAGGGACCCAACACAAGAATGGAGGCACGCATGGTCTTCACCAGCTCGTAGGGAGCGTAAAAAGTCTGTATCGAACTGGAATCCACTTCGATATTCATCTTTTCGTCGATCACCAAATGTACCCCCATGCGCCCCAGCAATTCCATGGTTGTCGTGATATCGTGGAGATGTGGCACGTTGCCGATTAGAACTGGCTTTTCCGACAACAAGGTCGCAGACAGTATGGGCAGCGCGGCATTCTTGGCCCCGGACATGCGCAACTCCCCATACAAAGTATTGCCGCCGGTGATAAGCAATTTATCCATTATTTATTACTCTTTTATGATAGCCGAGTCAAAGCACGGACTTTTGGTTTAATTAATTACAGATGTTACGCAACCCCTAGGCCATAGCGCGGATGGAGCCGCTTGCGGCGTAATCCTGGGGAACGTAAACACACTGCGTAACATCAGTCAATAACAAGAATTTCATCAACCCCGGCCACATGGGCCATGGCCATAAGTTGGCGGGGAAGGTTGACGTAATGCAAGTCCACTCCACTTAGGCTCGCCAGCCGAAGCCATTCCAACAACAAGGCCAGCCCCGCACTGTCGGCCTTGGTTATCCCGGCTAGATCAAAAACCATCTTATTGGCAGGTAAAACAAAGAGTTTCGCACCTTTTTTCATTGCCTCTTGGACCGAAACAAAGCTCAACTCACCAACGAGTTTGAATCGTTCGGAATCAACTTGGCTTATTTCAAACAAGGATTTTGCTGATTTCATAAAGTGTTTCCTGCTTGGCAATTTGTTTCAGCGAAACCCAAAACTTTGTCGGAATAGCTGAATCATCTTTCTAATCAGGAAGCGTTTTTATCATCTTGCCCCCGATTTCTTCTTATGGTCAGCATTCGTGACTTCTTCGTCCTTCACCGATGCCCCCTTAGCCTTGTGTTCCGAGTGGGCGTCCACGGAATGTTTTGCATGTGCCGCCATAGGCTTATGCACAGGCTCTGTCTTGTCCATTTCTGATTTTGACGGAGGGGCGGTGAGCGAGCGCTTGTTGATGACCGCTTTATCTTGGGTCTTTGTTTCTGGCTTGGGCGGAACGTCTTTAACCACGGGGGGTTCCTGTCCGGCTTTTTCGTCGGAAGGATTTGACTGGGGTGAATCTTTATTCTCCGAGCCACCCTCGGCTTTGTTAAACAGAAAACGGCTAATCACCTCTTCCAACACCATGGCAGACTGGCTCAATTCGATCTCATCCCCGTCCTTGAAAAATTCCTCCTCAGCACCGGCACTCAAGCCGATATACTGTTCGCCGAGCAATCCCGCCGTCAGAATATTGGCTGTGGTGTCGGTGGGGATCGTGTTGAACTGCGGTTCGATGCGCATTTCAACCACGGCATCATAGGTTTTATTATCAAACCGAATGGAACTGACACGGCCAATTCGGACGCCTGCCATGGATACCGGTGCGCGTTCCCTCAAACTGCCCACATTCTGGAAACGGGCGAATAGCCTATAACTATCGTCCTTGACATGCAAATCAGCCAAATTACTGACCTTCATCGCCAAGAAAAACAGGCTGACTATGCCTAAAACAACAAACAGGCCGACCCAGGTTTCCAATACTTTAGATTGCTGCATCACTTGTCCCCATACATCATTGCGGTCAGCACGAAATCCCAAGCCAACACGGCCAAGGCAGAATACACAACAGAACGTGTCGTCGCCCTGCCAACCCCCTCGGAAGTCGGCAGCGCGTCATAGCCCTCGAAAACAGCGATCCAAGTCACGATCACCCCAAATACGAAACTTTTGATGATGCCATTGACAATATCATCATGAAAATCAATTTTCGCACGCATCTGCGACCAAAAAGCCCCTTCGTCCACGCCCAGCAGACCCACGCCGACGAAATAGCCGCCGATGACACCGACCATGCTGAACAGTGCGGCCAAAAGAGGCATGGAAACGACACCGGCAAAAAAGCGCGGCGAGATGATGCGGCGCAACGGGTCAACCGCCATCATTTCCATTCCTGACAATTGCTCGGTCGCCTTCATCAAGCCAATTTCGGCGGTCAATGCAGAACCCGCCCGGCCGGCAAACAACAACGCGGTGACGACCGGGCCTAATTCCCGTACCAAGGATGCCGCGACCATGACACCCAAGGTCTGCTCGGCACCGAAATCGGACAGCACGTTATAACCCTGCAAGCTCAAGACCATGCCGACGAAAAAACCGGAAACGCTGACGATGACAATGCTCAGCACACCGACCGAATAAATCTGCGCGGTCAACAAACGAAATCTCAGGAAAACATCTGGAAAACCAGTTAGCACACGCAATATGAACAAACACGACCGCCCTAATTTCTCCAGGCGTTGCAAGGTGTTTTGTCCCAGTGTTTGAATGGAATCAAGCATTTGTTGGCGTTAAACTTCTATTGATGCCGCAAAGGTTTTTCCGTACCTTAAAAGATCGTCCGCATAATCCGGTGCTGGAAAATGAAATGGCACAGGGCCGTCGGCTTCGCCGTGCATGAATTGGTGAATCCAAGGCGATGGTGTCTGTTCTATCTCCTCTGGCGTTCCTTGGGCAACCACCTTGCCTTCAGAAATGAGATAGACATAATCCGCGATGGCGACCGTCTCCCTGACATCATGCGAGACCACAATGCTGGTCAATTCCAAGCCATCGTTTAAATTGTGGATCAACTTCACCAAGACCCCCATGGAAATTGGGTCCTGACCGGTGAACGGTTCATCATACATAATCATCGTCGGATCGAGGACAATGGCCCGCGCCAACGCCACGCGCCGTGCCATGCCGCCCGAGAGCTCGCCCGGCATAAGCTGCCTGGCTCCGCGCAAACCGACCGCCTGAAGCTTCATCAGCACCAAAGAGCGAACCATGCTTTCAGGAAGTCGGGTGTGCTCGCGCAGGGGAAAAGCGACATTTTCATAGACATTCAAGTCGGTCAATAGCGCGCCGCTTTGGAACAGCATCCCCATGCGCTTACGCATTTCGTACAGTTCTTTGCGGCTCTGTTTATGCACCACGCGCCCTTCCACGCTGACATGACCCCCATCCGGGCGAAGCTGCCCACCGATGAGTTTAAGCAGGGTGGTTTTACCCGTCCCGCTTGGACCCATGATCGCAGTGATCTTCCCGCGAGGGATGTCAAGGCTTACGTTATCGAAAATTTTCCTGCCGCCGCGAAAAAATACCAGATTACGGATGGAAACCAGAATTTCAGCTTCGGCAAAGATGCCTGTCATTGCGGGGACCGGGAAGAGGGTGGTTAAGGCCAAAAAGAGCTTATTGTCGCTGATCGGGGTGTTACAGTCAAGAATTTCAGCAGTTCTCGAAGGGTGGGGAAAACCGAGTCGGTCTTGGAGGCAGTGCCAGGGACTAGGATATACACCGTCAAGACCGACTCGGTTTGCTCGTTCCATAGCCGGACGGGATTTGTAATCCTGTCCGCAGTGTTTTGTGCGTCGGAGACTACTGATTTATCGTTCCCACGCTCCCGCGCCACTACCATTAAGTTAAGCGTTTATCGGAACGCCAAGCCCCAGCTTGGCATCCGGGTGTACCGCGCCAAGCTGGGGCTTGGCGTTCCGTCAAAGGCTGATTTCACGCTTAATGTATCTTAACTTAATGGCAGTGACGCAGAGCGTGGGAACGATACAAATGAAGGGCTTATTCATGCATGTTAGCGGCGGCAAATTACCGTCCATGGCCTGGATTTCGGCATCCCTGCCGAAATGACGGGGTTTTGAGCCAAACTGAGATTTGTTGCACTTTATCTAGGAATAACATCGCCCCCGGCGATGTTATTCCTATCACCAAACCACCGGCTGAAAATCCGCGTCATTGCGTATCGTCACCGTGTCGCCGCTTTGTGCCAACACAAACAAACCCTGTCGATAGGCAAAGCGGGCGGTTTCCTCAGCCACGACCATCCCGGCGACCGCGCCCATCACCCGGAATCCGGCATATTGCGGAAACAGCTTCTTAAAACGTTCCAGACGAGAAATATGCTCCTTGACATCATCTGCCTTCAGTTCGCTTTTCACCTCGACCAGCACCACATCGACGCTGTTGACCACCAGCAGGTCGATTTCCATTGCGTCACCGTCACGCTCCGCGTAAGCACCCCGAAACACTTGGTGTACGGCGATGCCCCGTTGTTGGAACAATCTTACGACGGCAGGGCGTACCATTTCCTCGACAAATTCGCCTAGGCGGTTGCCCAGACGCCCGATGGCCTTAGTCACTTCTTTCAACTTGCGGTCGGTTTCCTTCATTTGCAGGTCGGTTTCCTGCATTCTTCGGTCGGTTTCCTGCATTCTTCGTTCGGTTTCCTCGGAGCTCAGTGCGAGTTTGCGCAGGATTTCCCAAACTTCTTCTTGTACAGTGGTCATGGCAGCGACTCCTATGGACGGGGTTGGATTCACATTTTACTCCCTTTAGCCCCCTTTGTCGGGTTACGTCGCATACAGGGTTTGAAGCTTTGGGGCAGGATTTCGCTATGTGCGCCTAACCCGACCTACGATTATTGCCAAAATGAGAATTGCTGCCCCATCCCTGCCGCTTTGGCGTTAATCGCACCCGGTGTCAAGGGGCTTGCCTTGCTTGCACACCCAATCGCAAGGCAGGCCTTGCACTCCCGCATCATTTTTATTCGCACCCTTATTGTCTACAACCCCTCAAACACCCGCCCTGCCGCCGCCAAGGTCTCGTCCAACACCGCTTGGCTATGGGCGGCGGAAACAAACCCGGCCTCGAACGCCGAAGGAGCCAGGTAAACGCCTTCCTCCAACATCCCATGGAAAAATAGCTTGAAGCGTTCCACATCGCATTGCATGACCTTATCGAAACTATCGATGTTTTCTACATCGGTAAAGAACAGGCCAAACATGCCGCCGACTTGGTTGGTCGTAAAAGGTATGCTTGCCGCTTTGGCTTTGGCCTTCAAACCGTCGGTCAAGTAACGGGTTTTCGCGGCTAGTTCCTCATAGAAACCCGGAACGGAAACCAACTCCAAAGTCTTCAATCCCGCCGCCATGGCCACCGGGTTGCCGGACAGGGTTCCTGCTTGGTAAACAGGCCCAAGCGGGGCTAGTTGTTCCATGATGCTGCGCTTGCCGCCAAACGCCCCCACCGGCATGCCGCCGCCAATGACCTTGCCCAATGTCGTCAAATCCGGCGTGATGCCATACCATGCTTGCGCACCGCCCAATGCCACGCGGAAGCCGGTCATCACCTCGTCGAAGATCAACACCGTGCCGGACTGGTCGCAGACTTCCCGCAAGGTTTCTAAAAAACCGGGGGCTGGCAGAACGCAATTCATATTGCCCGCCACGGGTTCGACGATGATGCAGGCAATTTCCGAACCCAACTGGGCGAAGGTTTCCCGTACCGCTGCCAGGTCGTTGTATGCCAAGGTCAGCGTGTGTTCGGCCAATGCAGCCGGTACGCCGGGGGAGCTCGGCACACCCAAGGTCAACGCGCCGGAACCGGCTTTTACCAACAACGAGTCGGAATGTCCGTGGTAGCAGCCCTCGAATTTGACGATCTTATCCCGTCCAGTGTAGCCCCGTGCCAGACGGATGGTGCTCATAGTGGCCTCGGTGCCGGAACTGACCATGCGCACCAAATCCATGGAAGGCACTAGTTCACAGACTTTCTCCGCCATGGCCGTTTCAAGGACCGTGGGCGCACCGTAACTTAAGCCCCGGTTCACCGCTTCATGCACCGCTTTGAGCACGTCCGGGTGGGCGTGGCCAAGCACCATCGGACCCCAGGAACCGACATAGTCGATATAGCGTTTGCCGTCGGTGTCGGTTAAATATGGCCCGACCGCATGGTCCACGAATACCGGAACCCCTCCGACACCCTTGAAAGCCCTGACAGGGGAATTAACGCCGCCGGGAATATGTTGTTTGGCTTGTTCAAATAGGTTTTGTCTCATGTTATTGTTCTCGTTTTAGTTTGTGTAATAAAAAACTCCACAATTGGGTCAGTACCTTGACCAATTTCGTGCGAGATCACCTATTTTGGCACAGAACCGCCGATCTAAAGGCCAAGCTGGAGCTTGGCGTTCCCAATGGGAACGCCAAGCTCCAGCTTGGCAAGGGGATTGGCGAAGGTATTGTCCGGTAACATTAATTATTAATACCAAACTGCGCGAACCACTGTCCTGTGTCGTTGGGCGAACTGGGGTCATAATATAAGGAACGCAGCTTAAGATGGCCTAAAGGCCCGTATTCCGGCCCAGGCGACACGGTGCGGAATGCCTGTCCACCCATCAATTGATGGGTGATGGTTTGGAACAATCGGCTCAATTTGCCATCGCGCAACATGGCATCCAGCATATCAGGTCCGGCAATCAGATAGAGGCTACGCCATCCGCGCTCCGCCAAGGCATCCACTAAAGCCCCGCCTTCCACCCAGCGGTCTTTACCGGCGAAAATGACCTCATAACCCTGTTGCCGCCACCATTCCACTTTAGCCGGGTCGGCGTTTTGCCCGGTGGCAATCAGGCAGGTTTGACCGTGTTCCCGGATCGAATCCGGCATAGTGAAATCCAAGCTCGCGCTGGCGATGATTATGGCGGGTTGCGGTTTTAGTCCCTGCTGGATGCGCCATGCCAGTAGATCGGCACTTTCCTCACGCTGGCCGATTTGCAGGATGTTGCCGAGTTTACCGGCTCCCAGTGAACGCAGGTAGCCGCCATGGGTGATCAGACAGTCGGATTGGGCTTCCAACTCTAAAAAAAGCCGAAAATCATGGGGGGTCGTCAGGCTCTTGGGCAAGTAAGGAATGCCACTGCGGTTTTCCAAGGCAATCCGCCCATCCAAACTGGACAGAAAATTGGCATAGACAAAGGGCTGGTCCGGCGTACCCTGTTCATGCAGCTTAAGCCGCAAATAAAGCCCACACAGGTTTTCGCTATCGTATGGGGGTGGATACAGACGGTAAATCGGCTGGTTCATGGACTTGAATTGGCAAGATTGATTTGAACCATTATACAGTGTAAGGTAGAAGCCATAAAACTCAAACGCTTGGCATCCGATCCAATCATCAAACCCATAGGCTTGTCCTTAGAAATTAGGGAGTTCACTTTATGTCCCAACACACGGAAAAACTTGCTGTCATGTTTGCCGATATTTGCGACAGCACTGGGTTGTATGAGCGCCTTGGGGATAAGTCTGCGCGCCGACTGGTTGAACAGTGCCTTGCCATGATGATCGACAAAATGAAAAGCAATCAAGGTATATTGATTGAGACCAAAGGCGATGAAATCATGGGTGTCTTCCAAAGCCCTGAAAACGCCATGAATGCCGCTTGCGCAATGCAAAATGCAATGGAAAATTACAATCATGGTGAGAAACTTCCAATGCATATTCGCATCGGCTTTCACTATGGCGATGTAGTTTGCGAAGAGGACAAACTATTCGGTGACACCATTAATGTTGCGTCACGGGTTGCTTCTATAACCCGTGCCGACCAAATCATTACCACCCCGGCTGCGGTCAACTCCCTGCCTCCGGGCATGCGCATGCGGACTCATAAAATCATGCGTACCGACATAAAAGGGAAGCAGAATCAATTTGATATATTTCGGGTAATATGGGAAACTGACGAAGCAGCCCTGACCCATGCCCGTCTTGGTATGACGGCTTACAGCAAACTCCCTGAAAAAGTCGTTGAGATGACACTGCGCTATCGCGACAAGTCATGCCAAATTAACGAACACCACAAAAGTGCCGTCTTAGGGCGCGATGAAAGCTGCGATATAGAGGTAAACCATGGCTTCACCTCGCGCCGACATGTCCGCATCGAATTGCGTTCAGGTCAATTCGTCATTGCAGATCAAAGCACTAACGGCACCTTTATCCGTTTCTCCGACGGACACTCGGTTCGCCTTGGCCGGGAAGAACTTGTCCTGCACGGATATGGTTCCATAAACCTTGGGCAATCATACGAAGATAATCCGCTTGATATTGTGGAATTCTTGATTACCACGGTGTCTGCGTAATACGGCATGCGTTAACGCTGCATCACGCCCGAAGCGCTTCCGTCAATTCTTGGATATCCTTCATGACCCAATCAGGCCGGTAATCGGAGGTTTTCAAATCTTCCTCGCTGGATACGCCTGTCAACACCATCAGACTACGAATGCCGGCGCGAACCGCACCCAGAATGTCGGTTTCCAAACGGTCGCCAATGGCCATGGTCTCCGTCGGCTCCACGCCCAACAACGCGAGGGCTTGCTGGTACATCAGGGGCTCCGGTTTGCCGATAATGGTTGGGGCAACGCCAGTGGCAGCTTGCAACGCGGCTAGGATGGCCCCGTTGCCATGGGTGAAACCGAGTTCGGTGGGCAGGGAAGTGTCGGGATTGGTGCCGATGAATTTTGCCCCGGCGTTGATATTCAACGCAGCCGTCGCCAGCTTGTGCCAAGTCAGTTCACGGTCCATGCCGCAAACGACATAATCGGCCCCCAACTTCGGTCCATTGCCGGTAGGGCTGTCTACTTCATAGAGTCCTGTCAGTGTGAATCCTTGTTTGATAAGCGGCTCCGTCGCGCCTTTCTCGCCGATGACAAAAACCCGGGTCGAGGCCGGGTCGGTACGTTGGGCCAAATACAAGGCGGTTGCCATGGCGGAAGTCAGGATTTCACCACTGTCCACAGTCACCCCCATGCGGGCGAGCTTGTTGACATATTGTTCCGCTGTCTGGCTGGCGTTGTTTGTCGCCAAGATGAAACGAATCTGACGTTCGCGCAGGGTTTGAAAAAGGTCAATCAGGCCAGGCAAGGGCTGGTCGCCATGCCATAAAACGCCATCCATGTCGATGATAAAATTGTTAATATTAGCGAAGGGTCCCATGGATTATTTCTCTAGCCATGTTGATTGTTGCATTTCGCGTTTGTGGAAAAATGTAGGTGCGGGTTTGGAACCCTTCAAGCGGGTTTGGAACCCTTGAAGGGCGGGTTTGGAACCCGCCCCTACGTCACAAATGCGATTTTTTCACGGAAGTGCGAGCTTCGAACCCGTGGAGGGTGGGTTTGGAATCCGCGCTCCTACAGAGGTATTAATCGTAGCTGTAGTGCTTGCGAAGCGGC
>QJPH01000577.1 GCA_003242955.1 Candidatus Methylumidiphilus alinenensis
TGGATTGAAAGCCGTAACGGGGGAATGGACGCTGGTCTGCATTGCCTACAATTTGAAGCGGATTCATGTACTGGCGGGATAACTTTGCCCAAAGGGAAGGAAAAGCCGCTTTAATGTCGAAAAACGCTCTGTAAAGGGGCAAATCAAGGCAAAGCAATCGTTTTTTGAGCTTTTTTGAGGAAGGAAACTGTCGTACAACTCTAAGTCGGACAGGCTCCTAGCCATTACACCAATTCTTTTTTGATGGGGTTGACATACTCCAAGGACGAATTGTTCCGTTTAATTATTATGGTTAATGGCGACGGTTTGCTTTTCCTTAACCTGCATGCTTTGGGATATCACTTGGACCACTACGCCAATCAGACCGTAGGGCTGGCCTCCGACCCCGAAGGTGGTTGGCGGATTACGACGATTGCACTGGACGGCGAAGGCAGGGGCCAAGTGTATGTGAAGGACTCGGTTCATGTGCGCGAGGCCCTTGCCAACCCTTGGTTAGGGTTCATCAATTGAACAGCCCAGACAACCCGGACAATGACAATTCCCGCCGCCATCGTTTGTTGGAAAAACTTCGGCGCGATCTGGGCGAGGTGTTCATGGCAGCGTTGAACGACCCGAAGACCATAGAAATCCTCCTGAATGCCGACGGGCGACTGTGGCAAGAACGGCTGGGGGAGCCGATGAAGGTCATAGGAACCATCGTACCTACGCGGGCAGAGTCGGTGATGCGGACCATAGCCGCCTGCCTGGATACGACCATTACCCGCGACAAGCCAACCCTCGAAGGTGAATTGCCCTTGGACGGCTCCCGTTTCGCCGGACAGTTGCCGCCAGTGGTCTTGGCCCCGGTGTTTGCCGTGCGCAAGAAGGCTTCGGCGGTGTTCACGCTGGACCAATATGTGTCGAACGGCATCATGACCGGGCCGCAACGCCTAGTGATAGCCGATGCCGTCGCCCGTCATCGAAACATTTTGGTCATCGGCGGCACGGGTTCGGGCAAGACCACTTTGACCAATGCCATCATCCATCACATGGTGTACCTCTACCCCGACGAACGGATTGTCATTATCGAGGACACCGGGGAAATCCAATGTGTTGCGCCGAATTGCGTGATCTACCACACGTCGCTTGAGGTGACGATGACCAAGCTGCTGCGGACGACTTTGCGCATGCGGCCCGACCGAATCCTAGTCGGCGAGGTGCGCGGGCCGGAGGCCCTTGATTTGTTGATGGCATGGAACACCGGCCACGAGGGCGGGGTGGCGACGTTACACGCGAATAACGCCAAGTCCGGGTTGAGCCGGTTGGCCATGCTCATCAGCATGCACCCCGACGCGCCCAAACCGATTGAACCGCTGATTGGCGAGGCGGTTCATGTGGTCATCCATATCGCCAAAACAGCCGAAGGCCGGCGCATCCAGAAAATCCTAGAGGTTTCCGGGTTCGCGGACGGCCAATTCGCACTACAAACTTTAAACGAGACAATTCAATGAACAAACACAATTCAAAACTATTGCTGGGCTTGGCCTTGGTCGCCTTGGTGCTGATGATCCCTGAAACGTCGATTGCTTCGACGGGAACGGGCGGTTCGCTGCCGTATGAATCTTGGCTGTCTTCCCTGCAATCGTCGGTTACCGGGCCTGTGGCGTTTTCCCTTTCCATTATCGGGATTGTCATTGCGGGCGGTGTGCTCATTTTTGGCGGCGATTTGAACGGGTTTTTCCGTTCGTTGATTTTCTTGGTGCTGGTGATGGCCTTGCTGATTGGTGCGCAGAACATGATGAGCAACTTTTTTGGCAGCGGGGCGGAAATTGCGTCGTTGGCAATTGTTTTGTTGGCAGTTTGATTTTGGATACAAAACCAACGCTTGCTAGTTGCCCGATGCTAGACGGCGTGGAGCTTTACTCCAAGAGCCTTGACAACCTTCAGCCTGTGTCAAAACGCGGTTTGGCACCGGGGGCCAGTGCCTTGTACAGGCTTTCGCGCCCAAGCCCGGACTCCTTGGCTACCATCGCCATGCCCTTGGCCTTGGCGATGTAACCCAAGGCGCGGATAAGCTCGTCGTTGTCGCCGTCTTCAAGCACTTGGGACAGGTATTCGCCGATGGCCTCGTCGCTGTCGAGCAATGGCCCCATGTCGAAGGGAAGCAGCTTTTCAGTCATGGTCTAAACCTCCTTAGCCATTTTGATGGCACGTTGAATGTCAGTTTGTTGCGAGGACTTGTCGCCGCCGGCCAAGAGAATAACTATCCTTTCGCCTCGAAGAGTGAAATAGACGCGGTAGCTTGCGCCGACATCCACCCGCATTTCGGACACGCCCCCGCCTACTGGCTTCGCGTCGCCAAGGTTGCCCGTTTGGGCGCGGTCGATGCGCCGGTAAATGGCGGTTTTGGCGCGCAAGTCGCGCAATGCGCCAAGCCATTTGGCAAACGATTCGGTTTGTTGGACGAGGTAGTTCACCCGCCTATTGTATCAGGCTACGGCGACACGAAATGTATTTCCAACCGCTTGCCGAGTGCCTTGGCGTATTTGCGCAGTGTTCCGATGCTAGGCGAGTGCTTGCCGGATACCAGCGCCGCCTCCAGCCGCGCCACGGCGGGGGCCTTGGTTCCCATGCGCTCGGCTACTTGCGCCTGGGTCAACCCGGCTTCGCGCCGCGCCGCAAGAATTTCATCCAGTATGGCGAACTCCTCGCGTTCTAGCCGTTCGTATTCGGCCCGGACTTCGGGGTCTTCCAACATTTTGGCGACCATTTCCTCATGTGTCATGGTTGGGGGCTTGCGTTCAATGTTCATTTTTAACCTCTTTCATACGGGTTTCGGCAATCCGCCGCTCTTTGGGCGGAGTTTTCTGCGATTTTTTAATGAAGCTGTGCAGCATCACAATACGCCGGCCAACCAACGTGCAATAGAACACGCGGGCGATGCCCTCAGCTCCTTTCAGCCGCAACTCAAACAAACCACCGCCCAACGGTTGGGTGTGGGGTTCGCCAAGGTTCGCACCGTCGGTCTTCATTCGCAAAGTCAAGCTAATGTAGCGGGACTGCAAGGTTTTGGGCAAATCCATGACATCGGCTTCAACGTCGTCGCTGTAGTAAGGCGATTTTCGATAAATAAACTACCTAAAGTAGAAGCGGCATCTTGCCGCTTTAAGCGGCTGGAAGCCGCTTCTACTTGGTATAAACATTCTTGGAAATCGCCTAAGTAATTGTGTAGTTCATAACCAATACAGTAACAATTTTGTTATTGTCGATCAACTTGCCAAACCCTTGCATTCATATCTTTCCGGGCTTATGATTGCCTTACCCTTACAACAGGCAAGGGGCGGGCTGTCACCCCGAAAACACGGAGCGTCACAAGCGCTCATACGGAAGCGCTTTTTTCATGCGCGGAACCCTCGTTTTGGTGGGGCCGTGCGGGCTTCCGCAAGGAAGGCCGATTCTCTGTGTTCGGTTGTGACAACTCGCACGACCCCGCCACCCCGCTTGGATTGTCACCCAATGGGGGGCGGATTTGCATCACGTATCCACACAGAGGTTCCTATGAACACCCTTACCCAAATTCCGTCCGACGGGCTATCTTCTTTTGAATTCCAATACTATCCACTGCGCATGATTGCCGACGAACACGGCAAGCCGTGGTTCATCGCCGTGGATGTTTGCGCCATCCTCGGCTATGACAATCAAAGCAAGGCAATTAAAGACCATTGCAAAGAGACGGGTTTAACGACTCGTTTCATCCCCGCCCTATCCAACCGTTACCGGCTGATTGACGAAGAGAACCTCTTCCTGCTCATAGCCAACTCCGGCAGGCTGGGGGACGAGGTCTTCGGGGCGTGGGTTCGCGACGAAGTGCTGCCATCCCTCCGCTTGCCAACCGACTCCCTTCAAGTTAAACCCGTTGTCATTTTGCATGACGGGAAGGCGGTCACAACCTCGACTGAAGTGGCCCGGTATTTTGGCAAACTGCACAAGCATGTACTCGACAAAATCCGTGAATTGCTTGGCGAACTCCCCGCCGAATTTAACGAGCCGAATTTTCGGCCCGTTGATTTTTTCGATGCCAAGGGCGAGAAACGCCAAGCCTACGAACTCACCCGCGACGCTTTCATGCTCTTGGTGATGGGCTTCACCGGCAAAACCGCCTTGGCGTTCAAGCTGGCTTACATCCAAGCCTTCAACCGCATGGAAATGGAATTGCTGGAAACGCGCCGACCGCAGACCCAAGACTCCGCGCCAGTGCTTCAGCCACACGCCAAAGAACCCGGCGTGACCCGATTGCTGGTGACGATGCGCGACGGGCAAGAGCCGATCACCGAGAAGCTGAGTCCCAACAAGCACGTCCTCAGCCTGGACGACTTCACCGAACTGGCCCGGAAGACGGGCTGGCTAGTCATTTCCAAAGACGAATTCATCCGCCATTTCTTTGGCGGGGAGGGTTAAACCATGGCATTGCGCACTATTCCCATCCGGCGTTCGGGCAACCGCCCTAATCTTTTCATGGGCGGGGACCGTGAGATGGTGATGTTTTCCGGTTTGCTGGCCTTTATTTTGATTGTCGTCGCGCAGGACACGCGGGCGTTGGTGGTTGGGATCGTGCTGTGGGTGGCGGCACTGTACACCTTGCGGAGCCTAGCCAAGGAAGACCCCAGGATGAGGTTCGTGTATTTCAGCAACCGCCGCTACAAGTCATATTACCCGGCACGGTCAACGCCGTTCCGGGTTAATTTCGCCGGTCCCAACGAACCGAAAGAGTCGGCGGTTGAGTGGCTGTTGAGTCTTTTTGAAAAATAGGATAGGAGTTGAGAAGTGTTTGCCTTAAAACCACACCGTTCCACCGAGGCCGCCGTTGCCGATTTGTTGAATTATGCCGCCGAGGTCGATGACGGGGTTGTCGTCTGCAAAAACGGTTCGTTCCTCGCGGCTTGGCTCTATCAAGGCGACGACAACGCCAGTAGCACCGATGCCCAGCGGGAAATGGTGTCATTCCGCATCAATGAAGCCTTGGCAAGACTGGGCAACGGCTGGATGATCCATGTCGATGCCGTGCGCCAGGGTTCGCCCTATTACAGCGACCCTAAAATATCGCATTTCCCCGACCCGGTGACGGCTGCCATTGACGAGGAACGGCGGCGGCTGTTCGAGGGTTTGGGCACGATGTTCGAGGGGTACTTTTTGCTAACGCTGACCTACTTCCCGCCCCTGCTGGCACAGGCCAAGTTTACCGAGTTGATGTTTGACGACGAAACCGAGAAAACCGACAACAAAGCCCGGACTAAAAACCTGCTTGAATCCTTCAAACGGGAAATCGCCAGCATCGAATCGCGCCTAAGCTCGGGCCTGAAAATGCGCCGGTTGCAATGCCATCAAAGCATGACCGAAGAGGGCCGGACGGTCACTTATGACGAACTGTTGCAATGGTTGAATTATTGCATCACCGGGGTCAACCACCCGATTGTCCTCCCGTCGCACCCGATGTATCTCGATGCATTGATAGGCGGCAAGGAAATGTGGGGCGGTGTCATCCCTAAAATGGGCCGCCATTTCATCTAAGTGATGAATTGCTCAATGCTAATCCCACCACTAGTTTTAGTTTAAGCATGACGCTCGTGCCGACCAAGCCCTTCGGCGATGAAGGACAACACCAAGGTATTTAAGCTAACGCCCTCTTGTTTGGCGCGGGCTGCCAGCTTGGCATGCAGCGACTTCGGTAGACGCTGGACAAACTTGCCGGGTTCGCCGTTGCCGTTTGGGACAGGAACCGGCCTGCCGTCCTCAATGTGCGCCAGCATCCAGCAGCGGAACGCATCTCGCCCTTCGTGGATGGCTTCCTCCGGGGTTTCGCCGTCCGACATGCAACCCGGCAAATCGGGGAAGGTAATCAGGTATCCGCCGCCGTCATCTTCGGGCAGTGGGCGTATTTCAAAGGGATAGTCGTCAAAATCGGGAATGTTCATCGCATTTCCTCACAGGTCGATCAATTCAATTAAGCGGCGCACATACACTGGCTTGATGGGCTTGTGCGCGGGCACGCTCACTTCTAGCTGACAACCCGTCTTTTGAAAAATAACATGACTGCCAGCGGGCTTGCGGATCGTCAAACCATGACGCTTTGCGACAGACTCTAGGTCATCTATGCGCCAGTCACGCGGATTGATACGCATCTTATCGAGGGTTTTATCGGCCTTGCTCATGGTGGATATGATATTAAATGAAATATCATTAATCAACCGCTTGACACCCGCCTCGTCGTGGGCCTATGATTGCCCCATCGCCCCCAATTGGGCGGTACGGGCAGATCAACCCGGTAAGTACTGGCGCAACTCGCGCCCTCCATTCGGAATGTGGCGTTTTTTTACGCCCAAATTCCAACTTTTAACGGTGGGGTGCGCGGGGGCATCTTCGGATGCGCCGGTTCCAGTACCCGGTTTTGATCTCCCCGCGCACTCCGCCACCATTTCAGAAGATCAACTGATTGTGGCGACTTCCAATCTTTGTTACTGGAGCCACACAATGACTACCCCTGCCCAAAATCCATCCAACGGGCTGGCCCCGTTTGAATTCCAAACCCATCAAGTGCGTGTCCAAACTGACGAAAACGGCGATCCGTGGTTCATTGCCATGGATGTCGCTGCAATCCTTAGTTACAAAGACACGGAGGCCATGACGCGCAGACTGGATGAAGATGAAGTTCGGAACCTACAGATTGTAGGTTTTAACAATCGCGGCGTTAACCTCATCAGCGAGTCGGGATTGTACGAAGCCATTTTCGGCAGCAGCAAGCCGGAAGCCAAGGCATTTAAGAAATGGGTCAAGTCCGAAGTCCTGCCCTCCATCCGCAAGACCGGATCGTATGCCGCCCAGCCCCGCCCGTTGCCGGAACCGCCCGCCAAAGAATCCAGCGTGACCCGGCTGCTGGTGACGATGCGCTACGGGCAGCAACCGATCACTGAGACGCTGAGTCCCAACAAGCACGTCCTCAGCCTGAACGACTTCACCGAACTGGCCCGGAAGACGGGTTTCCTGGTCATTTCCAAGGAGGAACTCAATCGGCTTTTCGGCAGTGGCCACGAGATATAAAAAAAACCATACAAAACCATGCCCTGCCACTTGCTAAACATAGAACCTTAGTTTAATGTATACGTAACCTTTGGTTACTTGCAGGCGAGATTTTATGATTGATCACGAAGACAAAATGGCAGAAACAACCGAAAACCCTTATCTAAACGCCAGACGGGCTTGGAACGAGCATGTCGGGGACGTGGTGGCGGCACGGAGGGCTTGGCAGGCGGCGGGCTTTGTGTCGCTCCTGATTGCCCTGGCGGCGGTGGGCGGGGTGGTTTACATCGGCAGTCAGTCGAAGTTTGTCCCTTATGTGATTGAGGTGGACAAGCTCGGGGAGGCCGTGGCGGTCCAGCCCGCACAAAAGGCCGACCCCGCCAATGAGCGGGTGATCCATGCCTATGTCGCCGCGTTCATCAATGATGCACGGCTGGTCACGCCCGACATTGCCTTGCAGCGGGCGGCCATCTTCCGCATTTACGCCATGCTGTCGCCCAACGACCCGGCCACCCAGAAGATGAACCAATGGCTGGACAGCGGCGGCGTGACCAACCCGTTCAAACGGGCCGAAACGGAAACGGTTGGCGTTCAAATCGAAACGGTCATCCGGCAGACGGAGACGAGTTGGCAGGTGGACTGGGTGGAAACTGTCAGAGACCGGCAAGGTGTGGTGAAGGCTGTCCCGTATCGCATGCGGGCACTGGTCACGGTTTACCTTTCGCCTTTGTCCACGAAGACCTCTGAGGAGCAGATTCGCAGAAACCCTTTAGGAATCTACGTCAGTGATTATAGCTGGTCGAAACAGAATTAATCCTTACGCGCCCGTGCGCCGTTTTTCCGGCCCAACGCGCCAGCAACGCCGCTTGTGTCTTGGCATCCGGCGCGATGTAATGCGCCCCCGGAACATTGGCGGTGGGTACTGGAATAAGTTGGTTTTCCTCCATGCGGCCTTCCAGTGTCAGCGTCAACACCTCGGCGGCGTTGAACAGCGCCTCATCAATCGTTTCTCCCTCGGTGAACGCCTCGTCCAAATCGACAAACTGGACGAAGAAGCCGGTTTCTTCTGGTTTCAAGAGGGCGGGATAGTGGGTTTGCATGAAGGTTCCTCACTTCAAAGTAATGCCGGTCTGGCGTTCAATCGATGCCAGAGTAGCAGGTTTGACATCTTGCTTGCCATGCACGGGAACTGTAGTTCGGGCGGAGCCTTTGCCCATTCGGACGTGGCTCCCCACCTGACGAAGCACTTGCCAGCCTTCCGCCTTCAATCGTTTGATGATTTCGTTCCCATTCATGGGTGAAGGTTATCAAAATTCTTGAGAAAAAGACATGATTAAACACACACTCCCAACCTCAATCATCATTCATTGTTGAGTCTGTCGGCGTTGGCCGACCCGGCAACCCATGCAGACCCGTCAGGCAACCCAGCCACCCCAAGCAGTAACACCAACTTGATGGATGTGTACCTGCCGGACAAGTCTGAATTGCAATTGACACCACAGGAAAAATCGGCGATTGCGATAGCCGACCGCTGGAAAGCCGAGAGTGCGAACGGGATCAAGCCGGTGGGGGGCCAAGACGGGACCATCCGGTTCTTGTTCGGGGCCAGCCAGCCGAGCATCGTTTGCGCAGTATTGCAAGTCTGCGACGTGGAGTTGCAACCCGGCGAACAAGTCAATTCGATCCACCTGGGCGACAGTGTGCGCTGGTTTGTCGAACCGGCCATCACCGGCTATGGCCCGAGCGAGGTGCAGCACCTAATCATCAAGCCGCAGGATGTCAACCTCGACACGTCGCTGATCGTCACCACCAACCACAGGACGTACAACTTTCGTTTGCGGTCGCACCGCACCCAGTTCATGCCGAGGGTGTCGTTTGCCTATCCCGAGGATGCGGTTAAAAAATGGGAAGAGATCAAGTTGCGGGAAACCAAGGAACTAGCCAAGGCGACCCTGCCGGAAACCGGCGAATACATGGGGAACCTGAATTTCGATTACGCCATTGACGGAAGCGGAAGATGGAAGCCCGTCCGCGTCTACAACGACGGCAAAAAGACCATTATCCAGATGCCTGCCGCCATGGCGCAAACCGAGGCACCGACTTTGTTGGTCGTCAGGGGGAATGACAGCATTTTCCCTTGGGGCCAGTCCGCCGAAGAGATTCTGGTCAATTACCGCGTCCAAAATGACCGGTACATCGTGGACATGATCTTTGACAAGGCAATCCTCATTGCTGGCGTCGGCTCCAATCAAGAGCGCGTGACGATTACGCGGGGGGTGAAAAAATGAAAACGAGTGGCTTAATCTTAGTTCTGGCCCTTTTTGCCGGATGCGCGACACAAGGGCCGCGTGGGTACTATGCCGCATCCCTGTCGCCAGCCAGCAGCGCAAAAGTGGCGGATGACTCCGTTGGGCAACTATTGGCACTGTACCCCCCGGCCAGCACCTACTTGGTGTTAAAACAACCCACCAACGACCCTTACGGGACCGTATTGCTGGGCAAGCTGCGCAGCAAGGGCTATGCCGTGATGGAAATGCCGACGACAGGCAGCAACAGTGGCAAGGCGGCAGTCATGGCCACCGTGGGGACTGATTTCGGTTATGTGCTGGACCAGGCGGGTACGGGCCGGTATCGCGTCACGCTGAATGTCGGCACCCAGTCAATCAGCCGGATTTATGTTGAAACTAACGGAAGGCTGGATGCGGTCTCCTTTTGGGTAAAACGGTCATGAGTGATTATATGTCTCCCGAAGCTTCCCCTGTCAAAATTGGGGTCCGCAAAGCTAATAATGTGCCGCTTTTCATTTTGGGCGGGGTCTTCGGCGTGTTTGTCTTGGCGATAGCGATGGTCGCCTATGACCGGGCGCATCCCAAACAGGTCGAAGGGAAACCCGCCGACAAGAGTGACAGCCTGTCACTGGCTCGGCAAATGGCCGGGGACCGCCTTAATGGCTTGATTGACCCGCCAAAGCCCCCAACGCCGCCGCCAACCATGCCCGGGCAGTCCAAGCCGGACATTGAAGTGCCGATAGCCCGCACTGGCGCGGGGGTTGACATGAGCAGGCCGCCCCAGCCACCCAGCCAAAGTAAAGGGCCGTCGCAATACGAAAACGATTTGCAGCGTGTCCACGCCCGGAAGATTCAGGAGATCGAAGCCGCCCTGTCCGCCAAAACCAACGTGGCTGTGACCGATTTCCGCAACCGCTCGGCCATGGGACCAGCCGAGGCGAAAACGGCCGACAACGGCCAGGCCAACCCGGCGACTAGCGTACAAGACACCCAATTGCAAAAATTGGAAGAGGTTCGCAAGCAGATTGAGACCCTGCGCACACAAGACCCGAATGCGGCTTATAGGGAGCGGTTGGCCCAGCTACAGTCTGCTAGCTTAGGGGGAATGCCCATGGCATCCAATGGCATTGCGCCAAGCCTGATGCTGGCCAATTCCGGCATGGCTTCCCAAGCGCAGAAACCGAACAACGACATCGGGCAGTTCGCGGGTACTGGACAGGTTGACCGCTGGCGTTTGAACGGGCAGAACGCGCAAGTCCAAGCCCCTAGGACACCCTACGAGTTGAGGGCTGGCTTTGTGATCCCCGCCACCATGATTAGCGGCATCAATTCGGATTTGCCGGGGCAGATCATGGCCCAAGTGAGCCAAAATGTCTATGATACGCCGACCGGCAAGTATTTGTTGGTGCCCCAGGGCGCACGGCTGGTGGGTTCGTATTCCCATGAAGTGGCGTATGGGCAAAAGCGCGTGTTGGTGGCGTGGCAGCGCATTGTATTCCCGGACGGCAAGGCGATGGACATTGGCGCGATGCCCGGTGCGGATGGGGCTGGCTATGGGGGCTTCAACGATCTAGTGGACAACCATTATCTGCGCATTTTCGGTTCTGCCTTGTTAATGTCCGTCGTCATTGCCGGTGTCAATTACAGCCAGTCCAGCATCAATGGCAACAACAATGGCACCACCGCGACCACCGGACAACAGCAGACTGCGACCGGGGCGTTGAGCCAGGCCATGGGGCAGCAACTCGGCATCGCCATTTCACAAATGGTGTCCAAAAACCTGAACATTGCGCCCACGCTAGAGATACGGCCCGGTTTCCGCTTCAATGTCATGGTGATAAAAGACATGACGTTTACTAAACCGTACCAATCGTTTGATTACTAATTTTCGGGGGTTCTTATGAAGCGTAAATTCTTAGCGAGCATCCTTTGCATACTGATTTATCCAAACCCGTTGAATGCCGATGGGATAGTGTTTGATCCGTCCGTGTATGGACAGGCTGTCGCGACAGTCAGCCAATTGGCCTCTCAAGCTGCAACACAGGCAAACCAATACGCGAAACAACTGTTACAGTATCAAACTCAGCTACAACAATACGAAACCCAGTTGCAGCAGTATCAGAACATGGTGACGAATACGCTGGCCCCAGCGGCGTATATTTGGGACCAGGCGAATGCGACTATTAGTAAGGTAGTCGGCATTGTGGATACGATAGATAATTATGCAAACCAAGCAGGCGGCTTGCAGAACTACTTGGCGCAATTCCAAAACTCATCCTACTACCGGTCATCACCCTGCTACACGGCTACCGGGTGTCCCCCAGATTACCTGCAAACCCTCACCAATCAACAAAACACGGGTTCGGCAGCGCAGAAGTCGGCAAACGATGCGCTGCTGACCATGGTGCAGCAGCAGCAAACCCAGTTGAACGCCGATGCAGCCAGTTTGGTCAATTTGCAAGCGAATGCACAGGGCGCACAAGGTCAAATGCAGGCACTAGGCGCTGCGAATCAACTGGCCAGCGCGGAGGCCAACCAATTGATGCAGATTCGGGCGATACTGATAGCGCAACAGAACGCGGCGGCCACCATGGCCGAAGTGGCGGGGGACCGGCAAGCCCGACAACAGGCTGCCGATGCCGCGTTTAACAGCTACACGTTTACGCCAAGTCCGGTGATTAAGTGGTGAAATTACAGCAGTTTTACCAGCGTGGCGACGACGACGGCAACTTTTCTTATAGCAGCTTAACGAGGGTGGCAACCGCGCCGACGGCAACGACCATCAACGCGCCGAGCTTGATGGTCATGCGCTGTTCCAGAAGGGTCATCTTGTCGCCTAGGCGTTCTTCTAGTGAGCCAATCTTGCCGCTGAGCTTTTCATCCAATGCCTTGATCTCACCCCTTAAGGTTTGTATGTCATCCTTGGTTGCCAAGTCCCTCAGTCTGATTTCAAGGACTTCCGCCAAGGCTTCCGCTTCCACTTCGGCTTGTTTTTCGGGTACACCCGCATCCTTAAGGCGTTTGGAGTATTTTAACGTGTCGAAGGCGACGGCAGACATGGGCGTTCCTATGGGGTGTGCAGGGGTGACTGAGCCTTATCTTACCCCACTTCCCGCCAAACCTCTAGCAGCCTACTATTTGCCGCTAAGACGCGAATGGCTGTATGTTTTGGGATTCAAGACCTTGGTATGTCGTTGGGGTCATACGGGCATTCCGGGTCTTCCACATGCTCGGGCGCAGCGGCAATGGCGGCTTCGATGTCTGCCAGATTAACTGGAAATTTCGGCAAAGTCAGGACGCGCACACCGCTGCGCTTGCCTGTCTACAGCAGTTTTACCAGCGTGGCGACCGCTCCCACGGCAACGACCATCAACGCGCCGAGTTTGATGGTCATGCGCTGTTCCAGAAGGGTCATCTTGTCGCCTAGGCGTTCTTCTAGGGAGCCAATCTTGCCGCTGAGTTTTTCATCCAAGGCATTGATCTTGTTGTCTAGGCGTTCTTCAAGGGCATTGATCTTGCCGTTGAGCTTTTCATCCAGTGCGTTTATCTTGCCGCTGAGCTTTTCATCCAACGCGTTTATCTTGCCGCTGAGCTTTTCATCCAATGCCTTGATCTCACCCCTTAAGGTTTGTATGTCGTCCTTGGCTGCCAAGTCCCTCAGTCTGATTTCAAGGACTTCCGCCAGTGCTTCCGCTTCCACTTCGGCTTGTTTTTCGGGTACACCCGCATCCTTAAGGCGTTTGGAGTATTTCAACGTGTCGAAGGCAACGGCAGACATGGGCGTTCCTGTGGAGTTTGAAGCAGTGTATGTAAGCTATCTTACTCCACCAGCCTATTTTGGACAATGCCACGCCAAGCCATCCCGAACAAACCGCTTGCATTCTGAAAAAAGCAGTGCTAGGCTTTCCCCATCCTTGCAACAGGCAAGGGCGGGTTTGACAGCCCGTAATCATCAGGCGCGACAAGCGCCCTCCATCTCAGGAATCCGGCGCTTTTTTTACGCCCAAATTCCAGCTTTTTCATGGTGGGGTGCGCGGGGGCATCTTCGGATGCGCCGGGTTGCCTAATGACCGGTCTGTCAACCCCCTGCATCCCGCCACCAATCGTTTGACAGCGATTGTGGCGGCTTCCATTTTTCATTAGGAGCCACCCATGAACACCTACACCCAAATTCCGTCCAGCGCCCCCGTGCGTCTGGTGTTGACGTTCGATCATGGCCGCATGGCCGCCACCCATATTCTGCAAAACGGCTCGGTTGCCACCTTGGCCGCATGGCTGGCCAGCGCCGACCGCCGCCGTGCCGTTGGCCTCAGCCACTATTTCCAAACACTGCAAGCATGGGGGGTGCGCCATGGATGAGTTCCCCGTCACACCAATCTACGTGAGCGTCCGTTTCCACGGGCACGGCCTTGCCCTGCTCACCGAAGGCGGCGTGCCGTATGTCGCCCTGAAGGGGGTGGTCGCGGCCCTCGGTTTGCAGTGGGAAGTCCAATACCGGCGCATCCAATGCGACCCGACGCTGGGCGGCGAGGTCTGCACCCTTCAATGCACCACCCCCGCCGAGACCCTCGCGATGGTCGCGCTGCCCTTGAATCTGTTGGACACCTGGCTAGACGGCATCGATACCGGGCAGCTGCGGCCCAAAATCCTAGAAGGCATCGCCCTGTTCCGGCGCGAATGCTTTGCTGTGATGATGGCGCGATGGATAGGCTATGACCCGGAAGACAACCTACTGCCCCCGCAATCTGCCGACAAGACCGGCTTTACGGGTCTGGTCGCTCCTGTGGTCATCCTGCATGACGGGAAGGCCGTCACCACCTCCCAAGCCGTCGCCGAGTATTTCGGCAAGCAGCACAAGAACGTCCTCCAATCCATCGAAAACTTGCTTCCACAACTTCCAGATGAACATAAGCTGAATTTTCAGCAGGCATCCTTCGAAGTGGCGCAACCGAACGGCGGAACGACCACATACCCCGCCTACGAACTCACCCGCGATGCCTTCACGCTACAGGCGATGGGCTTCACCGGCAAGAAGGCACTCGGCTTCAAGCTCGCCTAGATCGATGCCTTCAACCGCATGGAAAGGGAACTGTTGGACACGCGCCGGCCGCTGCCCCAAGACTCCGCGCCAGTGCTCCCGCCACCGACCAAAGAACCCGGCGTGACCCGATTGCTGGTGACGATGCGCGACGGGCAAGAGCCGATCACCGAGAAGCTGAGTCCCAACAAGCACGTCCTCAGCCTGAACGACTTCACCGAACTGGCCCGGAAGACAGGTTTCCTGGTCATTTCAAAAGAGGAACTCAATCGGCTTTTCGGCAGCGGCAACGGGGGTTAGAGCGGTGAACGCCCTGCGATTTGAACCATAGCCGTATAAACCGCTATAGTATTGCCTAGAAATCCAACGTGAAGGGGCGGGTTTCCGCCCTTTCCCGACCGCACAGCTTTGTTGTTGCGGGGCTTTGCCGTGCCTTTCGACAGAACCATGAGTTCATTTATTACGAACCAAAGATTCTTTTATTGTGTTTTACGCCATGAAGAAACAGACACTTTCCTTGCTTAACCAGCCCAAGCCTGAACCTGAGGAGCCGCCTTTGCCGGTGCCGCCAGTGAGAAGGGGCAAAAAAACCATTGACAAAACGGAGGGCGAGGCAGATGGGGGGAAGGCTGAACCCTACCGCCATGCGCAGATGGAATTGTTTCGGACCTTTACGGCCAATGCCGAGGACGAACGCGACCGCCTGTCCAACGTCATCGAGTTTTGGGACGGTGTGCCGCGCTATTCCTTCACGCAAAAGGAGATTGCGAAAATGCGCGACGAAAAAGGCGTGCTGCGGCCGATCGATGTCGAATTCCGCTACGGCGGCAAGGAGTTTGTCGCTCAAATCCATGCCGCCTCGGTTTTTGACGAGGAGACGAAGAGCTTTGTTGACTATTACCCCAGCGCCAACGAGGAACTCGTCGAAGACGCCCTCCGTAAGATTGCCCTTAAACAGATGCAAAGTTTTTTCGAGGAGAACCCGAACCTCAAGCCGCGCTCGGGCGTGTCATTTTCGATGTATGAATTGCGCGAGGAGTTGGCGGCGCACGGGCACAGCCGTTCCTATCACCAGATTTTGCAGAGCCTGGCGATATTGTCGAGGAGCCACCTGATAATCTGCCAGATTGAAAATGGCGAGAAAACGGCGATGATGGCGGCGAACTATCTGCCTGCCTTGGAGATGCCGTTTTACATGCCGCTCGAGAAGCGCCCGAAGGATACCACCCGCGACCTCTGGGGGGCGATGTTCCACCCGCTGGTGACGCGAGGCATCCGGGCGCAGACTTACCGGCAGTAGGACTACGCCGCCTTGATGGAACTGCCCACTCAACTGGCCCGCTGGCTGCTCAAGCAGCTTCACCTTAAATTCACCTTCGCCAGCCGTTTCGGCAACCCGTTTAAAATTTGCTACTCGACGATCAAGCGCGACAGCAATCTGTTGAATTCCAGCGAGGAAAGGAGCAACCGGTACGATGTTGAAATGGCCTTGATGAAGCTGGTCGAAGCGAAAGTCTTGCGCGACTTTGACAGGCAAACCGTGTTCGACGACGTTAACAAACGAAAAATCGTCGAGGTCATTTACCTTCTACACCCCGCAGCGGAGTTTGTCGATGAAGTCAGGCAAGCCAACACACGACAAAAACTGGAGAAAAAGTGACTTAAACGTCGCACCATTATAATGCATATATAGCTCTATTATTGTGCGGACAATCTATTATGGTGCAATGGCACATATAAGGACACTAAATTTTATGTCCTTTAAAGGACAATAAGTTATCCACAGGCAGGCAGGAATAGGGAGTTTTTAGGAACACATAGCGGTTCAATAGGGAGTTTTTAGGAACACAACACTTTTTGTAGGGATAATATATAGCCAAATAAGGGGGTTTTTAGCCTCCCGACCCCCGCCGAAAACCACACATAAAGTACGGATAGGGAGGTTTTGGGAACGGTAACAAAAGTAATCATTTTATAATTCATAGGTTTAAAGTCGATTTTGGGGTTTGTAATCTTTAGATCTTAATCTTTTTTAGCGCATTAGGGGCGCGTACAGGCTGTTTTGCAGTAATTGACATACAAACACAGCCAGACGGCAAAAAACTACGCTACAGCCCGGAAAGCAACGTCAAGCCGATGGCAAAAAAATCATGCCCTGCCACTTGCCAAACAAAGAACCTTAGTTTAATGTATGTGTAACCTTTGGTTACGTTCATGTGAGATATTATGATTGATGACTAAAACGGCCCTAGGAACGGGCATGATGGCATCAAGTTTATTAACATTTTGAGAGATATTATGATGGGAATAAATAAAATAGCCAGACGACGCGCATCAAGCCAAATAGCTTACCTAAAAAACTTCAAAGTAGTCGAACTGCATCAGTTAGGCGATTTCCAAGAATGTTTATACCAAGTAGAAGCGGCTTCCAGCCGCTTAAAGCGGCAAGATGCCGCTTCTACTTTAGGTAGTTTATTTATCGAAAATCGCCTTATGTTCTGCAATTGGTGCGGGAAAAGGGCGAAAAGTTAAGGGTGGTAAATGGAAGCCATTTGTGAAAGATGAACTGGTACTGTCGATCAGGCGCGTATTTGGTCGAGGGACATTTGCCGACAGGCTATTGAAATTTGCTGATTTAGCTGACGATTTGCAGAGAGAACATATTCGACCGACATGCCAAGGCAAGAAACGAAGGATGTCAAGAAATAATTCAATCCTTGTGCCTTTAATCAACTTTCCATTTTACAATTCGGGGCTGTTCATGGCGATCATTAACAGCCACAAACTTAACAGCTACACGTTTACGCCAAGTTCGGGGATTGGGTGGTTGAAGTTGAATCGCACAGATCCAAAAACTTGTCGGCAGATATTTGGGTCAGTCTCAAGCCGCTTTACGGGGCAAAACTTCCCGTTCAATAGCGGCGAACGCCTGTTGACGTACCATGCTCAAATCATAAGCGGTTTGCAAATTGAGCCAGAATTCCGGGGGGGAGCCGAAGTAGCGGGCAAGGCGAAGGGCCAGGTCAGGGGTAATCGGGCTTGTTTCACGCACGATGCAGTCAATGGCTTGGGCAGGCACATTGAGTGCGAGGGCAAGGTCGCCCGCCCCCATTCCGAGCGGGACAAGGAACTCTTCGCGCAGGATTTCGCCGGGATGGATGGGCGGGAGCTTACCTTGGCGAGTGTCGGCAACGTCGGAAAAATCAAGGGTGTCCAGCTCTTCTCTGCGGATGGTCATGGTGGTATTACCTTAATGGTAGTCAACGATTGCAACGTCATAAGCGTTCCCTTCGGCAAAGCGGAAGCACACGCGCCACTGGCTGTTGATGCGGATGCTCCACTGGCCTTCACGGTTGCCAGACAACTTTTCCAGCCGGTTGCCGGGTGGCGCACGCAAATCCTCGATCTGCCCAGCCTTGTCCAACACTTCCAATTTGCGCCTTGCCGCTTGGAACACACCAGGGGGAAACCCGCGCACACGTTCGTTTGCGAAAACTGCGGCAGTGGCTTTGTCTGCGAATGTCTTAATCATGCCACCCACAATACCAACTTTCCCGCCCCGGCTCAAAAATATTTTTCATGTACCAGCTTGCTTTCGGAAAAAAGCAGTGCTAGGCTTTTCCCATCCTTGCAACAGGCAAGGGATGGGTTTAGCAGCCCGTTTAACTTTGGCGCACCCAGAGCCCTCCATTCAGGATTTCGGCGCTTTTTTTACGCCCGAATTCCAGCTTTTTCCTTGGTGGGGTGCATGGGGACACCTTCGGGTGTGCCGGTTGCCAAAGCCCGGTCTGCTAACCCCTTGCATCCCGCCACCAATCGTTTAGCAGCGATTGTGGCGGCTACCAATCTCGCTTTGGAGCCACACAATGACCGTCCCTGCCCAAAATCCGTCCGCCGCCTTGGTTGGCGGCAAACCCGACTATTCCCTTTCTTCCCTGGCGTTGAGCTGCTTGGAATCGAACCATCTGGCGGTCGCCGCTTGGCTGGCCCTGTTCCTGCTGGCCGCCCGTCTGGACGCAGCCGACGACCGGCTGGTAGGGGCGGGTTCCAAACCCGCCTTGGTCGCCCATGCCGCCCACCATTTCACCAACACGGGGGTTTGAACATGAACGCCCCTAGCCAAACGCCATCGAACGGGCTAACCACGTTTGAATTCCAATCCCATCCACTGCGTGTGATTGTCGGCGA
>QJPH01000471.1 GCA_003242955.1 Candidatus Methylumidiphilus alinenensis
TGCAGCCGGTCGGCGGTCGTGCGGACTCCCGCCTGTGGAATGAATTCATCCACCGCTACCACTACCTCGGCTTCCAAACCCTCCCCGGTGCGCAACTGCGCTACTGGGTCAGCGCCGGAGGCCGCCTGGTCGCGCTGTTGGGCTTTGGCGCCGCCGCCTGGCAGTGCGCCCCGCGCGACTGCTTCATCGGCTGGGGCCACGGGCAACGCCAGAGAAACCTCCACCTCGTCGTCAACAACGCCCGTTTTCTAATCCTGCCATGGGTATGCTCGAACAACCTCGCATCCAAAATATTGGGGCTGGCGGCCAGGCAGCTTCCGGGGGACTGGCAGCACCGCTATGGCTACCGCCCGCTGCTGCTGGAAACCTTTGTCGAAAAGGACCGCTTCACGGGCACCTGTTACCGGGCGGCCAACTGGATTCATGTCGGCCAGACCCAGGGGCGCGGCAAGCTCGGCCCATCCGGCAAGCAGAGCGTTCCCATCAAGGACGTATGGCTGTATCCCTTGGAAAAAGGCTTCAAAAATGGGCTGATCCGGTAATTTTCGAAGACGGGTTGGTCGAATATTTACCATTCCAATCATGCTATCAGGGAAACAAGCCTCGAAATCAAGAATAGCCACATCGCCAATATTGGCAGCAATAGACATGACCAATGTTCCTCGCGGAAATATTTTGCTTACGCTCAAACCCGATTCATTGAGGGTTTGCGAGTAAGTCAGGATGTATTTTCTGGCGGCTGAGATGTCTCCGGTTTGGACAAATGGGTATTCGCCATCGTAGAGCGCTGGGTGAGTTTCTAGGGCGGTGAGTAAACTGACCACGAACAAGCACACACTTGCGCTTAATTTGCTGAACGCACCAATGGGCAGGGACTTCCGCAAGCCAATCTAGGTACGATGGTTTCATCTCGACTGTTGGATTCAATCCTTGGGTTACAGTATGATGAATAATGGCATTGGCGAGGGCATCCAGCGTTTCAAGCTGTTTGCGCTTGGCGGCGACAGCGGCATCTATCGCTGCGCAGCTTGCATTCAGAAATTCAGTAATGCGCTGTTGTTCCTGAATAGAAGGCAGCGGAATAAGCAATTCCCTAAATGTATGTTGTGAAAGTCCAAACCGAGTAACTCCGACTGCTTTGGCTTCGTATTGCGCACGAAATGGTTTTGACTCATGCAGCCAGTAAAGAAATGCGCCACTAATGCGTCGAGAACGGGGCCTAATTAGTGCTAAGTGGTAACCGCATAGGACGCCGGGTAATTCTTCGGCAACCAGTGCTGGAATTGCTATATCGTCTGATGTTTCGGAGTCTTTGGTTGCAAGCACATCTCCTTGTTTAATCTGAAACTTGGAGATTTCCCTTGGTTCTGCTGTTGCTTCCATGAAATCAATGGAGTTGGTAATAAGATTCTTTTTATAGACATCTACATAATTACACAGCCTTACTGGTGTTTCGTCGTCAAGTGTGTGCTTATCTACGTTGCTAAAAAGCACATTGGCTACATAATCAAGTCGATTACAACCCCATTCGTATGGAAGTTGACTAAGCCAAGGTGCAAGTGGGTTATTTTCGTTGGCACTCATCATGACTTCTCCAACATCCCCAAATCCAACAACCGTGAGCCATGCAGCACTCGCAAAACGATTACTCTGTCCCCAGATATTTTGAAAATGCTTCGGTAATTTCCAAAAAGCAGATGCCGATAGGCAGTGCCAAGCGCATTATTTTCGGGAATATTAGGGCAACGCTCAGGGAATTCTTCCAAGGTTTCGATTTGTTCTTCCAAGTGATGGATGAAGCACGTCGCGGTCTCCGGATGGTCTTGGGCGATGTATTCCCAGATTTCGGCGACATCCGCCTCGGCAGTCGCCGTGATCTCAACCCGGTATTTTTCGGTCACGCTTGAACTCTTCAATAAATTCGCGCATGGGGCGGGTTTTTCCACCTACAATGTCGCGTTCTGCTGGGGCGAGAAGTTGCGCTAAATTACCTGCTTGTAGCAACTTTTCATAGGCGCGGACATCCAGCAGCACGGAATCGGCCCTGCCATTCACAGTTAAAAAGACCGGTCTTCCTGATTCATGGAGATGGTCGAGAATTTCACGAGTATTGCGTTTCAGATCGGTGACAGAGCGTATGTCTTCCAAAGGGCTAATCTGTGACATTTCATGCCTTCAATGATGTTTAATTGAGCATCTAATTTAGCATCTTTCTCGACCCTTCAACAAGCTGTTTTATCGTTGCACCAACCCCTCCAACATTTTTTCCGCATCCTTTTCCAATCTCCAAAACTCAGCCAACAATTCACTCGCTGGCGGCAGTCTTGAGGTGTGTGGGTGTAGATAGCACGACTCCTTAAAATGATTAGCCCTGCGGTAATCTTTTTAAATCACAAAGACATTCCAAGTTAGTAACATTAATCCAATGTTATCGAATCTTGGTGATTACTTTATCATGAAATCTCCCCTAGTCCGATTTGCCGGATGGCACGTTGCCATACGCTTTATTCTTCTTGCGTTTACTAAACGTTCTGGTTTTCCTGGTGATCACAAGGTTATTTTTGGTTGGGCTTTCGTCGCAGTCTTGTCTGTACAATTTTACTTCGAGAAGCGCAGGAAGCAGAGATGGTAAAGATTCTCCTGAAGTTGGACGAAGTGGTGGAAGTGATCGGTATGTCAAAAACGACAATACGGCGACACATGGAGTCGGGAAAATTTCCTCCGCCCGTGAAAATTGATGGCCTTGTATTTTGGCGTCGCGTTGATTTGGAAGAATGGGCCGCAAAATTAACCCCGGCTCAATTCGAATCACAACCCGTACCGTCTAAGCAAAAGTCCAAGCCAGGACGGCCGAGACTGGCCCATTAAATCCACTCGTTCCCAATAAGTTTGGGTTAGCCCAGTAAGCTTGCCAAATCCTCACCCTGCAAATGCGTGTACCGTCGAAGCATTACCATTGTTTTGTGGCCCGTAATCGCTGCAACTTGCATCATGTTAAGACCTCGCTCGAAAAAACGGGAGGTGGCTTCGTGACGCAGTACATGGAAGGTGATTTTAGGGAAGCCTGCCGTATCGGCCGCCTCTGAGAATTGCCGAGTCACATAATCAAGGTTTAGGGGAAACATTCGTCCATCCAGCATGGTGGGAAGCTGCGAAAGTGCCTCCCTAGCCCGCGAGGAGAGGGGGACTTGGCGGGCAGTGCCGTTTTTGGTGTCTGGCAGATACGCTACGCGACCTCGCACCCATTCCTTCCTCAGTGAATAAATCTCCCCTCGCCGCATGCCTGTCTCAACGGCCACAATCGACCAAATACGAAGCTCAGGGTGTATTTTGTCCAACGCTGAAAGAATCGTCTCTTCCTGATGCGGGAGGCAACGTTCATCTCTCGGTTTTCCGACAGGCGGTTTTCGTATGTTGGTTACAGGATTCGTTACAGGCAGCCCCCATTCTTTGATTGCAATGGTGTAAAGATGCGAAAGAAGTGCGAGATCTAGGCGCACGGTATTTCCTGCCGTCCCCGATTGAAGCCGGGCATCCCGCCAAGCTGCAACATCCGTTGACCGCACCGCAGCAATCGACTTCTCGGCAAAAGGGGTTTTCTTCAGGGTGCCAATCCGGATCATTTCACGCGATGCGCCTTTCTTGGAGGGTGTAACCTCCCGTCCGTAACGATCCAGGCATTCAATGAGTGTGGTAGATTCGGCCTCGCGGGTGTCAACATACTTTCCTTGGCCCATGGTTGCCTCGACGGATAGCGCCCATCGCTCCGCTTCCACTTTTGTATCGAAAGTTCTGGAAATTGATTTGTGACCGGTGCGGCGAATTTGCGCCAACCACCCGGAGGGTCGTCTAATAAATGTGGCCATAACTACTGATACCCGACAAACATAGTCTGAAAGATTAAATGCCTTTTTTATGGCTGCATCAAAATTGCATCACACTGGCAATAAAAAAGGGTTGCATCAATGCAACCCTTTGTTATTTATGGTGCCTCGGGCCGGAGTCGAACCGGCACACCGGTTAAGGCGAGGGATTTTAAGTCCCTTGTGTCTACCAATTTCACCACCGAGGCTAAATTCAAAAAATCTTATTATCTTCCAACCAGCTTTCAGTTAAACCGAATCTATGGCGATATTATACTTGAAGGCTAAACGCATTAGCTCAACGTTATTTTTCACAGCCAGCTTTTCGTACACCCGGCTGCGGTAAGTGCTCACGGTTTTCGGGCTGATAACCAATGCCTGGGCGATTTCACTCAAATCACGGCCTTGCAATGTCATTAGCACGACTTGCAACTCTCGGTGGGAAAGCTCTTCAAACGGCGAACCCTTGTTTGTTGCTAGACTGGACAGTGCCAATTTGCTCGCCATTTCATGGCATAAATATCTCCCCCCTACTGACACTGCCTTGATTGCGGCAATAAGTTCAGAGATAGAGCAAGTTTTGGTGACGTAACCCTGCACACCCGCGCTCAGCATCTGCTGAGGCACGGGGCCATCGGCCAAAACAGTCAGTATGATTATTTTCACACTTGGATGCCTCTGGCTGATTCTTCGGCTGGCTTCCATGCCGCCTATCCCCGGCATGTAAATATCCATCAATACAATATCGGGTAGTAAGGAATCAACCATCTTGATTGCCTCTTCACCCGAACTCGCCACGCCGGTAACATTGACCGATTCATTCCCATCCAATAAATGCTGGATGCCGGTTCGAACCAGTTCGTGATCATCAACCAGTAGTACATTGACCATAGAAACTTTATTCTAACATTCAAACAGGCTTCCAGTAAATTTTTAAAGTATTCACGAGAAAAACCTTGCAATCCAACATCACGTTGATTCCTTCCCTCGCTTGTCCATCACTTGCCCGATAAGCACACCGTCGGTTAGGCGTATCTCAAGCAACTCACTAATAGGCGCATCATTGATGGTGCGCAAGATATTCCCGTCCCGGCTACGGCTGGCAATGGCATATCCTCTTTCCAAGGTTGCCAAGGGGCTTACGGCATGGAGTTTTTCGCCACAGGCTTTGATCGTTTGCCGCCGCCTTTCTAACAGGCTGGCAATGACTGCCACCAGCCTACGGCTTAATGCGCCTTGCCGGGTTTCCAGCAGTTTTATGCGCTGGGCGGGATGTTGGCTGTCAAGCTTTGCCGTCAAAGTTTGCAGTTTGGCATCACGCTTGGCCAGATTAGCGAGAACTGCCCGGTTTAAGCGCAATTCCAACTCGTCTAGCCGTTGTGCATTGCGCTGCATTTGCTTTTCCGGGTGGGCTAGCCCAAGGCGTTTAAGCACATGGGCCAGTAATTGCGCTTCGTGCTTCAGTTTTATCCGTATTTGATGCCGCAAGCGGCCCTCCAAGCGGATAAAGTGCGCCAACCACTCGCCGCCGTCGGGGCTGACTGCTTCTGCGGCGGCGGAGGGCGTCGGGGTGCGCAGATCAGCAACCAGATCGGCAATGGTCACGTCAGTTTCATGGCCTACACCACAGACGATGGGGATGGAGCAGGCAGCCATCGCCCGCGCTACCATTTCCTCGTTAAATGCCCATAAATCTTCCAGCGAACCGCCACCCCGCGCAAGGATCAAGGCATCGCAGCACTGCAAACGGTCAGCCAAGGCAATGGCTTGAGCGATGTCGTGCTTAGCTTCTGTGCCTTGTACCTTGACTGGGAATAGAATGACTGGCAGGGCGGGAAAACGGCGCTTAAGCACGGTGAGAATATCCCGCACCGCCGCGCCAGTGGGGGAGGTGATGACGCCTACACAGTTTGGCGGAACGGGGATGGCCCGTTTGCGGTCACTATCGAACAAACCTTCCCCTGCCAGTTTGGCTTTCAATGCTTCAAAAGCCCGTCGCAATGCGCCGTCGCCCGCTTCCTCCAAATAATCGACAATCAATTGGTATTCGCCGCGTGGCTCGTACAGGCTCACTTGTGCCCTAGCCAACACCCTCATGCCGTTGGCGGGTTTGAAACCCAAGCCCCGCGCAGGACCGCGAAACAGCGCACAACGCACTTGTGCATCATGGTCTTTAAGGGTGAAGTAGAGATGCCCCGAGGAAGGCTGGGCTAGGTTGGAGATTTCGCCCTCCACCCAAATGATGCCGAAATGGCTGCTCAACAACAAGCGCACTGAGCCGTTGAGTTCGGTGACGGTGAAGATTGTGCGGGGAATGTCCATAAAATTACAGCGTTTTTAATGTCGATTGATTACTTTGTTCATCTTTGGCGGCAAGGGGTTGCCGACATGGATGTACATTAAGTGACTAATAAATATAGAAAACGCTGTAACTAGGCATTTTGCTTTGCCATTTCAACAAGAATACCTACAATTTTGTTAATAGCGTCAATATAGTAATCTTTAATATCAATGTACACGTTATTATTTTCTAGTCTCAAAAACTTCCAAGCATTTCCAGTGGTCACCGCGCCGAACACCGAAGGAAGCCGTAAACCTTCTTTTTCATTGAATAGATATGACGCATACATCTCTGCTATGCATTGCCCCAACCCACCGACGATATTTTCATTTTTTGCTTCAACAACAGCAATGATAGGTGCGCTCAGATAAAACTGCTCTGTTGATTGGCTGATGATAAAATCGCAGAATCCTGCAAGCCCCTTTTCCTTGTCAACATCAAAAATGACTCCCGAAAACAGGCTAATCTGGTTATTAAGTATTTTTCTGACTTCTAGTAAGACATTCGCAATAATAAGCTCTGAACGGGCTTTTTCAGTTCCAACCGCCATCGCAAGCGGAATGTTATATTTCAATGTAGCCGATAATAACTCACTGATTGCTATTTCTCCAATCGTCGAAAACAAGTCTCTGTCTTCGATTATTTTCAATCCAAGCTTGTCTTTAGCTTGCTTGAGTGTGAAATCACTGTATGACATGGGTTTATAACCTATATTCTAGTAATTTAGAAATTTATCGGCCTTGGTCATCGTTCAGTCCGATGGGTGAGTTTGTGGAGTGCGGCGACTCGTCGCCGCATGGTTCGGAAAGCGGCGACAAGTCGCCGCACTCCACATTTTTGGTGGGCTGAACGATGACCAAGGCCAATTTATCGAAATAACTTGATTTGCCTTGTTGAAGGTAAATGGCAAGACGTTATCCCATACTTCATTATTACTCAGTACTTTAAACTGATTTTTGTCTAAGCAGTATTTCCCATCCATTTTCTGCTTTGTAGGGTCGTTCATTAATATCAATCGAAGCAAGCCTCGATATTGTTTTTCTATACAGTTCAGAAATTCTTGTATTCACTGCATCAAGGCTTATAAAATTCAGTTTTTTTAATATTTTATTATTGTTACTTTTATCAGCACCATGTACAATATTTGACCTTATATTGTAGCAATTTGTCATAAACTCTTTCATCTCTATAAAATTCAAAGAAGAATCGACAAAGGACAACAAAGCTGCACCATTAAGGGAAAACCTATAGATTTGTTCGGCTTTTATAGAATCCCCTTTACAGGTCAACAAAATTGACTCCCATGCGATGACAAAATCTACAATTCTCTCCTCTGCTATACGCTCATCCACCCCAATCAAGAAGCGCGAGAACGAACGAGCAAGCACTTGGTCATTTTGGATAGTATCTTTTACTAGTAGAAATGATTCTTTTAACTTCCCAGCATCAGATTCATTAAATTTTTGAATATCCGAAGGACGAATATATTTAATATCCATAGGAAAAGATTCACCACCTTCAACTAAAGGGGAGCTAAACGATCTAGGATAAATATAATAAACCCCTGTTCTATATAATTTAATTGTTTTAACAACCAAATCAATTATATTGCTAAACTCTTCACGCGCCTTGTTTCCAATATTAAAATAAGAATGTTCACTATGTGGAACTATCTGAAACGTCTTCCTTATTCTAATTTCTACATTTGAATTTGAATAATCAAGGATTACTGGATGACTTGATAAGTTTCTAATTTCAGGTTGACGTTCATTAATTGCATCGTTATCAAGCCTGACTAAGTTAACTTCTTCTGATAACTCAATGCAGTCCACATCCAGGCAAACACCAAGGAGCCGCCCTACAGCAGAAAAGTCGTGGGACTCTTTTGAGAGAAGTGCCAAGAATTCAATGAGACTATGAAAAAGTCTATCAGCATCAAACTTTTCTTCAGATGCAACATATGCTCGTTTCAAAAGCTTAGTTACTAACTGTTCTGGCTTAGTATTATAACCGGCTATAGGTACAATTACCCGGACTGGTTCAAGTCCTTCTATATAATTTAAAAGCTGAATATATGGAGTTTCGTTTTTAGTACGAAATATCGTAGCACTAACAGAAAAGTCGGTCCGTTCAAAAGAAATCAAGTCCGTACCCCCACCATCAAGCAGAATCCATTTCTCTACAAAACACTTTTCACTAGATGAATGTCTATCATTTAATGTGCGGCAAAGACTTTCAAGTAAATTTTTCAGTTCAGTTTGTTCCATTTTGAAACGACATTCTCATCACCACGTCGCCATAACCAAATCTTTTACGTTGCGTCGTTGCGCCGTTGCGTGAGACTTTCTTTTTGCAGTTCTCAATATAAGACTTGACCATGCCGCTGAATGAGTTCTTTTTGCCTCACGCAAAGGCGCAACGACGCAACGTTAAAAGCAAAGCGTATATATATTAGCAAAGTACTTTCAGCAAACTCCAAAACGCCGTCATTCCGGCAGGGATTGCCGGAATACAGTCCACAAGGATGTGAAGCTGCGGATTGGCAATTCACCTGAATCAAACACTTGCGAGCGGCGGGTTGCCATCCATGGCTTCTGGATACCGGCAATCCCTGCCGGTATGACGGTGTTCTATCCAAAATGAGAATTGCTGCCAGATGATGGCTTTGTTTGGGGACATCCCTTCAAGGGATGTTATCATTGTTATGCCTCCCCCATCTCCCTTTTAAACCGATGAATCACCCGCCGGTCTTTCTTGTCGGGCCGCTGGTCGGGCTGAACCCCCATTTCGCGGTCAAGCCTGCGCCGTTCAACCTCGGCTTGCCGTTTAGCTCGGCTTTCCGGGGTTTCCTCGTAAAGCAATGCCGCTTCTTTGGCCGGTCGGCGCTGGGCATTGAGGGCGGTGACGGTAATATCCCAGACATACTGATCCTTGCTGATTTGCAGCCGCGCACCAAGGCCGATTTCTTTCCCCGGCTTGGCGCGCTGACCGTTCATATGAATTTTGCCACCATTGATGGCCTCGGTGGCCAATGCGCGGGTTTTGAAAAAACGGGCCACCCATAGCCATTTGTCCAAGCGCATCCCGTCTTCGCTGCCCATTTCATGTTCATCGTGGGAATGGCGGGACATCATCCTAAACCCGGCAAGGTAGATAAAATTTGATCATAAATCGAAACAGGTGGATGCTTGTAGGTGCGAATTTATTCGCATGTAACACATTGATATTTGGCATACATCATCGCCTACTATCCTTACTTGCAACCCGCCAGAGGAAACCAATAGGATGTCGGGCCTTCATCCTGCGTTTTACCATCGGCTCCTTCGTAGTAAACATGACTGTCGATTGAGGAAACGCCCAGATAGGCTTTCGTTGCCGTATAGTGACGATAGGTGTAAGGAAACCAAACTGCCGTAGTGGAGCTAGCCGGGGCAAACAGGCCGGAATAATTTTTCTCAGCCCATGCAAAAAGGCATTCGGTTGGCAAATCCACGCTGGTAAACTTAAACGCCCCTCCAACACTAGTTAGTGCATAGAGCGTGGCAGGGTTGGACGGGTCGATGACTAGGGTCATGACATTTGTAGCGGGGAGCCCGGTGGTGTTGAACGGATGCCAACTCGCCCCGCCATCGGTGCTCTTATATATCCCTCCATCTGTTAACGTATTGGCTCCCGCATAGAGCGTGGACGGGTTGGACGGGTCGATGACTAGGTCGGCAACATACGTTTGCGGGTTAGTGTAGACTGGGCTCCAGTTCCCCCCGCCATTAGAACTCTTATACACTCCGCTGTCAGTTCCCGCATAGAGCGTGGCTGGATTGGAGGGAGCCAAGGCCAGCGTATAAACATACGCTGACGATAGGCCAGTGTTGGCCGGAAACCAGCTTGCCCCGCCATCAGTACTTTTATACACCCCGGAGAAACCCGTTAATGCATAGAGTGTAGCCGGGTCGGATGGGTCGATAACCAAGGCGGCGACATACGGGTAAGCTGAATTGGTGTAAGTTTGGCTCCAACTATTTCCTCCATCGGTGCTTTTGAACAGTCCGATGCCCGCAGTTCCAGAAGTCAGCGCATAGAGCGTGGCTGGATTAGACGGGGCGATGACCAAGATTTGGACACTTCCATCAGTTGGCAGGCCAATGCTGGCCGAGTTCCAACTTCCTCCGCCGTCAATGCTCTTATACACCCCGTTGTTCGTTCCTGCATAGAGCGTGGCCGAGTTGGAAGGGTTGATGACCAAGGTCCTGACCACTGTCGGCATTGATAGGCCAAAGCTGGCCAAGTTCCAACTTCCCCCGCCATCAGTACTTTTGTACACCCCGTCGCCATTAACATTATAAGTCACTAGATAAAGTGTATTCGGGTTGGAAGGGTCGATGGCAAAGTTGGCGGCAGACGCTACAATGCCTTTACTGGCCGGGTTCCAACTCACCCCGCCGTCGGTGCTCTTGAACACCCCGCTGTTAGTTCCTACATAGAGGGTGGATGGGTTGGACGGGTCGATGGTTACGCTGGTGGCTTGCGTAGACGGAAGGCCAGTGCTGGCCAGATTCCAACTCCCGCCATTAGTGCTTTTGAATACCCCGCTATTAGTACCGGCATAAAGCGTCGTTGGGTTGGATGGGTCGATGACCAAAGCCGACACAGCGTTGGCGGTAAGACCAGTGCTGGCCAGGCTCCAACTGACCCCGCCATCCGTACTCTTTATCACTCCAATGGTACCTGTTCCGTTGGGAAGGATTCCCGCATAAATAGTGTTTGGGCTGGACGGGTCGATAGCCAGGGTTGTGACACTCGTCGCAGTTGGCAAGTTGATGTTGAGTGGGTTCCAACTGCCTCCGCCATCGGTGCTCTTGTATACCATACTACTAGGTTGCGGATAGACTATTCCATTGTTAGTGCTGACGGTTACCACATAAAGCGTTGTTGGATTGGACGGAGCGATGGCAAGGGTTGTGACAGACGCATTCATTGGCAAGCCAGTGTTGGCCGGAGTCCAACTCACCCCGCCGTCGTTGCTTTTATACACCCCGCTAATATTTGTCCCCACATAGAGCGTGGACGGTTTGGACGGGTCGATGGCCAGTAAGGTTGCGGCAGATCCACCGTTATTAGTTGGCAAGCCAGTGTTGGCCTGAGTCCAACTCCCCCCGCCGTTGGTACTCTTGAACAACCCGATGTAAGTTCCGACATAGACCGTGGATGGGTTGGACGGGTCGACGCTTAGTATATTGACGCTCGTCGCAGATTGTGGACCGGTGAGACCGGCTATGCTCCAACTTCCCCCGCCGTTGGTGCTAATGTACAGACTGCCATTGCCAGTGTTGGCATAGAGCGTGGTCGGATTGGACGGGGAAATTACCAAGGCTGCGACCCCTCCCCCATCCGGCCCAATGCTTGTCCACTGGTTTGCCCCGGCCCAGGCAACTGGCAAGAGGGATTGGAACAGGGCGTAAAACCCGACTAAGATCGCCGATAGTAAATGCTTTTTCATGATTTAAATTATTACAACATCTATTACTCCCTTATCACTCCAATAACAGCAGATGCATTGAGCGAATATTTTCTATTTATCAATTTAATATACGCTTTCATGGCTGTCCATTTTTGGCGTTACAAGGGAGAAATCGCCATACTAATTACCTAATATGGGGTGTGTTTAAACCTTTCGGTCTTTGGCATTATGGCTAACCTGTTAGCCTATGCAGCCGGACTTATTTCCCTTCCTCCAGCCTGTTGCCAGCTTTTGAAACCGCCGGCTAAGCTCACACAATGGCTCCAACCCAGTTTTTGCAACGCCTCAACAGCTAGGGCGGAGCGTCCGCCTGTTAAACAGTAAACCAGAATTTCCTCATCCTGCTTGCCTTGGAAAGAGGGATGCACGTCAATTTTAAATTCTAATACACCGCGCGGAATATTAATTGCCCTCGGCAGGCAACCTGCGGCGTATTCGGCTGGCTCCCGAACATCTAACACTTGAAATTTTTCCAATGATTGCATGGCTTGGGCCACATCAATTTCACGAATGTGTTGTTTGGCCTCTGCGACCAAGTCCATCGCTGTACACGACATATTGTGTCCTCCAAAAGGGTTCTTAAAATTTTAAAGTTGCGTCTAGCGCACCGGTTTAAGCCAAAATCATGGTGCTGATCGATAAAAATCAAATGAGCTTTATCTGGCTCGCAACTCCTTGGGCAACGAAAACACGACCTTTTCCTCTATGCCGATGTTTTCAGTCACCACTTTGCCGCCCCATGCCTTTAGTTGGGCTATGACTTCTTTAACAAGGATTTCCGGTGCCGATGCACCGGCAGTGACACCCACTTTGTTTGCCCCTTCCACCCATTCATGTTTAAGCTCCTTGGCATCGTCAATTAGGTAAGAGCCTTTGCCTAGCTTTTCGGCGATTTCCCGAAGCCGGTTGGAGTTTGAACTATTGGGCGAACCGACCACTAAAATGACATCGCAATCGTTAGCCAAGGTTTTCACTGCGTCTTGGCGGTTCTGGGTGGCGTAGCAAATGTCGTCCTTCTTCGGCCCGATGATTTTGGGGAAGCGTTCACGCAAAGCGACAACGATTGCCTGGGTATCATCTATGGAAAGCGTCGTCTGGGTTACATAGGCGAGATTGTCTGGCTTCTTGACCTCAAGCGTGGACACATCGGCAGGGGACTCGACCAAGTAAATGCCGCCATTGGGGTTGGCATACTGGCCCATGGTGCCTTCCACTTCGGGATGGCCTGTGTGACCGATGAAAACGATTTCACGCCCCTCGTTGGCGTGGGCGTGGACCTCGATATGGACTTTGGTCACTAACGGGCAAGTGGCATCAAACACCTTCAATCCGCGTTCCCGAGCTTCCGTTTGGATATGCTTTGAAACGCCGTGGGCACTGAAGATGACGGTGGAGTTTTCCGGGACTTCTGACAATTCCTCAACGAAGACTGCCCCCCGCTCGCGCAGTCCATCGACAACGTAGCGGTTATGGACAACTTCGTGGCGCACATAGATAGGCGCACCGAATTCTTCGATGGCACGTTCGACAATTTCAATGGCACGGTCTACGCCGGCACAGAAGCCTCTAGGATTTGCAAGAATAATTTCCATTGGATATGACTGTTTTATTTAAGAATTGAATAGACCGAATTGTGTCACTTCGGCGGTTTGTAATCAATCTATCAGATAGATTCGGTTGTTAAAACCGCGTCGGTCTGATCTTATATCCTCCCCCGCCAAAGCACTTCACCGCCGTCAGCCCGGGCAAGTACGCGGGCTGCGACAAAAAGAAAGTCCGACAAACGGTTCACAAAGGCGAGGGATGCCGGCTCGACTGCTTCCCCCCGCGACAACCCTACCATCAGGCGTTCGGCGCGACGGCAGACGGTGCGGCAGATGTGGCAGGCGGCAGCAGGCGCGTTGCCACCGGGCAAGATGAATTCTTTGAGCATGGGCAATTCGTCGTTAAGCTTATCCAGTTCTTGCTCCAACCATTCCACATGCTCCGGTTTGATTAAAACAGTGCCGGGAATGCAAAGTTCCCCGCCAAGATCAAACAGTAAATGCTGAATTTCGCTGAGTGCTTCGCGCAAATTGGTCGGTATTTCATAGGCAAGGACCAGTCCTAGGTGGCTATTCATTTCGTCTATTGTTCCATAAGCATCGACACGCAGGCTATCTTTAGCCACTCGGCTGCCGTCACCAAGCCCAGTCGTACCGTCGTCGCCGGTGCGGGTGTAAATTTTGGAGAGTCGATGTCCCATGACACACCTCAAACCAGCTTATCGTCGGCGACAATCACGCCGTCTTCGTCAGCATAGAGATAACTTCCGGTGCGAAAATTCACCCCGGCGAAAGTAATCAGGCAATCCCGGTCGCCACCGCCGCGTTTATTGCTTTTCATTGGATGGGTATGCAAGGCGAGAACTCCGATGGGTAGTTTAGAGATTTCCACTGAGTCGCGTATACACCCGTAGACTATGATGCCGCTCCAACCATTGTCGCTGGCTAACTTGGACAAATTGCCACCGAATAGGGCGCAGCGGTGTGAGCCGCCGCCATCTATCACTAGCACCCTGTCTTCTACTTTTTCTTCCAGCACTTGCCTTAGCGGCGCATTATCCTCGAATATTTTCAGCGTAGTGACTCTGCCACAGAAGGTCTGTGTACCGCCAAAGGATTTAAAGATAGGATCGGCAACCTGCAAATGGTGGATTTTATCGACAAACTTGTCGCACAGATCGGGGGTTTTGAAGCTCATGCTTGGATTCCGGATAATTCTTTCAGGTATTGAGTAACCATGTTACTCCAGAGTTAAATAAGTCATTATATCTATGGGCAGCCATGACACCGTGATGACAACATAAAATCAAGCCAATCTCCTTGTGGGCAGAAGGATGTAAGAGGATTTTCTTACTGTGTGACTCCTGTCAACCTGGTAAGTTCTTGAGAAGCAAAATTTTCGATGGCTCGTCCTCATCTGCCCGCAGGTATCCGATCCAGCTTCCGGTAAGATATCGCTTCGCTGACATGGGCGATTTGAATATTTTCCGACCCGGCTAAATCGGCGATGGTGCGAGCCAGTTTGAGGATGCGATGATAGGCCCGGTGAGATAACCCCAGCTTGTCCACGGCCCGCTCCAGGAGGTTTTGGGTTTTTTCGTCCAACACACAATACCGCTTGATTTGTTGCGGCGTGAGTTGGGCATTGGCATGGCCGCCGCGCTGCACCGCCCGTTGTCTCGCCTTCACGGCACGTTCACGCACCATTGCGCTGGTTTCCTCGCCGCCAATGCTGCCAGCCCGCAATACTTCGTGAGGTACTCGCTGTACCTCAATGTGCATGTCGATACGATCCAACAGCGGGCCGGAAATTCTGGCCCTATAGCGCTGTACTTGCTCGGACGTGCAATGGCAGCGACCCGATGGGTCGCCCAAGTAGCCACAAGGGCAAGGGTTCATGGCGGCGATGAGTTGGAAGCGGGCGGGGAAGTCTGCTTGTCGTGCGGCACGGGAAATAGTGATGATGCCGGTCTCTAGCGGTTCGCGCAGGACTTCCAAAACCCGACGGTCGAATTCGGGCAGTTCGTCCAAAAACAAAACACCATTATGGGCAAGGGATATCTCGCCTGGCCTAGGGTTACTACCACCGCCCACCATGGCCGGAGCCGAAGCGGTGTGGTGCGGGCAGCGGTAGGGAGGCTCCCGCCAACGCCGGGGGTCGAAGGCGACATCGCTGACTGAGGCTACGGCAGCGCTTTCCAATGCTTCTTCTTCGCTTAGCAGTGGAAGTATGCCGGGCAGGCGGGACGCCAGCATGGATTTGCCGGTTCCAGGCGGTCCTAGCATCAATAGGTTGTGCCGACCGGCAGCGGCAATTTCCAATGCCCGCTTGGCCTGGTAATGCCCATGCACATCGGCTAAATCGGGCAGTTCGGCTGTAACGGTTACGGGCGGGGCTTCCGGCTGGAATTCTATCCTCCGCTGACCATTAAGGTGCGAGCAAACTTCCAATAAATGGGAGGCGGGGATGACTTCCACGTTACTGGCTAAAGCGGCTTCGGCAGCATTTTCACGGGGCAGGATCAATTGTCTGCCCGCCTGTCGGGCTTGGATGGCGGCGGGCAAAGCACCGACCACAGGCCGCAATTCCCCTCCCAAGGAGAGTTCACCTAGACATTCCATTTTATCTAGCCCCTTTTTTTGCAGTTGGCCGGAAGCGGCCAATATCCCCAAAGCGATAGCCAAGTCGAATCGTCCGCCTTCCTTAGGGATATCGGCTGGTGCCATGTTGACGGTGATGCGTTGCTGGGGAAATTCAAACTGGCAGTTGAGCAATGCGCCGCGCACCCGGTCCTTGCTTTCCTTGACGGCAGTTTCTGGAAGGCCGACGATGGAAAAGTTAGGCAGTCCATTGGAGAGATGGACTTCCACCGTCACCAAGGGCGCGGCAATGCCATCACGTCCACGGGCATAGACGACGGCTAGACTCATCGCATCCTGCCGACCTGAGGCTTCAGTGGCTCAGGACGTCCGCTGTTCCAGTTCTGACACCTTCGCCTCCAGTTCTTCCAACTTTTTGCGGGTGCGGGCCAGAACGGCTTTTTGCGCTTCGAACTCCTCCCTGCTGACTAGGTTCATTTTCTCAAATGCCCCTTGCAGGATGGCATGAAACGTCTTGTCCAAGTCCGCGCCAATGGCAGAAAAGCCAGATGGAACGGCGGCGGACAAGCGTTTGGATAGATCGTCTAGGTTTGATTTAATCATACAGCGTTTTCAACATCAGATAGCATCTTAATTATCGTATGATTTTACTGTATATGACGTTTCAAAAATAGCTGGTTTTGGATGTCCATTATTAGTTAAAACTTTTAACAATTAAAACGCTGTAGCAGAAGCATAGCTTAAAAATCTAGGGCGAGTCCAGTCTTGTATTTTCCCTCAATTCAACCACCCCCTTGAGTGATTGATTTTATCATCCGTTTCCAAACCGGCTGGTGAATCTTGAACACGGCAAATTTGGCGGTGACGGTTTGCGCCGTACTCATTGTGACCGTGCATGAATTCCCGTAGCCGCTGCAAGCCCCGCCCCAGCCGGTAAACTGGTATCCGCTGACCGGTATGGCGGTCAGCGTGACTAAGCTCCCGCTGGGGAAGCTAGCACTGCAATTCGCCCCGCAGTTAATCCCACCGACATTACTGATAACATTCCCGAAGGTGGCATTGGCATTGCTGACGGTCAGCGCAAGTCCAGGGATTACGCTAAAGGTCTGCGTCACTTGCGGTGCGGCATTATAATTAGCGTTGCCGGCTTGGTTGGCAATAAGGGTGCATGGGCCGGTCTTCAAACCACAAACCGTGCTGCCATTGGAACCCGTCGTTACGCAAACGGGTGTCTGCGACGTAGACGCAGAAAACACGACCGGGTTGCCGGATGCACCGCCTATGGCAGTCATCGTTGCACAGTTGCCCACGGTCACTAGAGGCGGAGCATCAAATATAATCACTTGGTTGGCTTTTGCAATGCTGAAACTCAGCTTGGCCGGTGTGGCGTCATTGTAATTGTTGTCGCCCGCCTCGTCGGCCTGAATAGTGCAAGTGCCAGCCGCCACTGCGGTCACCACGCTACCGAAGTTTCCGCTAACCGAACAAACGCTGGGTGTCATCGAACCGAATATCACCGGGTTGCCCGTTGCGCCCCCCGTCGCCGAGACTGTGCCACTGCCACCGATGCCGATCGAAGGGGCTGCGCCAAAGGATAGGGTTTGGCTGCCCTTGCCAATGGTTATGGTCTGCGTTGCCTCGGGCGCGGCGTTGTAATTGGCGTTGCCGGCTTGGTCAGCGGCGATGATGCAAGTGCCAGCCGACAGCCCAGTCACCGTGCTGCCGTTCACACTACACACCCCCGTCGTCGTCGAACTGAATATCACCGGGTTCCCTGACCCGCCGCCCGTGGCAGAAACCGTGCCTGTGCCGCCGACCACCACCACCGGTGCTGACGCAAAGCTAATGGTTTGATTAGCCGCAAAATTAACAGTTAAGGAATGGGCTTTAGCCATGGTCAAGCTACACGTCAGTGCTGTTCCAGTGCAATCGCCCGTCCAACCGGCAAAGCTGTAGCCGGTTTGTGGGGTGGCGGTTAGCGTGACAACGGTGTTTAAAACAAATTCTTGATTGCAGATTAAACCACAATTGATGCCGCCAGAGTTGCTTGCCACCGTGCCGCCTTGGGAGTTTTGATTGGTCACAGACAGGGCAAAATTGACGGCGGCAAAACTAGGCGAATAGTCATGCCAAAAGCCACTGGCATAGTGGAAGGCAGTGCTTGCAGAAACCCCAACCGGCGAAGGCTGGCCTGATGTGCTATTTAGCCCGTAATGGGCGGATTGTTGATAAACGCCTCCGCTGCCCATCACACTGGCAGAAAGCTGATAATTGCCCGAAGATGGCGTTACCGCACCGTAGGCAAGGTTCATTAACGTGGCAAGCAACAGGACAAGACCGCTGCCTAGATAATACCTGAGGGAGTTTGTCTGCTCTTTCATATCCAGAAATTCTCATTTTGGCTCAAAGTCTCGTCATTTCGGCATGGATGCCGAAATCCAGGCCAAGGACGGTAACAAGTCAACGGATTTAAGCCCTTTGTAATCAATGTTTTGCCATCCATGGTCGCTGGATTTCGGCATCCATGCCGATAATGACGGGGTTATATTTATCGTTTTTGCCTCAAAATGAGCTTTGCTGAAGCGCATCATTCGCGATTGATGCGCCTCTTTCGTCGGCGCATCCTAC
>QJPH01000345.1 GCA_003242955.1 Candidatus Methylumidiphilus alinenensis
ATCAGGGAAGATAGGCGCAAGGACTACGAAACCGTCAACAAGGGGTTTGTCGATGACGGATGGAAAGATGTCGTGTTGGTCATGCCCGGCGAGAAAGTCACCCTGCTGAAACGCTTTGACGACTACAAGGGGTTGTTCCTTTATCACTGCCACAACCTCGAACATGAGGAGATGGGGATGATGAGGAATTTTAATGTCGTTTAAAATTCAGCACGGGGTAGAACCCCGTGTAGAATTTTAGATGGGGGAACAAGGGGCGATAAAGCACCGTCTTTTCGGCATGGATGCCGAAATCCAGGCCATGGATGGTAACTTGCTGGTTGCGAAATTGTTTGGTCTGAGCAAAAAATCCCGTCATTCCGGCAGGGATCGCCGGAATCCAGATTGCAGGGATGCCAACAATCCACGCCATCCATATGTAGGGGCGGGTTCCTAACCCGCCCTTACATGGCTGTCCACCTGCCAGAAAGACGATATTTTTGTCGGCTTGATGGCTTTGGTTCTGGAGCCTTGTAACGATAAATTGAGCCACGCTAACGGACCTAGAGCCTTGCCAGCCAATCTGACTTAGAGTAGCCTTTTGCAAATCCACACCGGGAGTATCTGAGCTTGCCCTAATGAGCATCCCCACACTACATGAAGCCGACCGTTTCGCATGGCTCGAACAGCAAACGCATTTGTTGAAATCCGGCGAGCTTGACGGGCTGGACATCACGCACCTGATTAAAGAACTAGAGTCAGAAATGGGCAACGAACGGCGGGAACTTTACCGGCGCTTGCGTGTGCTGGTCGCACATCTGCTGAAATGGCAGTTCCAACCCGAAGGCCGATCCAATAGCTGGAAAGGCACGATCCGCACTCAACGCAACGATATTGCCCGTTTGTTCAAAGAAACGCCTAGCCTGCGCCGCTTCCTTGCCGAGGAATTGGCCGAAGCTTACCCCGAAGCCATGGAATGGGCGGCGGATGAAACGGGTTTGTTGGACGACAGTTTTCCCATCGAATGCCCGTACACACACGATGAAATCTTAAGCCGGGATTTTTGGCCTTGATATATATAAATACAGCATTATCAATATCACACGTTACTGGATAAATTTTTTATTTTTAGGATTTTTATTGAATTAATCGTAATCATTATTTTTGCTTTCCCCCTTCTATTAAGATGTTTGCATTTTACAATGAAGAAATGATGCCATGACTTGGTTAGAACCAATATCAACCGCAGTTACGGCTGCCGAACTTGCCCAGACGTTGGCTGGCTCCGCTTCCTCTGTGCGCAGAATTGCAACCCGTATTTGGAATCTCATTCAAAATGGTCGGATAGTGATACCGGTATTTGGAGCGGGAGGGGCAGGCAAATCGACCATTGCGCGTCTCATGAGCGGAACCGACCCGCTTGATGTTGCCCTTGCCTATGACGAATCTTGGCAGATCGAACGTCAGCAATTGCCCGGAACTATTCCCGGTCAAATTCTGGTCGCGCCTGGACAGCTTGAGCGAATTGATCGAAGCTGGCCCTTACTTATTGAAGAGATATCTGCAGGGCGTGCGCCCCTAATCTTGAATATTGTCTCGTTTGGGTTGCACTCATTCTCCATCCCCAGTTACACAGAGTTGGATGTTTATACATCAGGACAGACACCCGCGCAATTCATGACCGTATATTCCAGCAGCCGTCGGGCAATTGAATTCAAACTGTTTGCTGATCTGTTGTCAGCACTACGTCATGTCAATCATCCGCTATGTATCGTTACCGTCGTAAACAAGCAAGATCTCTGGTGGAATGAACGGCGGAATGTTAGAGAATACTATAGCAGTGGAAACTATGGAAAGTGTTTGGCGGAGTTCGTGTCCGAAGTTGGAGGCCGTGGTATCCAGCACGAGTTCATTCCGATATCCTCTGTCGTTACTAATTTAACGACACAAAACAACGAAATTTTGGCATCTACATGTGCGGGTTACGATCAGGCAATTCATCTTCGCCATCTTCATGCGTTGTTCAATAAGATGGAAGCAGTGATGCAGGAGGCAATTCATTGATTACAGGCACAATTGAAGCGACTCGGGAAGACCTAAATAAGGTCATGAAATTGCTTAATGAATACACCGATAAGTTAAGAGCTATTTGCGAAGAACACGAAGTAAGTCGATTTCGTCGATTACAGATGATGTCAATGAGTATGATAGTACTCATGTCAGTGGTGGCATCGTCAATGTTATTCGCACTCCGCGATCACGGACCTTTCAGTAGTTTCACGCTCCCATTGCTGGTACTTGTAGTTGGAGTTACTGCCTCTTCGTTTTTCTTTCTAACGACAACGATGACATCCCGCCGATTTCGGTACTCTTTCCAAGCAAAGCAGATAGCATTGACAGTGCAAAAACTGATCAGTCTTGCGTCTCAATACAGTGAACATAGTGCGAGCAAAATTTCGGATAAGTTTGAATTTGATCTGCGAGTAGCCGAAGCGGAGGCTGCACTTCATATGTACGAAGAAGTGTTCAATCGCCGCGAGTCACCCGAAAGATCAAAATAGCTGACCTAAGAACAATACCTTCGCCAAATATTACACTGCCTTTGCATGAATTTGGCTGGTTCCTAAGCTCCGGCTTGGGAACCCTTACCTTGCAAGCTCCTGCTTGGCCGTTCTTTGGGAAGCTGGAGCTTCAAAAGCCGCATTCCCAAGCAGGAGCTTGGGAACGAGCAAACAGATGCACTCTGTCACCAAGGGCATGAAAAAAAGGGTGATAAGTTCGTTTTGCATCAGGCACTTGTAAAACTGGCTGGTTACCGTCCATGGCCTGGATTTCGGCATCCCTGCCGAAATGACGGGTTTTGTTGGTTTGGCTTGACTCGTGTGTAACGATGAGAACCTCGCGGATCGGGATTTGTAATCCCGACACGGACGTTTTGTGCAGGGTTCGCAGCCCTTCGTCATGCACGAAATATCGCGGAAGGGATGACATATCACGACCAGCTTGGCACCGTACACTTTATCCAATTTTGTAGTGAATAGGAACTGCTTTCGGTATTACAGCGTTTTCATGTTTATAAACTCCCCAAAAATGAATATTCAAAAAAACTCTGATTTAGAAGAATATCCAGCACAACCATACACCTTATCAAGTAACCATTTGATGTTGAAAACGCTGTAAAACATGACCAACCTCAACACCGATTATTTTTCCCGTTGCATTGCGGCCTTGGAACAAGCCTATGATGGGTTGAACCAACAGCCTGCTGACAGTCTGTTATATGATATTTACCGGGCGGCTTGTGTAAAGGAATTTGAAATTATTCTGGAGCAAACCGGCAAGTTGTTGAAAAAATGCCTGAAGCCTTACTTTGCATCTAACAAACAAGTGGACCAATTGGTGTTCAAAGAAATTTTTCGTCATGCCGCCAAGCATGGCCTGATTAGCTTGGAAGAGGCGGAGCGCTGGTTAGCCTATCGTGACAATCGCAATGACACCGCGCATGATTACGGCGCAAGCTTTGCCGACGAAACCTTGGTGTTATTGCCGCAATTCATCATTGATGCACGTCGTTTGAACGAGGTCATCGACAATCAGCCATGACCCAAGACAGCCTATTTTTGCGTGATAAGGACAGACAAAAATTACTGGATTTATTGGATCAATATATACCGAGCGTGGACGCATGGGCTTATGGCTCACGGGTCAATGGCGAGGCTCACGATGCCAGCGATTTGGACCTTGTGTTGCGTAGCGCCGATTTAAGCCCGATCCCGATAGAACAGTTAGTGGACTTTTTGGATGCCTTGCGCGAATCGACCATACCCATCATTGTGGAGGCACGCGACTGGGCAAGACTGCCCACCTCTTTTCATCAGCAAATTATGAAAAAATATGTCGTGCTTAAAAAAGGCTGAAGGGATGCACACTTCCTCCCCCTTTGCAAAAGGGGGATCGAGGGGGATTTATCAATAGCTTACTTACAACCAATCCCCCAGAAATCCCCCTAGCCCCCCTTTTGCAAAGGGGGGTACAATAATCATAGGTGGTGAGGCAAACCCCCGTCACGCTTCTTAATTTCCCCGTTTGGCAGTAAAATTAAAGGCTAGTGTTCTCTATTGGAAATTCCCGTGACTGCAACCCCCCCTATCCATTTCCCGCCCGAATGGGCGGAACAATCTGCCGTTCTGATAGCTTGGCCCCATGGCGAGGGCGAATTTAGCCCTTGGCTGGCCGATGTTGAAGCCAGCTACGAATCCATCGCATTAGCCATTGCCAAACGGGAAAGGCTAATCATCGCCTGTAGGGATGAAGCCCTTCAGCAACATGTGACAAAAAAATTGTCCACAAAGCTTGATTCAATAAGCTTTGCAGTCATTCCTTACGACCTCGAATGGGTGCGCGACACCGCCCCGCTCACCGTGGAAGTCGGCCAAGGGCCCAAGTTGTTGGATTTCCGCTTCAACAGTTGGGGCAACAAGTACGAGCATGGGAACGACGCCCGGCTAGCGAAGAATCTGTACGATACGCGCGTATTAGGCAAAACCCCCATGGAATCGGTTGATTTTGTTTTGGAAGGGGGCAGTCTGGAAACCGACGGCGAAGGCACTCTGCTCACGACCGCCCGTTGCCTGCTCAATCCCAATCGTAATCCCAGTTTTAGCCAAGCCCAGATTGAAGATCAGTTGAAAAACTTTTTTGGCTTGAACCGAGTGCTGTGGCTATATCATGGACACACCGAAGGTGACGACACCGATGCCCATGTAGACACCTTGGCGCGATTCTGTTCTACAGGCACTATTTGCTACACCACCTCCGACAACCCGCAAGATGCCATTTATGCAGGGCTTAAAGCCATGGAAAATGAATTGCAGGCACTGAAAACCACTGACGGGAAACCTTACAAGCTGGTTCCTTTACCCGTTCCAGAGCCCATCTTCAGCGAAGAAGGCGACCGTTTGCCTGCCACTTATGCCAATTTCCTAATTATCAATGGCGCGGTGTTGGTTCCGCTTTACGACGACCCGGCTGACGCATACGCCTTCTGTCGTCTATCGGAATTATTTCCTGACCGGGACATAATCGGCATCCCTTCGACCCCATTGATTCGTCAATATGGGAGCATCCACTGCATGACCATGCAATTCCCAAAATCCGTCAATGCGGGCTGAAACATGAAAAAGAGCCTCAGCGTCGCCCTCGTCCAGCAAAGCTGTGGCGCAACGCGAAAAACCAATCTAGCGGAGTCGGTCAAGCACATCAGACTAGCCAAACAGCAGGGGGCGGAATTGATTTTATTGCCAGAACTGCATCTAGGACCCTATTTTTGCCAAGTGGAAGACACCGCCAGCTTCGACTTAGCCGAACCGATTCCCGGCCCGAGTTGCGAAGAACTGAGTCATTTGGCCAAGGAACTGGGCGTGGTCATCGTTGCATCATTATTTGAGCGCCGTGCGCCAGGACTCTACCACAACACCGCCGTCGTGCTGGAAACAGACGGAAGTATCGCCGGAAAATACCGCAAGATGCATATTCCCGACGATCCCGGCTATTATGAAAAGTTTTATTTCACCCCCGGCGACATTGGCTTCCGACCCATCAATACCTCGGTGGGAAAATTGGGAATTTTGGTCTGTTGGGATCAATGGTATCCTGAAGCGGCAAGGCTGATGGCTTTGGCCGGGGCAGACCTGTTACTCTATCCAACAGCAATAGGCTGGAATCTCGATGACACGGAAGCAGAGCAGCAACGTCAGCTAGATGCTTGGATCACCATCCAGCGCAGCCATGCCGTAGCCAACGGTTTGCCGGTGTTGTCCTGCAACCGCATCGGCCACGAAACCGACCCCAGCGCTAATGGCCGGGGTATACAGTTTTGGGGCAATAGCTTCATAGTCGGGCCACAAGGGGAATTCCTAGCCCATGCCGATGCCCAAGAATGTAAAGTAATCATTGTGGAACTAGACCTTCGGCATTCGGAGGATGTGCGTAGGATATGGCCTTTCCTGCGTGACAGGCGCATCGACGAATATGGTGGCTTGGTTAAAAGGTTTTTGGATTAGCAACATTAAGTCAAATTCCCCTCTACACTGTGGGAGAGGGTTAGGCGAGGGCAATAAAAAAACATTATGAATAAACGAAAATTCGAACGCGACCCAGATGACAGGATAATAACCGGTGTATGTGGAGGCTTGGCTCGCTACTTTGGTGTTAGTTCAAGGCTTATCCGGTTTCTGTTTTTCATCTCAGTTTTTTTCAGTTTCAGCCTCACCTTCTGGATTTATATCCTATTTTGGTTGATCGCGCCGATGCGACACTCCATCCGCGAAAAACTGTCTAGGGAACTGCGAAAAAAAGCCCGCAATCTGGATAGGCTGGTCAAAGATGCCCGTGAACGTGCCAGCCCTGGGTTGTCTGAAAAACTGCTTAACATACAGGAACTCATCGAGCCTTTGCTTCCCGAGCTTGAGAGCCGCACACTTAACCGCGAACCGGAGTTGCGTCCCGTGTATGAAGCAGCCTTCGTGCATTTACCCGACCTGTTGGAAAACTTCCTGCGTTTGCCGGCAAATTATGCAAAAGCAACGCCCATCAACGGTGTAAAGACAGCGCAAAGTCAATTGACCGATGAATTGCAACAACTGGAGCGGACTCTTGCCAATGTCACCAAAGGGCGATACGGTCAAAAATTTGCCAAATCCGCTGATGCCCTGGACAGCCTTAGCGCCCGCTTCGAAGACGATCCGACCACACCCTACAGGCTGAAATTGGAATCCCTGCAAGGCCGGGTCGCAGGGCGGCTGGATCCGGAAGCAACAGCAAAGATCGAAAGCATCAAGAACTCCCTGCTGGCCGCATTAAACCGGTTGATACAAACCGTCGATGGGTCTGACCCCAATCTATACAACGTCAAGCAGATTGCACTGGAGTACCTGCCTAACACGGTGGATAAATACTTAGCCTTGCCACAGGGCTTGGCCGATAACGAGCCATTGTCGTTAGGCAAAACGGCACAAGCGGCTTTTCATGAACAGTTGGACCTACTTGATGGCACGTTGACACGGATGGTAACCAGCCTATACCAAGAAGATGCCCAAGGCTTGTTAATCAATGGGCATTTTCTGCGTGACAAGTTCATCGACGGGCAACTTGAGTGGATGGGAAAGTAGGGGCGGGTTCCAAACCCGCCTGTTGCCACGAAAGAACGGTGTGCGTGTAGGGTACGCTGTGCGTACCTCCCGGAATTTGGATGGTACGCACAGCGTACCCTACGGTTTGGCTTTCATCGTCCCGGGTGCAAACGAAATTGCATGATTGTTGGGCGATACAAAAAGGCATTAATTTAATAGCATTGAGGGTGGTGGCTGTCTAATGAGCTTGCGTTCCTTGAGTCATCTATCATCCCTGGAAATCTGTGCAGGTGCCGGCGGCCAAGCATTGGGTTTGGAACTGGCTGGCTTTGACCACGAAGCCCTTGTTGAAATCGAACCGCCGGCCTGTGCGACCCTGCGCCTGAACCGTCCAGGCTGGAATGTGATTGAAGGCGATTTACGGTTGTTTGATGGCAAGCCTTTCAGAGGCATAGACCTGCTGGCCGGCGGTGTACCCTGTCCGCCGTTTTCAAAAGCGGGTAAGCAACTGGGTTCCGGTGACGAGCGGGATTTGTTTCCAGAGGCTATCCGCCTAGTCGATGAATGTCGGCCACGGGCGGTGATGCTGGAAAATGTGCGGGGCTTATTGGACGCTGTATTTGGCGACTACCGGAACAAAGTCGAAAAACAATTAAAAAAATTAGGCTACCAACCGGGCTGGAAACTGCTGAACGCCTGCGACTATGGGGTTTCGCAACTGCGACCTAGAGTTGTTTTCGTCGGCATCCGCAAAGACCTGGCCGGCCAGTTTGAATGGCCGGAACCGCTCAGGATACAGCCGCCCACCGTCGGCGAACTGCTCTACGATCTAATGAAAATGAATGGTTGGCAGGGTGCCGAGCGCTGGCGCAAACAAGCCAATATGATCGCCCCCACGTTAGTGGGTGGCTCAAAGAAGCATGGTGGCCCGGACCTAGGCCCGACTCGCGCCCGGCAAGCTTGGGCCATGCTCGGCGTTGACGGACTTGGGCTGTGGGACGATGCCCCGCCGCGTGATTTCGTCGGAATGCCGCGCCTGACCACCCGCATGACCGCCCGCATTCAAGGCTTCCCGGATGATTGGCAGTTCTTCGGCAAAAAAACCCCGGTTTACCGACAAATCGGCAACGCCTTTCCGGCCCCGGTAGCCGCCGCCGTGGCAGGCAAAATATTAGCCGCCCTGACGGTTAGGCGCAGTTTCAAGGCAGCGTAGTCTATTCTCATTAAGGTGTATTCCAGAAATGAACATACCAGCCCCCCCTTTGCAAAAGGGGCTAAACATTCTTGGAAATCGCCTAATCTGACAGTTGGAATGACTGTATCGTTCACTTTCCATAATGATTTGCTCTTAACGTTGCGTCGTTGCGCCGTTGCGTGAGGACTTCTTTTCCCTTTGTCGCAGTGCGGTGTCATTCAATGGGCGAAGATTTTTTGTCTCACGCAACTGCGCAACGACGCAACGTAAAAGCGCAGTGGCAATGGGCGGCTTGACGGGCTTGACCGGTTTATTCCGCCGCAAACGCTCGCTTTGACGACAAGGGAGCAATAGCTTACCGACGGATTGCACATTACCGCGTTGCTTAACATCAGTGAATACAATGACATTATTAACCTTCCCACAAGTCATTACCGAATTTGCCCTAGCCCGCAAAGCATTCCACAAGGAATTGTTGGAAACCGTCTTGACCCTCAACGCCGCCGGGGTCGCCAGCAACGCCGACAAAGACAACCGGGCCAGCGTGGCAATTGCGGCTGGCATTGCCCGCTTGCTCGAAGCAGAAACCCAGGCCGAACGGCTGGCCGGGCAAACCTCCGGCAACCGATTCGAGGATGCTTGCGCGGCTTTCGTCCGCAACACCTTCTGCAAGCTGACCCACCTACGCCCTGGGTTATGGGATATCCATCAGGTCACCGGGCGCAACCGTCTCGAAATTGCCAAATACGAGCAATTCGCCCATTTGGTCGCGTTGGACGAGGCAGCCAAGGCCAACCCGGCCTTGGCCGCCGCATTGGGCAGCGACTACACCATCACGCCGGATGTCGTCGTCGTCCGCCACACCGAACCGGACGAAACCATCAACGCGACAGCCCCCTTGGTCGATGGTCAAGTCTCGCGCCATGCCAGCTTGCGCAGTGCCAACGGCGGCGGGCCGCTGCTCCATGCCAGCATTTCCTGCAAGTGGACCATCCGCAGCGACCGCGCCCAAAACGCCCGATCCGAAGCCTTGAACCTGATCCGCAACCGCAAGGGCCATCTGCCCCATATCATGGTGGTGACGGCAGAACCCACCCCCTCACGCCTCGCCTCGATAGCTCTAGGAACCGGCGACATAGACTGCGTTTACCATTTTGCGTTGTATGAACTGCAAGAATCCCTGCAATGTTTGAACATGGACGATGCCGCCGATATGTTGGCGGTGATGGTGGATGGCAAGCGGCTCAAAGACATCTCCGATTTGCCGCTGGATTTAGCGGTTTGAAAAGAAGGTTTCACGCACTCAATAAAACGCGATCATCTTCGATTCAACAGTTAAAATGACCCTGCCTTAAACATTATGGGAAAAGCCCGATGCCTTACCTGAAAATTCAAATTAACCAACCTATAAGCCAGGAAAAATCCAAAGCGCTGATGGTTGCGGCTTCAAAACAATTGTCGATTGACTTGGATAAACCGGAGCGTTATCTGATGGTTGAATTGACAACAAATCCGACAATGCTGTTAGGTGGAACGGACAACCCGGCGGCTTATCTGGAATTGAAAAGCATAAACCTGCCCGTTGGACAAACCAAAAACCTGTCACAATCTTTGACTTTACTGCTGGAAGACGAATTGGAGATATTGCCATCTCGCATTTATATCGAGTTTTCCGATGTGAAGGGGGGCTTCTGGGGTTGGAACGGTTCGACTTTTTGACAGGGGGACTTTTATCGACCACCAAGAGGGAAGTGCTGAGGTCGGCATGAATTGGAAGCAATGTAAGCGTTCACTCCCCTGCCTTTTCATGGGAGCGCGGCCATCTTGGCCGCAATTCTGGCGGACGGGATGCCCTCGCTCCCAGGGGGAGTGAACGCTTACGAAGCAATGATGAAAAGTTGTAACACAATTTTCATCTATCTTGTATATGCTTACCCCAAACTGCCGCATATCCCATGCCTTGGCTGTGACACGCAGAAATATAGATGAAAAGCAATTATTATCGAACCATCTGGATTTCCGATTTGCACATCGGTTCCACACAATGCCAAGCCGATGTTTTGCTGGATTTCCTTAAGTACAACGAGAGCGAAAAGCTTTATCTAGTCGGTGATATTATCGACTTTTGGTCGCTTTCCAAAAAAGTTTATTGGCCTAGGGATCACAACACCGTCATTCAAAAGATTCTGCGCAAAGCGCGGCATGGAACCCAGGTGATCTACGTTCCTGGCAACCATGACGAAAACATCAGAGATTACGACAACTATGTTTTTGGCGATATCATCGTTAAAAACCGGGATGTGCATACGACCGTATTGGGTCAGAGATTCCTGATTGTCCATGGTGACGAGTATGACACAATTGCCAAATACCACCAGTGGATAGCAAAACTTGGAAGCAAGGGCTATGACCTATTGCTTGACATTAATCGTTTGCTAAGGTTGGCCAGGCGATTTTTTGGCATACAGTCACAATTCTCCCTCGCCGCTTTTGTAAAGTTTAAAGTCAAAAATGCCGTCCAGTTTATTTCCGATTATGAGGAAAGCATTGTCAATACTTTAAAAGATGGACAATTGGACGGTGTCATATGCGGTCATATACACCATGCTGAAATCAAGGATATAGATGGATTCCTATATGTGAACACTGGCGATTTCGTGGAGAGTTGCAGTGCGATTGTGGAACATCAAGATGGCAGTCTTGAGCTTGTGAGGTGGCATAAAGCTGGGTTGGAATTGTCAGAGGACGTGGTTCCGCTCGAAGCCTGATTGACTCATGTTACGCACAGACTGCGGTTCTGTGGTCGGCAATGGGTTGCCGACCTATAGCGCTTTGATTTGGAGTGTCAAGGCTTGCCTTGACAGGCAAAGCGAGCTTTGCCACTCCATGCGTAACATCAGAGATTCAGGTGAATTGGCTCGGCATCTGCTAAGGATGACCCCAATACTGTTGAATTAAGGAGTAGGTCGGCATCCCTATGCCGACTGGGTACACGGTTTGTCTCGGCGGCAAAGGGTTGCCGCCCTACGATTTGGTACGTGAGCGTGCTTAATTCAACAGTATTGAGGATGACACCCCTCTGCAATGGGATCCCATCCCTAATCCCATTCGATGGATGATATTATGAATCGTGGTTTCTACACTATTTTGGCGGCGCAGTTTTTTTCAGCCTTGGGGGACAATGCCCTCTTATTTGCCGCGATTGCGATGCTGAAAACCTTGAATGCACCCTCTTGGGAAACCCCAGTATTGCAACAATTCTTTGTCGTATCCTTCATCGTTCTCGCACCCTTTGTTGGACCTTTCTCCGATGCCCTGCCCAAGGGGCAAGTTTTGTTTGTTAGCAACCTCGTCAAGGTCATAGGATGCGCTGCGATGCTGATAGGGCTACATCCGCTACTGGCCTATGGTTTCGTTGGCATCGGCGCTGCCTTATACTCACCTGCCAAATATGGGATATTGACCGAATACCTGCCAACGAATAGGCTAGTTTGGGGAAACAGTTGGATGGAAGGCTTGACCGTTGCGGCTGTCATACTAGGTGCCATTTGCGGGGGAATGCTGATTGGACCTGGTATTGAGGATCAATTGTCCAATCAATCGGGATGGCTTCAAGACCTCGCCAACGTAAACACAGCCGCTAAATTTGCCATCTTTGTCATCCTTGGCCTTTATGGGGTGGCGGCATTATTCAATTTGTACATCCCAAAATTGCCCATTGAAAACAAGCCAAAAGCTCGCACTCTGGGATATCTGCTGAGCGACTTCTGGCGCTGTTTCCTATTGCTTTGGAAAGACCCGCTCGGACAAGTATCGCTTGCAGTCACTTCCTTGTTCTGGGGTGCAGGGACGACTTTACGCTTCATTATCTTGACTTGGGCTGCCTCTTCCCTGGAACTGAATCTGGAACAGGGCACTCAACTGACCGGTGTCGTGGCGGTCGGCCTTGCCATTGGTTCCGTTGTGGCCGCCAAGACAATTTCGCTACACCATGCGGTAAAGGTGTTGCCCATAGGCATCGCCATGGGGCTTGTAGTCATCGGCATGGTGTTCGTGACCGATTGGCGTCCGGCAGTGGCCATGTTGATCCTGATTGGCGCATTGGCCGGCAGTTTCCTTATCCCTATGAACGCGCTTCTGCAACACCGAGGCCATCTAATGATGGGTTCCGGGCACTCCATCGCTTTACAAAATTTCAACGAGAACCTAACGATCATAGTCATGCTAGGGGCTTATTCTGCGATGATTCAGGCTGAATTCTCGGTTAATGCCATAGTGGTTGCCTTTGGGTTATTTATATCGGTTACAATGGCATGGTTAAACAAGCGCCATTTGCACGACCAGGATTAGCTAATACCATTAACTAAGACCGACGCGGTTTTAAAAACCGAGTCGGTCTAGCCAAAACCCTACCCGCTGTTTTTTGAGGACCGCATGCCCAAACCCGTCACCCCTTTGCTAGCCGCCGATGCCATTATCGAACTGACTGATGTCCCCGGTCGCCCGATTGTTTTGATTGAGCGGGCTAATCCGCCTTTTGGTTGGGCGATTCCAGGCGGCTTTGTGGACGTTGGCGAAATAGTCGAGTATGCCGCCGTGCGTGAAGCCAAGGAAGAAGTCTGTCTTGACATAAGCCTGATTGCCTTGCTGGGCATTTATTCCGATCCAAGCCGTGACAATCGTGGGCATACGGTCACGGCGGTCTATGTTGCCGAGGCTTCGGGGACACCCAAAGCGGCGGATGATGCGAAAAATTGTTGTTTTTTCAATTTGGACGCTCTACCAGAGCCATTGGCGTTCGACCACGCCCAAGTTTTGGCTGACTATAAAAAGTACCGAGAAACTGGCCGGGTGGCCTTATTGCGTAAAGCTTGATTTTCGATAGTGCCCGAATGAAGAAGCGTGTATTAATTATGTCGGCAGGGGCTGGAACCGGCCACATTAGGGCAGCCGAAGCCTTGGAAAAGTCTTTCAAATCCGACGACCGTGTCGAAGAAGTCTTCAACAATGATGCCCTACGCTACACTAACAAACTTTTCCGTGATTTTTATTCCAAACTCTACACCTCATTGGTGAGGTCCGCCCCCAACTTCCTAGGTTGGTGGTATAAAGCCAGTGACGAACCTTGGCGCACCGACCGGATGCGCCATATGATCGACCGCTTGAACACCAAGCCTTTGGTGCGGTTCATCCATGACTTCGACCCGCATATCACCGTCTGCACCCATTTCATGCCGGCCGGGATCATCAGTCATCTGATTGCGACGAAGAAATTGCAAGCCCGCCTGTCCATTGTGGTCACCGATTTCGACTTTCATGCGATGTGGTTGTCCCGCTCGTTCCACCGCTATTTTGTGGCGCTAGACGAAACCAAGGCACACCTCGAAATGCTCGGGATTCCAGATGAGCGGATCACCGTTTCCGGCATCCCCATTGACCCCCTATTTAAGCAACCCGTCGATTGCGAAGAAGAGCGGGCAAAATTGGGCCTCAACCCTGAGTCACCGATTTTATTGCTATCGGCCGGTGCCTTCGGCTTAGGCCCAACCGAGTTCATGGTGGAGCGCTTGCTCAATCTAAAGCACGAAAATGCACAAACGGTGGTCGTCTGTGGACGCAATGAAGAATTACGACAACGCTTGTTAAAACTAGTCGGCGAGCGAAGTTCGAAGTTTAAAATCCTCGGCTACTCCGATGAAATGCACAAACTAATGAAGCTGTCCGATATTTTCATCGGCAAGCCCGGTGGGCTGGCCTCTTCGGAAGCCATCGCCTGCGGTCTGCCCATGTGCGTGGTCACGCCTATTCCAGGCCAAGAGGAAAGAAACAGCGACCATCTTCTTGAAGAAGGGATAGCCGTCAAGTGCAATGACCTTACCACCTTGGCTTTCAAACTAGACCTACTTTTGGATGACCCCGCAAGAATGCAGCGAATGAAAGCCAATGCCCTGCGTTTCGCCAGACCCGACGCTTCGCAAACCATCGTCAACACGTTGCTGGAAGATCGCCTGCCACAGCTTGCCTTGACAAAAAAGCAGCGTGCGGCGATGACTTTGGCGGCGGGGCCGGAATGATCCTGAATAAGGAATCTTATTGCAAAGGGTTCCTCTGGGGTGTAGCGACATCGGCCTATCAAGCGGAAGGCGGGTACAATGGGAAAAACCAGCCGCAAACCAACTGGGCTAGGGTCGAAAAGGAAAAGGACGTGGCCCCCCTCGGCAATGCCGCCGAGTTTTGGACACGCTATCCAGAAGATTTTGCCAATTGCCGGAAAATGGGCTTGTCTGCATTTCGCTTGGGGCTAGAATGGAGCCGGGTCCAACCCAGTTTGTCCCGCAAACCTTCGCAACCGCCGACCATGGATGGGGCCGCACTTGACCATTATGCTGAAATGTTGATCGAGTGCCGAAACAATGGACTCGAACCCGTCGTCACACTCCATCATTTTGTGCATCCTGCCTGGCTCGGTGACGACCCTTGGTTGGAGCCATCCACGGTCGATCATTTCATCCATTATGTACAGTCCGCCGTGCTGCACGTCAACAGCGCCTTAACCAGCCGGGGCTATCCGGCGGTTCGTTACTACATTACCATTAACGAACCGAATATGTTGTTATTCAATACCTACCTGAGCGGTCAATTCCCAAGCACAGCCCAGCACGGTTTTAAAACAGCCATCAAGGCTTGTTGCAATCTGCTTTGTGCCCACATTAAAGCCTACAATGTCATTCATGATATGTATGAAACCCAAGGATGGGTACAACCGATGGTAAGCTTGAACAACTATTGCAGCGACTTGTATTGGGCAGACAAACTGCTGCTCGATTTATTGGCCTTGCGTGAACACAATATCCCATTAAAGGATATGAACAACCATGTTCGCAAAAAAAGAAACGCTTTTGAAACCTCGCTGGGTGCGGCGAACATTCCTCTGCGTAAAAACCTGTCCTATTGGTTCGGCACATTCTGCAAGAAATTAACTGACAAGCTATGTTGTTTGTACTTTGATATTCACGGGTTCAAGCCATTGACCGACGGCTTGCTGGAATCATCGCGTGAAAAAGTCCTTGATTATATTGCCGTGGATTATTATGACCCCTTCTCCGCCCACCTATTCCGTCCACCGGAACTGTGGGACCATGAATTTAAAAACAAATCCATCCATTCTTGGTTAATGAACACCATCTCCAGCAAGTGGTGGGATTGGCGGGTGCTTCCGCAGGGGTTGCGTTTTTTTTGTCAATATTACGCCGACGAATTTCAAGGCAGACCGATACTGATAGCGGAAAACGGCATGGCCCTGCGCCGCAAAACCAACAACAAAAACTCCCATCGTCGTGACCGTATTTCCCGTAGCCAATTTTTAGAATTGCACGTAGGCGAGGTCGTCAATATGCTCAATGAAGGGATACCCTTAATTGGCTATCTGCACTGGTCGCTTTTCGACAACTATGAATGGGGTACTTACACGCCCCGTTTTGGGCTTTATAGCATAGACTACCAACGGGGCTGCGACCGTGCCCCTGTCGATCATCTTGGCGATTGCCCGTCGGCGACTTATGCGAAGCTTGTGGGGTTATTCAAATCCCGATCACCTGAAACTGACGTAAGCGTTCACCCCCCTGGGAGCGCGGGCGTCTCGCCCGCTGAAATAGCGGCCAAGATGGCCTCGCTCCCAGGATAAAGGCCACTGCCATTAAGTTAAGCATTTATCGGAACGCCAAGCCCCAGCTTGGCATCAGGGTGTACCACGCCAAGCTGGGACTTGGCGTTCGCATCTGTGACTCTTTTGTCACTAACTTAATGGCAGTGAGGATAAAGGCAGGGGGACTGAACGGTTACCACGTTACGCTTTTGCGTCGTTGCGTGATATTTTTTATTTTTCAGAATTTCAAGGGTCATAGCCATGTCATCATCCGCCGAAGAAATTTGGGCGATTTTGCGCGAAGTTGTCGAGTCGCAAAAAGAAACCGATAAAAAGATCAAGGAAGTGACCGCCAATATTGGCCGGCTGGGCAACCAACTGGGCGAGTTCATCGAAGATACGGTGCGTCCCGCCGCTGTGCGCTTGTTTCGCGAACGGGGCATTGATGTCCATGAGGTGCAGCAGAATGTCAGTGTGCAACGGGGCGATGGAGGTCTTGAAGTGGATTTGATGGTGGCCAATGATTTGGATTTGGTCGCCGTCGAGTGCAAAAGCAATCTAAAGCAACAAGACATTGACGAGCATCTGGCGCGGTTAGCCAAAATCAAACGGCTGCTGCCGAAATATGCTAACACGCGAGTCATGGGCGCGGTGGCGGCGATGGTGATCCCCGACAACGTGGCTCGTTACGCCTACAGCAAGGGTTTATTTGTGATTGGACAAAGCGGCGAGCATTTGGAAATCCGCAATGATGCCGAGTTCAAGCCGGCGGTTTGGTGATTCAAGGCAAGCCCCAAAGCGCGACGGGGTTTGCAACCCCGTCGTTTACGTTTTGTGTAGTAACCATGCCTGACAAACGACAAAACATTATGCAGCAACTCTCAATTTTAGGCCAGAAACGCTAAATGTAACCCCGTCATTTCGGCAGGGATGCCAAAATGACGGGGTTTTGAGCCAAACTGAGAATTGCTGGCTCCTACGGGGTTTCAGGTTAAAATGAGAATTGCCGGGAGTGCAAGGCTTGCCTTGCTAGGTTTTACAACTTGCAAGGCAAGCCTTGCACTTCATCCGAATTTAATGACAGGCAAAACACATGGTCGATTCTGCCAACCACCCACATCGGGTTTTCATTAGCTACAGCCACAAAGACGAAGCTTGGAAAGAGCGTCTGCATACGCAGCTTAACGTCTTGGAACAGCAAAATCAGCTTTCCATTTGGGAGGATCGTCAAATTGCCGCCGGCGATGATTGGTATCCCGCCATCGAAAAAGCCATCAATTCGGCCAATGTCGCCATTTTGCTAATCAGTGCCGAGTTTCTTAGTTCAAAATTCATCACCGGCGAGGAAGTGCCGCGTTTGTTGGCGCGTCGAAAGAAGGAAGGTTTGCTGGTCATTCCAGTGATTTTGAGTCCTTGTGCTTGGCAAGCCATCCCTTGGCTTGCATCCATCCAAGGCAGGCCCAAAGACAACAAACCCCTATCCAGTTTACCCAAAAATAAAAAAGATCAATGCCTAGCTGATTTAGTGCTGGAAATCCTTGAGTTGGTCGGCCAACAGGTCGATACCGGCGAAGACGACTCGGAATTCACCGAACAGGAATTGCAAGACCAACTGCGTGAATATAAGCGTTATCTGGTCGAAAGCTATAAATATCTGGACTTCAAAGGCATCGACAGCATTGCCGAGGCGGTCAAGGGTTCCAGCGGCATCACGCTAGAGTCGGTTTATGTTCCGCTACGCGCCCGTTTGGACGCGCCGGACGCAGAATCTTGGCATCGGCTAGGCGGACGGCTTTATCGCGGATCAACAGCGGTTGCAGATGCGGCACCCGACAAGCTGGAACAGGAAATTAGCCGTGCCGAACAAGATGCCTTAACGGTTGAGGACTGGTTCAAGCAACGACCCGCCTTGGTGATTTTAGGCGATCCCGGCAGCGGCAAATCCACGACGATGAAGCGGCTGGCTCTGGGGCTTGCGCAACAAGACAACACGCCCTTGCCTATTTTAGTGTCGCTAAACGCTTATGGCAAAAGGCTAGAAGAAGGCATCATCAGCTTTGAAGAATACCTGCCTGAGTATTTCCATGGCAAACGCGCCCAGCTTGACCCGCATAAAATGCGCAAGCTATTCACCGATGCACTGAAGCAACAGAAGGCTGTGGTGTTGATGGATGGCTTGGATGAAGTCGGAATCTACCGGGGTCCACTGGTAGGCCAGATTGAACACTTCGTGAGGGCGTGGATTCCCGAATGCCCCGTTTTAAGGCTACCTGAGCATCCTCTACGAGGGAAAAAAGACGAAAATGAATATCAACGTGCGTTAAGCCAATTTAATAAAGAATCCGCAAAGATCAAAACAGATTACGAACGTGATTTGCGCGAATGGCAACAAAGTGGCAACCGCATGGTTGCCACCAGCCGGTTTGTCGGCTACCGCGACTATCCGTTATCCGATCCGCGCTGGCAAACGGTGGCGTTAAACGACTGGAACCGGGAGGAAATCGACC
>QJPH01000495.1 GCA_003242955.1 Candidatus Methylumidiphilus alinenensis
AGTCCACTTCCTCCAAGAGGAGTGCTTTCAAGTACAGTTCCCCTTCGGGCGAAACCGCATGGGCGTGGACGGGCTTGCTGGGGCGGGGGTCCATGCCGCCGGTTTCGTAGAACAGCTTCTTGAGCTGTTGGACGGTGTTCGGACTGACATGGAACGCCCGTGCGGTTTGACGAACCGAGTGGTTCAACGCGTAATTCAAAATCCGCTGTCGTAGGTCTTTGGAAAGTGCGTTCATGTCAGTCTCCCAAATTTAAGCTGTGTGGTAGGGTTAACGTGCCATTGAAGGAAGCCCATGGATCCATTATAGTATGTTTTTAAACGATTGGTTGGCCTATGTTTTTACAAGAATGATGCGATTTTTATGTACAGCGTTTTCATCTTTAAAAAAATAACTAAAGAATGGATATTCAGTTAGCACTAAAATTAACAGAATGACCTGCACCAACATACCAACTATCAAGTAACTCTTTGATGTTGAAAACGCTGTAAACATGGTTCACTTTTATTATTTAAACGCCCGATATTTGTTTTTTCTGGAGTAGGGCAATGAAGTTCCCAAGTAAATTCATATCCATTTGCTGGAGATTTTCTTCCGCGCCAATAAATGCTTCCTCGTCCTATTTGATAATTGATAAGAGGGTAAAATTCAAATAGCCGATGATAGCAAAGCCTTAGTTCGTCAGGATCACAGGATCGTCTTATCCTTTCGAATAGCCTATCACACTCTGTCAGATTCATAATTTTTGATATTTTTTGCTCGTTCCAAAGCTCATGCTTGGTAATGGGGTTTTTGAAGCTCCGGCTTCCCGAAGAACGACCAAGCAGGAGCTTGCAAGATAATGGTTCCCAAGCCGGTGCTTGGGAACCAGCCAAAAAGCCGTCATTTCGGCAGGGATGCCGAAATCCAGGCCATGGACGGTAACCAGACGACTGTGCAAGTGCTTGATTCAGGTGACTTGCCAAACCATAATTTCCTGTCCGTAGATACAAGGGCATCTGTTGTGACCCAAAGTTTGCCGTCCTTGGACGCTGGATTTCGGCATCCATGCCGAAATGATGGGCCTTCAACGCTTGTGTATAACGGCGAGAGTCGGAGCTTGGAAACCAGCCGATATATAGATTGCTGGATGCCAAACCGCGCCGTCCATGGAGTCTGGATTCCGGCGATCCATGCCGGAATGACGAGTATTTATCCCATCGAATCAATACCGCGCCTTGCTCCGTAAGTCTTCCACTGTTCAAACCACCACAAAAATATCTTTCATGACATCTATCGTTGGGATAATCTCCATTGAGAATCTTTGTTGCAAATCGGAAAGATAGGCATTGGCATACGCATTAAAATACTCAAACTCCGACTGAACATCCAAATCAATCTCTTCAAATTGATCAAACAGTAAGCGTTGAACATGGGTTTTTTCGTCAGGCGAAGTTTTCAGATAAACTTCAATGACACCTAGGCCGGACTCAAAACGGTTCCCCAAACCTTCATTCACGGGCAAACGGTCTTCATGCGACACAAAGTCAAAATGTGCCCAAGTTCTTATGATGGATTCCCTGTTATTCTGTAGCCATTCCTCAAACTCGGGTACTTTGATGCCGGTTTCAAGCCAAAATTCAGCTTTTGGGTAGGAAACTTCCTTAAACCTAGAGACCAAAAAATCGCAATCTAAATACTCAAAAAGATTGCCAGCCCGCGGCCCTAGTTCTCTGCCAAACAGTGCAGTATAGATTGCCTTGAAAGCATCCTGTTGTTTGATGGGGGTGATGCGTGCAATATTAAAAATGACAGTTTGCAAGTTATCCCCAGTCCATGTCGAAGAGGGTAGCCGGTCTGCCAATAAGTTCAAAAACGCACGTTGCACAGCGGACAGGGTGTTTACCGATTGCGGCAATGTTGCCTGTAATTGAAGTTTTTCGTCATCCGTCGCGTACTTGTCTAGCCAATATTGTATTGATGCTATCCGGCGTTCAAGATGCTTTAAGTCCACTTCCGTCAAGGGTTCGGCTTTACGTTTGCGAATCTCATCGACAACGTCCATATGGGGCATTTGCACAAGCGCCTGCAACAACTGAATGTCTGGTGCAAAGTAATCGCCTTCTGGATTGACTTCGGAAAGCCGGTATACCTCTTTAACGTCGCTACTGGACTCCCCGCCATGAAAAGCTTGCGTATGGTAACGATCATACTCGTTAAAGAGCTTGACCACCGACTTCTCATCGGGGGAGAAATTGATCGGTCGGTTTGGCTGTGTCCTCAACATTAAGAAGCGCAGAATTTCAGGCGGCAGAAATTCCGCCATGTCTCCAGCCGCAACCCCTATTCCACGCGATGAACTCATTTTGGCACCTTCCACCAAAAAGAATTCATAGGGGATATTTAATGGGGCGGGTTTATTAAATATTTTCTTCAGGCAGTTTGCCGCCACATCCCTAGACCCGCCCTTAGTTGTATGGTCCTTGCCCGCCCCTTCGATGGTAATTCCCCTAGTTGCCCATTTGGCGACCCATTCTAATTTCCAAGGCAGCTTACCATTGCCGGAAAAAGGGGAAATTTTACCTTTATAACCACATCCAGTGGCCCATTTAACCAAGTCTGCCCGACAAGAGTAGACAACTTCTGTGCCGTCATAATGGCTTACTTCCGTCGTTCCAATTCGACCGCAATTTTCGCATACCACTTGTAACGGATACCAAGACTGCGATCTATCCGATCCACTGATTTCTTTGTATACCTGCCTGACAATTTGCGCATTTTTTAAAATGATGTCAATTGATTCATCAAATTCACCGGCACGGTAAATATCGCGCAGCCTATAGGTTTCCGCGTTGACTCCAAGATATTTGAATACACTGAAGAACTCGGTGATGTAATAATCCGACATATCGGTTGCCGATGAACCCGGAGGCGGTGGAACACTACATAATGGCATTCCCAAATATTGGGCATAATGCTCGTCCTTGCCATAAGGTATTTCATCAAGCGGGTCATAGTCGTCAACCCCAAAAGTATAGCGTACATCAAAGCCACGCTCTTTCAACAACCTGAACATCACGTCATGAATTAACACCCCTCGCAATGCGCCGACATGGGCACGCCCGGAAGGTGTTTTAGAGTCATTGATTATGTGTTGACGGTCTTTACTTAAATTTTCAATTAGCTTGTCAGCCCAAAACATTTGTTAACCTTTTTTTTCAATAGAAAACGCATACAAAAAGCCACGCGATGGTCAATAATAAATTTCCTTACGCCAGCATTAGCTTCAACCTAAATGCCTTGGTCATCGTTCAGCCCACCAAATGTGGAGTGCGGCGACTTGTCGCCGCTTTCCGAGCCATGCGGCGACAAGTCGCCGCACTCCACAAACTCGCCCATCGGGCTGAACGATGACCAAGGCCAACCTAAAATTCCGTGTTCACAATCCGCGTTGTACGCTTGTCTTGCTGCTTGGCCAAAGACTCCGAATAAAAACAGAAGTTGTTACGGCCTTGCTGCTTGACCCAATACATTGCCACGTCGGCCCGGTTTAACAAAACATCTGGGTTGTCGCCATCACGCGGGTAAAAGCTAATCCCAATGCTAGGCGACACACGCATATTAAACCCTTGATAAACAATAGGTTCTGTCATGGCATGTAGAATATCCACTGCGACTGCCGCGACTGCCTCATCGTCCAGCAAATTATCCAACAAAATTACAAACTCATCGCCCCCCCAGCGTGACACGGTGTCGACATGCCTAACGTTTGAGGAGAGTAGCTTGGATACTTCTTTCAGCAAGAAATCACCGGCATCATGACCCAATTCATCGTTGATTTTTTTAAATCCATCCAAGTCGATAAAACACAGTGCAAAGTGATTCCCGGTTTTCCTGACATTGGCGAGGGCTTGCTCTATCCGCTCTAGCAGCAATATCCGGTTGGGCAGTTTGGTCAGTGCGTCATGGGTTGCCAGAAAATTTCGCTGCTGGCTAATTTGCACCGTCTCTGAGATGTCACTGACCACCACCAGTATTTTGGAAACCTCGTTTTTTGGGTCTTGGATGGGGCTGGCCATCAGGCGAACCGTATATTCTTCGCCCAAGGGGTTGGTGAGGAAGCTTGGCTGGGTCAGTTTGCCGCCTTTCCTTATCCATTCCGAAGGGGGCTGAGTGCCGAATTCATTGCCGGAAAGTCCTGCCAAGAGTTCGTCTATTCCCTTACCGCAGGCCAGCGCACTCGTTTTATGGGTCAGGCGCTCGGCAATGGGATTCAGGTACTCGACTATTCCTTGAGTGTCAGTGACAATCAATGCTTCACCTAGGGAATTGAGCGTCGCCAAGTTGCTGCGCCGCTCGGCAAGCAAGGAATGCGTCGCCCTCCGCAAGTATTGCCAATTCCAGAATAGGTAACTTAGGGCCAAGACAAGCCAAGCAGTAACCGGACTAAACCATAGATGGGCAAATTTTAGCAGGCTGGCAGATGCCTCTGCCGACATTAACAGGCCAATCGCGAGCGAAGTCATGGCACTGCGTGGCCCACCTAAACGGAAAGCCCAAACGGGTACAACTACAAGCGCAACGGTTAGCAAGATTTCCTGCCACAGTACGAGTTCGTCAAATAGGCGGTCTTGCAGGTAAGCATCCATGATATTGGCATTGAGTTCGACACCAGTCATTGGACCCGAAACACCGATTATTGGTGAAACGAATCGCTGGCCTAATCCGGCTGCGGTGGCTCCCACCAGTACAAATTTGTCACGGAATTGATCGACGTTTAAATTGCCATGCAAGACATCGGCATAAGAAAACTGTTTGTAAGCCGGGGTCTGACCTGCAAAAGTGATCAGCATACGCTTGCCTCGGTGCCAATGCCCGATAGGAGTTGCCTCAACGGTGGAATGGACTTCCTGCTGCCATTCTTGCGGCAGTTTCGCCCGTCCAACCCGAAGGACTTCAAAGGCAAACGATTTCCAGCATGGGCCGTCCATTCCCGTTTCGAGATAGATATGACGGGTCTTGCCATCTTTGTCGGGGATGAAATCGACATGGCCCAAACTCGCCGCCGACTGGGCTAACTCGGGCATGGGCAAGCCAGCCTGGACCCCCCCCGCAGGAGAATTCAAAGGTTCAGGAAAAACTGGCAACACGACATGTCCATTGTCCCTGATTGCCTTTGCCAGAAGTTGGTCCGCTTCAGGGTCGAGCTTATCGGGTTCGGCAAAAATAATGTCCAGGCCAACCGCCCTTGCTCCCACGTCCGTGAGCCGGTTGATTAAGTCTGCGTGGGTGCGCCTTGACCAAGGCCAGCGTCCCAATTCGCGCAAGCTGTGCCCGTCAATGGCAATAATAACGATATCGCCGCCGACTTGCCGAAACAACCAGGGCAGGCTGGCATCGGAGAGATAGTTGTCAAGTCCCTGTAAACTGTTCGAGCATAGCAGTGCAATTGCCAGCAGGCCTGAAAAGAGTACAAGGTAAGTTCGCCGCCACATTAGGGTCTTAGATTGCAAAGAGTGCGAATAGAGTCAAACTCAACAGCCACCAGTAGGGTGAATGAGGGACATCTATGCTTTGCGGCGTGCCAAATGGGCCGATGAATCCATCAGGGTCGATAGTCCTTATGCGCACATAATAGGTTCCCCCGTCAGGCGTGGGTAGGCTTATTTTCGCATCTGCGCTTTTGATGTCGATCATCGGTTTGGAAAAGCTGTCTTCATCCGCCATTTGGAATTGATATTGTTGCCCTGCGGAACCTGCGCGCCAGCGAATATCCATGCTGTCATCGCCGATTTCGGGTTGATTCGCTTGCGGTGCGGGTGGCACACGCCTTAATTCCTGAGGGTCACTGAAAGGGCCCTCCCCTTCCTGCGCTTCAATGGCCGAGACTCGCCAAAAGTAGACACCCAACCGAAGCTTTTTTTCAATCGTTACATTGTTGTCGGTCAGATTGGGCATGTCCACCACTAGCTTGCCGAAGGTGGTGTCACGGGCGATCTGAAAATGGTAGCCCTGGGCCGATTCTAAACGGGACCAAGAAAATGCGGGTGATTCTTCAGCCACGCCGGCACCGGGTTTGGGTCCGACTGGAAACGGGGCGGCTGGGCGGGCATTGAGCAAAAACTTGGTTTCAGCGTTTTGTCCCTCTAGGCCATTCCCGTCGATGCCACGAATGCGCAGCCAGTATTCGCCGTCTGGCAAGTCAGGTCCTCTGATTTGCTCCGTTGCCTGGCGCTGATCAAACAAAATTTCATCAAATGCCAGGCCACGCGCAATTTGTAGGCGGTAGGCAATGGCATTTTGCAGCGGCGGCAGCTTGAACTGGATAGGCACCCTGTCGAACATGGAAAGCTTCTCACCATCAATATTAGGCCGGGCTAGCAGTTTAATAGGCTCTGATAGAGGCTGCTGTGCCCTTCCGATTGCCCCGTAGCCTGTCTGTACACGGCGAGTCGCACCACCGCCACTGACATCCACTTTGCCCATCAATACCTCGGCCCGTGACTCTTCGTTGGTTTCTTCCGTGCTGACACGGTAGTCGGTTCCCCGCACAGAGGTGATTAATGAGGGAGTTGAAATATCGAATCGGGCGGCGGGGTCTCGACGGGGGGTGACTTGGGTCTCCACCCGTCCCTGTTCCAGCAAGAGTTGGGTATTCGTGACCTCGGTCGGGCCATATTTCCCCAAAGCATTCAGATTCAACTGACTTTCTGCCTGAAGCAAAAGCTTTGAACCATCCGGGAATTCCAGGGTAATTGTTGAATCTGTGCCAGTGTACAAGGTCTGTCCACTGTTGAGTTCATCGCCAACGGAAACGGCTTGGAGCTTCATCGTATCCGTGTTCAGTGCCTCGACTTTTCCAGAGAGGAATTGCACTTTCACCAAAAAAGGCTGTTGGCGCAGCCAACCGATGGGAATTTGCAAATGTGTACCGGGCGGGATGTGCAGCGGATCATTGACTTGGTTGAGGATTTTTAAGTTTCGCCAAAAACTTTGGACTCTGAGATAACGCGACGCAATATCCCACAATGTATCGCCGTCTTCTACAATATAAGTCCAATTGTCGGCCCGTGCGGGATGCATTGCAAAAAGGGCAAGCAAGAGTATACCTAGGGCGGGTAGTCGTGTCTTGAAGCATTTAACACATAGTTTAGGTGTTTGCATTGGTTGAATCTCTTACAGCCATATAATAGTATGTGATTGCCCTAGGGTGACGTATGGAATAATACAGCATTTCGTGGTGAAGCGCTTCTTGCGGGAGTCCTCCCTCTTCGACCGGGAACGCTTAATCTCACATCCCTATCTTGTCGCAAAACTTACATAAATGCTGCCCTATTGTAGGCATCAGTTACCGCCAAGTCTATCTATTGTGACACTAAACCCTTGTTTCTAGGTTAAATTGATCATATTGTCTTGGTGGCATGGTGGTTGCACTATTCCCTGTAAAGGCACTAGCCTCACGCTACTATTAAGAGATTAAACATGAGCCTCCGTACCGTGATTATCGACGACACCACCCTGCGAGACGGCGAGCAATCGGCTGGCGTGGCCTTTTCCATCGAGGAAAAAATTGACATTGCCACTCGTTTGGACGGTCTCGGCGTACCAGAGATGGAGATTGGCATCCCTGCCATGGGAGAGCGGGAGCGCGAGGAGATACAAACGCTTGCGGGGCTTGGCCTAAACGCAAGAATGCTGGTTTGGTCTAGGATGCGCGAGGAAGACATACTTGAATGCCTAAATTTGGGCGTGGGCTTTGCGGACTTGTCGATGCCTGTTTCCAGCCAGCAAATCAGTTTGAAATTGAAGCGCGACGAGCAATGGGCCTTGGCGACGATTAAAGCTTGCGTTAAAACAGCCCGCGAAGGCGGTTTGTCGGTTTGCGTGGGAATGGAGGATGCCTCGCGGGCCAATATCGATTTTCTACTAAAGGTGGCCGAAGCCGCACAGTCCGCCGGGGCCGAGCGCATCCGCTTCGCCGACACTGTGGGTGTGATGGAGCCTTTTGGCGTATTGGAAACAATCAAAGCCTTGCGTTCCGCAACCGATTTGGACATTGAAATGCATGCCCATGATGATTTGGGGCTGGCCACCGCCAATACGATGGCAGCGGCCTTGGGCGGAGCAACTCATTTGAACACCACGGTCAACGGTTTAGGCGAACGGGCAGGCAATGCCGCGTTGGAGGAAGTGGTGGTGGGTTTGCGCCAATTGTACGGGATTGAGACCGGGGTCGATTTGCGCGAATTCCCCGAACTGTCGGCTCGTGTCGAGACGGCATCCGGCGAACCAGTCGGCTGGCGTAAAAGCTTGGTTGGCAAGCGGGTGTTCAGCCACGAGGCTGGCATCCATGTGGACGGACTGCTCAAAGATTTGGCCAATTACCAAGGGGTGGATCCTGCCGTGGTGGGTCGCAGTCATCAATTCATCTTGGGCAAGCATTCCGGTTCCAGTGCCGTCACGAGTGTGTTTGCGGATTTGGGACTGGTGTTGGAGAAACGTGAGGCGGCGGCAGTGTTGGTCAAGGTACGGCAATTTGTTGTCCGCCACAAGCGTTCACCTGAGACAGTCGAATTGCTTGCCCTTCATCGGCAATTGGCAATATAGCCGATTAGGTTTTCAAAGCCGAATCGAGTAATTTACTTTAAACTTGAAATCAGAGGGTAGCCCCCATGACAATCGAACCCAAGCCTGAAAACCAAAAAGACTTGCAGGACCAGAATGCGATGGAAGCCTCTACGCCAGAGCCTATGGAATTTCGCATACCTATGATCCTGCCGCCACCGATACCTGGCCAAACCGCGTGGAGCATTCTGCCGTGGTAAGTGTTTCCATAGCCCAGGGGGCAGCCGGGCAATCGCTGCTCGGGCAGATGAAAGAGGATGTGTCTTGTGTGTTCGCACGCGACCCGGCGGCTAGGAATTTGCCGGAAGTCCTATTGATTTACCCTGGTGTCCATGCCGTGCTGGTCTACCGCATCAGCCATAGGTTTTGGCTTGCGGGGTGGAAATTCGCCGCCCGTTGGCTGTCTTTCATGGGTCGTTGGCTGACCAACGTGGATATCCATCCCGGTGCGAAAATTGGTCGGCGGCTGTTCATCGATCATGGTGCGGGTGTGGTCATTGGAGAGACGGCTGAGATTGGCAACGATGTCACTCTATACCATGGTGTCACACTAGGGGGTACCTCTTGGAACAAGGCCAAGCGCCATCCCACCCTAGGCAATAACGTACTAGTTGGCGCTGGGGCGAAAATCCTAGGCCCAATTATTCTAGGCGATAATGTCCGCGTCGGTGCCAATTCAGTGGTGAACAAAAACGTACCGGCCTGCTGCACCGTCGTGGGCATACCGGGCCGCATCGTCCATCGCAAGAATGTGCAAATTCAAAATGCCTTTGGCTTCGATTTGGACCACCATCTAATCCCCGACCCAGTGGGCAAGGCATTGCATTGCCTAGTCGAGCGCATGGACAAAATGGAAAAACGCGTGGCTAAGGCTAACCGGCCCGTCAAAAACGATTGCGCCCAGTGTGAGGCGGAAGATGTCTGTCATGTGCATGCACCTATCGCGCATGCAAGCTCTTTGGAGGTGCATTGATGGACCTGATGGATTTCGAAGGCGAGCAGCTTTACTTTGAAGAGTCCCTTACGCCCGAAGTTGAGGCTTTACTACAACAAGCAGGAGACTTGTACGGCGATGGCGAGGCAGAACAGCCTCTTAACGAGGCTTTGCGGCTGGCTCCCGAGTCACTTAACGTACTAGTGGCAGTGTATCGCTTTTATTACTATCAGCATCGTTTGGAGGATGCACTTAATATTGCAGGGCTCGCCTTGGCCGTCACCGCCCATCGTTTAGGGATTCCTGGCGACTGGAATTTGTTGACTATCCAACATATAGGCGAAGTCGGCACGGGTTCCATGCCCTTAGTCCGTTTCCATCTGTTGTCTCTGAAAGCATGGGCCTATTTGCAATTGCGCTTGGGCAGGCCAGCGGAGGCCAAAGCGATATTGGCGAAATTGCTGGAACTGGATACCCATAACCGGTTGGGTGCCAAGCAACTATTGGAGGTGGCAGAAGGAAATACCCCCTGACCAAAAATGCCGGATTTTCCGGTTTGACTTGACTTGTGTATAACAATGAGAGTTGGAGCTTTGGAACCAGAACAATGTGAAATAAAGAGGAACTATTATGAGTATTGAAAACGATCTGGAAAATTTGGAATCCGCCGAGGAATTCCTCGACTACTTTGAACTGGAATACGACGCCGGAATTGTGCAGGTGAATCGCCTGCATATTTTGCAGCGTTTCCACGACTACCTTTCAAAGGGCGGGGAAGCGTTGCCGGATGAAGACGATGCCAAGCGCGAGGTTTACAAACGGCTGTTGGCGCGGGCCTATGAAGATTTCGTTGAATCCGATGCCCTTACCGAAAAAGTGTTCAAGGTGTTCCACATGCACGAACCGCAAACCACCTTCGTGCCAGTCGGCGACCTGCTGAAATAATTGATTCCAAACCGACTCGGTTTTGAAAACCGAATCGGTTTTTCAACATGCAGAAGTTAATTTATGTGCGAAGAAGGCTACGAACGCTACGATTACGGCGACGCGGTGAGGGTCGTCCGCAACGTCCGCAATGACGGCACCTACCCTGGCTTGGACGTGGGTGCGCCCTTGGTCCGGCGCGGCTCGGTCGGCCATGTGGTGAACGTAGGCACGTTTTTGCAAGACCAAGTGATTTACTCTGTCCATTTCCTAAACGAGCAACGCCTAGTTGGCTGCCGCGAAGAGGAGTTGATTCCCGCCGACGCGCCGTGGGCACCCAGCCGCTTTGAGTTTCGTGACAAAGTGGCAAGCCGGATCAACCTAGCCGTTGAAGGTGAAATTGTGGCACCCATCGGCACACAAGGCGAAATAATCAAAGTATTGCGCAACGACGACCCCGCCCAAGTCCAATACCATGTGCGCTTTCCGGGCCGAACCTTGCAAGTCCCGGAAAGCGCCTTATTGCCCTTAGGCCAAGAGGAGGAAAGCAGTGTACCTAGCGTCTAGCCCGTCTAATTTTGCCGGGGCGGAAATGCCCTACAACCGTTTGCGGACCTCGTTGGCGCTATTTGGCAAGCCACTTGCCGAACTAGAACCTGACGAAAAGCAACGGGTATATGCCCAAGCGGAAAGGGAATACCAAATAGAACAACTGATATTGGAAGCCCCCGAGGCCGCCGGTGTCATGGTCAGCGAGGTCGAGTTGACTAATGCTTTGCAGGAAATCAAGGGCAAATATCAAAATGAGGAAGTTTTCCTTGCAAGCTTGGAGGAGGGCGGACTGGATGAAGGCTTGTTAAGGCAGGCATTGGCAAGGCAATGCAAGGTCAACACGATACTCGACAAGGTTGATGCCGCCTCATCCTTGGAAATATCCGAGGTGGATATCGGCATTTACTACCATGCCCATTTCGATAAATTCCAGCAACCGGAGCGTCGCAACGCTTACCATATACTCATCAGCATCAACGAAGACTTCCCGGAGAACTCCCGCCCCAAGGCATTGGAGCGCATTCACTCCATCGCCGAAAAGCTAGAGCGCAAACCCTGGCAGTTTGAGGATTTGGCGCAACGGCACTCCGAATGCCCCACCGCCATGCGTGGCGGTCGCATCGGCTTGGTGCGGCGCGGACAATTGTACCCTGAACTTGATGCCGCCCTGTTCCGCCTTCATCCCGGTCAACTGAGCGAGGTGGTAGAATCGGAAATCGGTTTTCATGTTGTGCTATGCAAGACAATCGAACCGCCGCACACGATTTCCCTGAAAACAGCCACGCCACACATTCGCAAGACCCTAGCCGAACGCATCCGCGAAAGCCAGCGCCGACAATGGATCGCGGGTCTGATGCCGTATCGCTAAACAGTATCCCCTGAAAGGGCTAACCAATAAGGTGTACAGATGACGCAAACCACTAGCCATGCCCGTTGCTCCTTCTGCGGTGTCGAGCAATCCCCTGCCACCCCGCTTATTGCCGGATTGGAAGGTTCCATTTGTGAAGCCTGCGTCCGACTGGCGGATCAAGTTATCACCAATTGGGGGCGAAAGCGCATCCTCAACGAATTACACGGGCCAATCCCCAAGCCTGCGAAAATCAAAGAAATACTAGACAGTTATGTGGTTGGTCAAAGCTTGGCCAAGGAAATCCTTGCCGTGGCGGTCTACAACCATTACAAGCGACTCAAGCACGAAAGCGGCGATGCCGGTTTCAGCCACATGCATACTGAGGTCGAATTGGGCAAATCGAATATCTTACTAGTCGGCCCGACGGGAACCGGTAAGACTTTGCTAGCGTCCACTCTGGCCAAGATCGTCGGCGTTCCCTTCGTGGTTGCCGATGCCACCACCTTAACCCAAGCCGGTTATGTCGGGGATGATGTGGAGCACATCCTCGTGCGCCTTTTGGAAGTGGCGGAAGGCAATGTAGGTCGCGCAGAATGGGGCATAGTCTACCTAGATGAGGTGGACAAGCTTGCACGTAGCCCGGAGATGGCCACTAACACACGCGACATTTCCGGCGAGGGTGTGCAACAGGCGTTATTGCGGTTGGTGGAAGGCGCGCAAGTGAAAGTGTCGCTAAAAGGCAAAAAACGCGAAGGAGGTGACGAGGCCATCGTCGATACCCGTAATATATTATTCATTGCCGGCGGTGCGTTTCCAGGCTTGGAAAAACATGTGGCTAAACGCTTGGCCCCCACCAAGACCGGCATTGGCTTCCATGCCAGCCCGGTGGATACCGAGACGAAACCCGAGTTGGATGAGTTGCTCAACGAAACCCAACCCGGCGACCTGCGTCAGTTCGGCCTGATTCCAGAGTTCATTGGCCGCTTCCCGGTGCTTGCCCCGTTGGAGCCACTGGATGAGGCGGCCCTCATCCGCATCCTCACCGAACCCAAAAATGCCCTGGTCCGACAGTACCAGAAACTGTTCGCCTATGAAAATGTCAGCTTGGAATTCACTGAGGAAGCCCTCAAGCGCGTCGCCCAAAAAGCTATCGAACGCGAGACCGGGGCGCGTGGCCTGCGCAGCATCTTGGAACAGGTCTTGCGCAAACCCATGTTTGAAATCCCATCACTGACCGGGATAGAACGCTGTATCGTCGATGAGGAGGTAATTGATGGAACTGCCGAAGTCAAAACCACCCCGGTAGGCTTGGAAACCCTGTTGGAATCCTCCGTCGCAGAGAGCGAGGAGCAGCCTTTGCCCTTAGCAGCATCGGGGGGGTAAGGTGGGTGGCTTCTGAGAGGGTTTTGTGTAATGGAATGGTCATTTTTTATGCATGGGGCGTAAGCCGCAGTGTCTGTGAAGTTTGACAGTCTAAGCACAGAGTTTTCCACAAAAACTGTGGATAAGTCAAATATACAAATCGGCACACTTTTCGGTTAAACATTCGGGTTGCGCTTGTCGCAGGCGAGGGAGGACGTGTTGGCAATCGAGATTGTTTACCCCAAAATTAGACGATTTTCCAAACATAAGTCGCCACTGAGCCACCTTCCAGAACGATGGTGGCCAGTTTGCCTCTGAATTGGATGTTAAAGGTTTGAGCGTCTGTGTTCTCATTTAACACGATTAACACAACCGTGCCATTGGGTGTGGCGAAAGCTACATTGGGCAAGGCATCCAAATCATCCGAGAATATTCGGATGGAACCTGGGCGTACAAACTTGGCAATGTGGGCAATCACATAATAAGAAACGTTTGGGCTAGTTGTCATATCATTCCCTATGGTCAATGCACCCACACAGTTTGCGCAGCCCCTTGGAGTATGTGGATGATACCGGGGGTCGGAGGCCAAGTTCCATTCCAGCACTGCCTGACACCCGTTTCGGGTCGCACCGATAATGACATTCCTCGTATGCCAGGCTAAATCCCCTGCAAAGTGAGCATCTAAATGATCTCTCCCTTTCGAGCTTAATGGGTCGCCTGCCCCCCCCAATACTGTTGAATTAAGGAGTAGGTCGGCATCCCTATGCCGACTGGGCATCCGGTTTGTCTCGGCGGCAAAGGATTGCCGTCCTACGATTTGGTGCGTGAGCGAACTTAATTCAACAGCATTGTCTGCCCCCCCCACCCACTGCTCGGTGAAATACATTTTCATATCGGGATAGGCTTTGCTGACCTCGGACACTGCGCGTATGTCGCCGGCATACAAATGCCATGCCGCCCCAGTTAGGAATTGCCTGGCCTCGGCATCCGCTAAAACAGCCAATGGGTATTCCTTGACATCGCAGTTGTGATCCCAGCAAAAAAGCTCCACCCTGCCCAAACCGGCTTCCCGCAAAGCTGGTCCTAAATGGTTTTTAACGAAATCCGCCTGCTCCCATGCTTCCATCAGCATGCTGGGTTCGTTGTCTTCGTTCAACGGTTCGTTCTGTAGGGTCAATGCGTGAACGGTGATGCCCCTCTCATTCATGGCATTGATATACATGACCAAATAATTTGCATAAACATGAAAATATTCGGGTTTTAAATTGCCGCCTATAAAGCTTTGGTTGGTTTTCATCCAAGGAGGGGCGGACCAAGGCGAACCTATGAGTTTAATAGCCGGGTTTATCACCAAAATTTCCTTCAACAGGGGGATCACCTCGCTGTCTCCGGCCTCAATGTTGAAATGGGCCAGACCGGGATCGGCCTGTCCTTCGGGCATATCGTCATAGGAAAAGGAACGCTCGCTTAAATCCGATGCGCCTATGCTTAGGCGTAGAAAACTCACCCCAATCCCATTTCCATCGGTAGAGAACAATTCCCGCAGTAAAGCATTTCTGGTCAAGGCAGGCAGGTGGTTAATGAGCAAGGCACTGCCTCCGGTCAAGGCAAAGCCAAATCCTTCCATGGTTTGAAAAAATTGTGTCGTATCCACTTGTAGGTTGGGACCATTATTGATGGCGTTTACAAATAAGGGAGCCTCCTTCTGCTTTTTGAATAATGCGCTTTGATCTGCACGGGTCAGCCAAACCTCAATACCTTGCGGGGCAATTGAAATTAAATGATTGATAATATAGGGTTTTGTTTGATCAGGCATAAAGTGGCCCTTTAGTGGGATAATGTGTACAATCGGGTACGATTAAAAGTGATGCACACGAACTCGGCGATGCTTCAAATTACGCCGGGAGTGCAAGGCTTGCCTTGCTTGCTCACCCCAACGCAAGGCAAGCCTTGCACTCCCGCATCACTTTTAATCGCACCCAGTACAATCAGGCTTATTCTAAATTACGTAACGACTGCTCAAAATTATGGTGCAAAGTAAAGACAACAACAGCTTACCCAACAACGCATCACGAAACGGAAATTATAATATTCCTTTTGTGGCAGTCACGATGCTGTTTTTTATGTGGGGGTTTCTAACCGCCCTGAATGATATTCTTATTCCCCACTTGAAGGCGGTCTTTGACCTTACCTATACGAAGGCAATGCTGATTCAGTTTACGTTCTTCGGTGCGTATTTTCTAATATCGCTGCCTTCGGGAAAAATTATTGCCGTGCTTGGGTATCAGCGGGGCATTGTGATTGGATTGCTGACGGCGGGGCTTGGCGCTGTGCTGTTTTATCCTGCCGCAAGCGCCACATCCTACCCGCTGTTTTTGACAGCGTTGTTTGTCCTCGCTTCAGGAATCACATTATTACAAGTTGCGGCAAACCCTTATGTTGCCGTTCTTGGCAACCCCGCAAGAGCCTCCAGCCGACTAAACCTCACTCAGGCGTTCAACTCGCTAGGCACCACCATAGCACCGTATTTCGGCGGATTATTTATTCTTTCGGCAACGATGATTGGCAGTGATGCCATGCATCAATTAACTCCTGGGCAACTACAAACCTATCGTCTGCAAGAAGCGGCATCCGTGCAAATCCCTTATCTTGGATTGGCTGCCGCATTGCTTGTGCTTGCCGGGATCATCGCGCTGCTTAAGCTTCCAGTCATCGCGGAGGTCGAGGACCATAAGCTTAAACCCGGAAAGCTGCAAGATGCTTTACGTCACTCTAATCTCTCGCTTGGTGTCATTGGTATTTTTGCTTATGTCGGTGCGGAGGTTTCAATTGGCAGTCTGTTGATCAGCTTTTTCGGGCAAGCCGATATTGCCGGGTTAAAACAAGCCGTTGCAGCCGGATTTGTTTCCTATTACTGGGGCGGTGCAATGATAGGACGGTTTGTCGGTTCGGCATTGCTGCAAAAAGTGAATCCTGGACGATTGCTGGGCGTGTTTGCATTGGTTGCCTTCGCTCTTGTCATCGCCACAGTCATGACCAAAGGACAAGTGGCGATGTGGGCGATTTTAAGTGTCGGCCTGTTTAATTCGATCATGTTTCCAACCATTTTCACACTCGGGATTAGCGGGCTTGGAAAACTGACGAGTCAAGGGTCTAGCCTACTCATTATGGCAATCATCGGCGGGGCAATCATACCTTTAATCCAAGGCATCTTAGCGGATACCTACGGGATACAAAACGCTTTTTTGTTGCCTGCAAGCTGCTATCTCTATATTGTGTACTATGGTTTCAAGGGTTCCACTGCTGCCTAGTTGCCGGCGCGAACATTCCCCTAATCGCAGCGAGAATGGCGATAGAGACAGGCTTGAAGGTGTGGCGGGGATCGGGAAACTGCGAGTGCACCTTGTGTTGCGACAATCTATCTGCCCACGGGAAACTTGCCGAAAAGGGGGGGTTACAGTGTGGACGAGACAGCTTTACTGGCTCGGGGAATCCGCGTAGCGGGGCGAGTACACCTGTCCGCTTGGTGGGTTTGCCTTAACTGTGGTTGAATCTTAAGCGAATATCCTTGACAAATACAATAAACGTATCTACATTTAATCGTATGGGCGATAAATACACTTGGCGGGAAGTCAAACGACAAGCCAATCTTAAAAAGCATCGGCTTGATTTCAGTGATGCGGATTTGGTTATTGATAGTCCTTATCGTATGGACATTGAAGCCGTGCGTAACGGCGAACGCCGACAACAGTCCTTTGCCTATGTGTTCGACCTGCTTATGGTGTTAACCGTGGTATATATGCCTAACGAAATACCACACATCATAAGTTTTCGCCCTGCCAAACACAGCGAAAGAGAGGTTTATTATGACTGGCTCGAAAATGACTACGATGACAACTGACCAAATGCGCACGGCGCGTGAACGCGGTGAATCTAAAACAGACATGGTATCTCTGCGCCAAAACAAACTTGACGGCATCGAACCAGAAGACGACGAGGATTCACCAGACGCGACACTACTCATGCGCGAAGCTATCGCAAAACGCCGCGCTGGACGACCAGCAGGAAGCGGCAATAAAGAACAGGTCGCCATTCGTTTTGACAAGGATGTATTGTCGTCCTTTCGCGCTTCTGGTCCAGGATGGCAAACGCGCATGAATGATGCCCTTAGAGAATGGCTTAATACTCATTCCCACGCCTGAAAGGTTGATGTGTTGCTTGACGAGATTGGCGACGATGAAAGCCACCCATTGGCTGACGTGCTCGACTATCTCGCCGATCAGGTCAAAGCCTATGAGGATGAACGCTTTCCAATCCCGAAAGCTGAACCGCCCGACGTGTTGCGTTACTTAATGGAACAGCACGGTCTCCATCAAGAAGATTTGAGTGATTGCGCCCCTCAAAGCCGGATATCCGAGATTCTGGCCGGTAAACGGTCAATCAGCAAAGAAACCGCAAAACGCTTGGCCCGTCGCTTCAATGTCCACGGGGACGTATTTCTCTAAGTCTGCGGCTAGTCGTTCTTTTTGTCTAATGTTCGTGTGCGCGGAAGCCCCGCAAACCCGCTAAAACCAAGGGGTGTGCTTTTGTAAACTAGACATTTTGCTTATTTTGTCCAATGCCTTCAAGCTGCCGTTTTGCGCCCACGGCTTTTGTGTCATGCTAGATTTTAAAGTTATGGAAAAGGAAAAATAATGAATTCCGTTAGGGACAGGAAGGCAACCCCGCGCTTTTGCATATCCGCATTATTAGACTTGCAAGCCTTTGTTTTAGTGGGATTATTTCTTTGTCTAAAAAAACTTCAATTTTTGGCGCAAAAAAGTTGCGAAACTTCGTACAAGATGCTGTACAATTCTGCTTGCTGTAACCGAACGAATCCCGTATTCAACATTCAAAGCCAGTGGGAGTTAATATGTAACCATATCAATACATAACTTAAGAGGAGAACAGAAAAGAGCACCTAGCACTGTTTCTCGTTAAATTACTAGGTTATACAGCATTTTCAACATCAAAGAGTTACTTGGTAGTGGGTATGATAGCACAGGTTATTCGGTTAACCTGAAGGTTTAACGGAATGTCTGTTTTAGGTATATTTTTAAGATGAAAATGCTGTATATCAAGATTTCTCTATGCTTCACATACCTTTTGCAGAAATGTATGCCAACCAATCATTTAAACGCGTATAATAATGCACCTATGGGCTTCCCTCAACGCGG
>QJPH01000393.1 GCA_003242955.1 Candidatus Methylumidiphilus alinenensis
AGATTTCCAAGACGCGGCGGTAGAATGGGCGCTTGTAAACAGCCCTAACCGTGGGGTTGGGAAAAAAACGTCTGCAAAAGCCAAGCCTCAGCGAGGGACATCCGAGTACCGCCAAAAAATGGTGGAGGGAATGTCTTTGCCCAGTGTCAATGATGAAATTCATTCGCTAGAAGGACAGCTAAATAGCAAAACACTGATGAATGAGAACTTTACCCACGGCAACTTGGAAAATGATTTGCAAACCGGGGACTATGAGTTTGTCCACATAGCATCCCACGGTCATTTTGCGCATACGGCCAAAGAGAGTTTTATAATGACACATGACAAAACTCTGCATGTCGATGAAGTGGAAAAAGTCATTCATGTGAAACCCGGAAAGGGTGGCCAAATCGATTTGGTGACCTTCAGTGCCTGCGAGACAGCCACGGGGGATGACCGAGCGCCACTGGGCTTTACCGGAATTGCCATCAAGGCGAAGGCCCGCAATGCCTTGGGTGCTTTGTGGTCTGTCAATGACAATGCAACTTATCAATTCATGGAAAAATTCTATACAGCCTTGAAGACAAATGGCGGGGACAAGGCTAATGCATTACAGCAGGCGCAAAAAGGAATGATTCAAGAACCGGGGCTGGCTAACCCATTTCTCTGGGCGGCATTCATTCTCGTAGGGTCGTGGTAATCCGGGTGACACAATGGTTCGAGTATAATTATCGCCAGAAATCATTAAAATAGACAGACTGTTTCATCAATCAACAACCGCAAGTGCGGGGGAAGGATAAAATGAAGATCGCCAAAGAACACAATCAACTAATTTACGGGATTTTCCGGCTCGCTATGTCGGCATCGCTTATGGCAGCAATCGTTTCTTGCGCCACCCAACCGGTGGCCTCCACTACAGCCAAAACCAATGCCAATGCCTCCCCTGCCACTGTCGCGGAGAATCGCCTCAATTATGACCAATATCTTGCGCAGGGCAAAAGCGCGTTAAATAGTGGCAATACTACCCAAGCCATTGATAATTTTAAACAAGCGTTACGGGAAGCGGGTAGTGATGCCACCAAGCAGCAAGAAGCTTACGGAAACATCGGGCTTGCCTATCAAGCCGCTTCGGACAATCCAACAGCCCAGGCCTATCTGGAAAAGGCCGGGGCAAAAGAGCAGGCTCCCGCATGGATCAAAGATGGATACAAACATCTGTTATCTTCGCAAAAGTTCATGACATCCGAGGACATGGAAAGGAAACTCCAGGCCGAGAAGGATATAGAACAGGAGCAAGCACAGTTGCTGGCAGCCAATCAGGATAACTCAAGCGAGGAGCCAGGAAGTAAAAGACGCGGATTTATTGTCGGGAAGCCTGCCATGACTACAGCCATGAACACCAAGGAAGACTATAGGCCAAAACCCGCCGAAGCAAAGTCCAAGCCCAAAGTTGTCAAGCGCCCGAAACATCCCGGTCCCGCTCCTATGGCTAGTGCACATGCCGATACACAGTCTGCCGAAACTGCCTTGGACATCCGAATCATTTTCGCCGTTGCTAGTTCGGTACTCACGCCGGAGGGGCAGAAACAGGCGGATGAATTAGGCAAGTTATTGCAGCAAAAATTGCAAGACAGCGATCAAGTTGCGGTTTTAGTTGGCCATACCGATATCCTCGGTAGCGAGGAATATAACGATCATCTTTCCGAGGAGCGGGCTAACGCCGTAAAATCTTACTTAGTCAGCAAATTTCCCGATTTGAAGGGCAAATTGTCCGAGCGAGGGATGGGCAAGCGACAACCCATTTACAAAGAGATGGACGAAGAGTCCCAAAGGCTGAACCGTAGGGTCGAAGTGAAATTGAGCCGCAGTCCAGAATGAAGTAAGATTACTGGAGATTCTTGTTGCTTGCATTGACAAACAGTTAAAGCCATGGCACTTACGCTTGAAGTCGTCAATTACAAGGGAATTCCCTCCGTCAACCCGCTACGCGCCCGCTTTGAGCAAGGTGGCGGAACGGTAGGGCGTTCCCTTGACAATAATTTACCCCTCCCCGATGAAGATAAGGTTATTTCACGATACCATGGCAATATTCGTTACCAAAATGGGGGGTTTGTCTATATTGATACCAGCACGGGTGGCACTTTGTTGTGCAACAAAAACCGCTTGCTGGAAAAAGAAGACTCAGTTGTCTTAGCCGACGGCGATCACCTAAAAATTGGTGAATATGAATTGGTGGTTCGGATTGAACCTGAGGAACAACCATTTCCAGGGCTTTTCTCTGACTTAGGTGGGCAGCAGGCATTTGCGGATAATAGGGTCGGCAGTGGCTTTGGTGTGAATATCCAGCCTCTGTTCGGCGATAGTGAGCTTCTGCCGGAATTTGGGCAAAATACCCCGCCCTCCCGCCCCCCGACGCAGAATGATAGCTTTATCAGTCAACCCGATGTCCCTCCTTTTCAGGAAAGTTTCACTCTGCCCGAAATCCAGAAACCGCTTGAGGATTTTTCGTTCGATGGAGCTTTGCAAGGAGGAAATTCATCTAGTCAACCCGCAGCGGCGAATAAGGATGATTTTGAATTTCTAGATGACTGGTTTGGTAATTTGGGAACCGATGCAGAAATGCCGGATCGCACACCTGATCAAGCACTTGACCCTTTCCTCCCCTCTCCTCAGATACCTCCGAAAGAGGCCGTCATGCCTCCCATTGATGCTCATCAGGGTCAAATTGACAAGACTGTTTCTGTCGGCGGCCATTCTTCCGCTAGTCTCGCTGGAATTGGGTTTATCGACAATGACACAGGACTTGAGCCGCTTGCATCGACACGCGCAAAAGCAATAAACATACCCAAACCGGGTGGGCAGCCCATCCCATCAGCAAAAATGGCGGCTACGGTATCTCCCCCAGCCGATCCGTCACCGCATGCCAAAACTCCGCCGCCATACCCACTACCCGAATCCGCAACGGGTGTGGACTTGTTCAGATGTTTCTTGGAAGGGGCGGGGATTTTAGAAATTCTTAGCGGCATGACGCAGGAAGAACAAATAAAAGCCATGAAATCGGTCGGTCAGGTTTACCGCGAGATGGTCGATGGCATGATGAAAGTATTGCACGCCCGCAAAATGGAGCAAAGCATGATCGCACTCCGGCAGTCGGATGTGACCCAGTTTCGGCGAGGGGAATGCAATCCGTTGAAAATCTTCCCGACTGCGGAAGAAACAATGGAAGAAATGATGCGCCAAAAAAATCCCGCTTATATTGCCCCTGCCGAAGCAGTCAAGGAAGGTTTTGCCGACATCATGAACCATCAATTGGCGATGAGGGCGGGGATGCAAGCAGCAATGAGCGGTTTCCTCAAACGTGTGGACCCGAAAACATTTGATGATATGTTTAAGGATGGGATCATCTTCCAGAAAAAAGCCAAATGCTGGGATGCTTATGGCAAGGCCTATCCGAAGTTGGTGGAGGAGGCTATGGACGACTTGTTCGGTGAAAACTTTGCGGAAGCATATAGGGAACAATTGCGCATTTTGCGGCAATCGCAACAATCAAAAGCTTAAGAGTTGTTTATGTCTGAATTCAGCAGGGTAGTCTGGTCCGAGGGGATGTTTCTAAGGCCGCAACATTTCCAACAGCATGACCGGTACATTGAGAAATGGGTGAATAACCGTTGTTTAGGATTGCGAAGTTTCGACTGGGGCTTCAGGTCATTTAAGTTAGACCACGGTCAATTGGCCGTAGGCCGCGTCGCCCTGCTGGATAGCTGCGGAACGTTCCCCGACGGCACCCCATTTGATTTGCCTGACCACGACGAATTGCCAATGCCGTTGGAAGTGTCCGAGGGGGTGCAGAATAATTTGGTTTATTTGGCGTTGCCGCTTCATCGACCGAGTTCATCTGAAATCGACAGTGATGCGTTTTCCGATAGTCTGGCCCGTTACCGCATGACCGAACGTGAAGTAAGAGACTATAACAAGGGTGCTGACGGAAGCTATTCAGTGCAAATCGGAGGTTTGCGCACCCGTTTGATGCTGCAAAGAGAGGAAAGGGCGGGCTATGTCTGTCTAGGCGTGGCAAGAATAGTGGAAGTGCGGGCAGACAAGACCGTGGTGTTGGACGACAAGTTTATTCCCCCAATTCTGAATTGTTCTGCTGCGAAAGTACTGGGCGGGTTCCTGCGCGAATTGCACGGCTTATTGCATACGCGGGGTGAGGCATTGGCCGGTAGGGTGGTCGAATCCGCGCGTGGTGGTGCGTCGGAAATCGCGGATTTTCTGCTGCTTCAGGCCATCAACCGTCATGAACCGTTGCTGGAGCATTTAAGTGTGAATGCGGCGTTGCACCCGGAAGAATTTTTCCGCCTTGGCTTGGAGTTGGCCGGCGAATTGGCTACTTTCTATAAGCCGGGCAAACGGCCGGTCAACTTTTCGGCTTATAACCATGACGATTTGCAAGCCACTTTTGGGCCGTTAATGGACGAATTGCGCCAATTGCTCAGTATGATATTGGAGCAGAATGCAATTCAAATCCCCTTGCAGCAACCAAGGCCTGGGGTTTACGCTGCAAGACGCCCGGATGTCAATTTGTTGGACAGCGCCATTTTCGTGCTGGCCGTTAAAGCCAGTGTATCGCCGGAATTGTTGAGATCCCATTTCCCCCCTCAAGTCAAGATCGGGCCGGTCGAAGACATTCAGCAACTGGTCCGTTCGGCATTGCCGGGTATTTCAATTCACAATTTGCCGGTGGCACCGAGGCAGCTTCCCTACCATGCAGGGTTCTCTTATTTCGAATTGAACAAACAAAGCGAATTGTGGAAAAAAATGTCAACCTCCGGGGGCTTTGCCATTCATGTAGGCGGCAGTTTCCCCGATCTCGAACTTGAATTCTGGGCAATCAAAAAAGGATAAACCGGTGAGCCAAGACGACCCCTTTTCCCCGTTTGGGGATGACGACAGAACCATCATCCGGCGTCCAACTCCAGGAGGGCGAGCGCGTCCCAACCCTGCGGAGGACCCGACCAATGTCCCCTCCTACACACCAGGAATTTCACCGCCTCGATTGCCTGAACAGGACATCGATATCCAGGCTGGCTTTCGTTCGGATTTTGGTGAAAATCCTGTCGTCGCTGCGGCTTTATCCCTTCTTTCCTTGGTTAATAGGCTACGCAGTATGGCATCACACCGTGACATTCCCGGATTGCAACAGCAATTGGTGGGTGAGATGCGGGGATTCGAAAACCGGCTATTGCAACTGGGAATGACACAGGAGCATACCCGCATGGCCAGTTATGCACTGTGTTCGCTGCTGGATGAAACCATACTCAACACACCATGGGGTGCGCAGAGCATTTGGGGGCAGCAGAGCTTGCTCATCCTGTTCCACAAAGAAGCCTGGGGGGGGGAAAAGTTTTTCCAAATCGTTGATCATCTTGTGCGGCAGCCTGCCCAGAATCTAAATTTGCTCGAACTGTGTTATTTATCCTTAAGTTTGGGGTTCCAGGGCAAATTTCGCATTTCCCAAAACGGTCTCAACGAATTGGAACAATATCGTTTGGAGCTTTACCAACTGATCCGACGGGTTCGGGGGGATTTTGAAACAGCTTTGTCACCGCGCTGGCAGGGATTGAAAGACGTTCGCAACGCCCTGATTAAGTTCGTTCCGTTTTGGGTCATAGGCTTAGTCGCGGGTGCCGTCCTGTTATTGGTTTACATGGCCTTTTTATTTTCCATTAGCAGCGTATCCGATGAAACCCTTTCACATCTTGCCGCTTTGGGCAGGGAAAAGATCAAAACCTCCCAGGCACTGCCGGTTCCAGTCCCCAAGCCCCCCGTACCGGGAAGGCAGGAACGATTTACAGTTTTATTAAGGGATGAGATAGGCAAAAGCATGGTTGAGGTCATTGATGACCGGACCCTGCGCATCCGCAATTCTTTCCCTGCCGGCAGTGAACAGGTCAAACCAGAATTCACGTCCATGCTAAAAAAAATCGCATCTGAATTGTCTTCTGGACAAGATAGGGTATTGGTGACAGGTTACACAGACGATGTTCCCATTAGAAGCGTCCGATTCCCGTCCAACTATGATTTGTCTATCGCCCGTGCCAAGAACGTGGCGGATAAATTGATAGGCAACGGTGGGCTCAATGCCGACAACGTGAAATCCAAAGGAAAGGCCGATGAAGACAGTTTGGTTCCTAACGACACACCAGAGCACCGTGCCCTCAACCGGCGCGTGGATATCTCGATCCAATAGGGGAATATTGTGAAAGGGTTTATCGGTTTTTTGACTAATAAATGGGTGGTTCAATTTTTTGGGCTGCTTGCGTTGGCGTTAATGATCTGGTTTGCCGGGCCCGTAATTGCCATCGCTGGCAAGGCACCCCTAGAATCGGAATGGGCACGTCTGCTGACAATTGCCGCAATCTTCACGATTTGGGTAATTTATCATTGGGTCATGCACATCTTGGCCGGACGCAAAGACCGCCAGTTGATGAATGAACTGGCAGGGGCGGAATCCGGTAAATCCATAGAACAACAAGCTTCCGCAGAAGAATTGGAAACACTGAAGCAGGGCTTTGAGGAGGCATTAAAGGTACTTCGCGAATCCATGGCCCAAGGGAAAGGCGGCAAGCCGTGTCTTTACGAATTACCTTGGTATGCGATTATTGGCGCTCCGGGTTCGGGCAAAACCACGGCATTGGTTAATTCCGGCCTTAAGTTTCCATTGGCAGAACGCTTGGGTAAAAATTTCGTCAAGGGAGTCAGTGGAACCCGCAATTGCGACTGGTGGTTTACTGATGAAGCTGTCTTGTTGGATACTGCCGGCCGATATACCACCCAAGACAGCCATCAGGCAGTTGATGCCTCAGCATGGCAGGGCTTCTTGCAACTGGTGAAAAAATACCGGCCTCGTCGTCCGCTAAATGGCGTATTAGTGACCCTGAGCCTTGCTGATTTACTTCAGCAGACCGAAGAGGAGCGTAACCAACATGCCGCTGCTGTGCGTCGGCGAATCCAAGAATTGTATCAATTGTTGGGTATCCGGCTACCGGTCTATCTGTTGCTCACAAAAACCGATCTAGTGGCCGGTTTCATCGATTTTTTTGCCGACTTCTCCCAAGAGGACCGAGAGCAGGTATGGGGTGAAAGCTTCCCCCCTGACGATCCAGCCCATCCCAAAGACTGGTTGCAAGGATACGATACCGCCTACGACGAATTGTTACAACGTTTGAACAAGCGTACTTTGAAGCGCATCCAAGATGAGCGCGATCTTCAACGTCGCAGCATAATCCTAGATTTCCCGCAACAAATGGCGTTGCTGAAATCCCCGTTCATCGGTTTCTTGCAAAAGGTGTTCGCCCCCAACCGCTTTGAGCAGCCTTTTATGCTCAGAGGTGTCTATTTCACCAGCGGGACCCAGGAGGGAACACCCATTGACCGGGTCATGGGTGTTCTTGCCGGGGCTTTCAAGCTGGATCGGCAAGTGAGCCCTATGTACAGTGGGCGAGGAAAGAGCTTTTTTCTAACCCGGCTGTTGAAGGAGGTGATTTTTCCCGAGGCGGAATTGGCCGGTAGTGACCCCCGCGTTGAGCGGCGGCAAAAATTGCTGCAATTCGGCACTCTGGCCACTGCTTTGATAGTCACGCTGGGCATCATTGGTTTGTGGATCGTCAGTTACCACCTCAATAAAGCAACCATAGCCAAAACCGAAGATCAAATAGCCCTGTACCGGGCGGTCGATATTACGCCGACAGACTCACGATCTAATTTTAAGCTGTTGCTGCCCAAGCTCGACGCTTTACTGGAAATTAAAAACCTATGGGATGGTACAGGATTATTGTCCCACTTCGGGCTTTATCAGGGTGGCAAGCTTGGTGCGGGTGCAGACGATGCATACGAGGAAATGCTACATGGTTTTTTCCTGCCGTCCATCGTCAGTCGGTTGCAGGAACGGTTACAAGCCAAACCGGATGTGTTGTCCTTGAAAGCCTATCTGATGTTGGGTCAGCCTGAAAAACTCGACCCGAAGGTGGTGGAGGCTGTCGTCAGGGCAGACTGGGAGCAGATTTTCAATTCAGAACCTGAGACAGTGGCCAAACTGGCTAACCATTTGCAAAAACTGCTGCAATTGAAATTGGCGGGGACACAACTAGACCAAAATCTTATTGCCAATTCAAGAGCCAAGCTTACCCAGATTTCGCCAGACCAGCAATGTTACGAGAGCTTCAAAACCCAGATGGGGACTAACGACCGCTCCCACGATTTCATTCTAGCGGATTCGCTAAAGCCGAACGGCACAAAAGTGTTTACCTATACGGATGCGGTAAATAAAGGGTTTGGTGTCATACCGGGGTTATTCACGGATTGGGGATACGGAGAGTTCTTAAAAAAAAGTATGGTTTTCGTAAAGGGCTGCATGGATCAGAACTGGGTGCTGGGCATTCCTGATGCCTCGACCGACCCACGCGAGATTGATCGGCTGCATGACAAAGTCAAGCTTCTGTATTTACACGACTACCAAATCGACTGGTCGGGAATGCTGGCTGGGATCAAGCTTCTTCCTGCACAGAATATGGAACAGACAATCAATCTTTTGGATGTTTTATCGAGGCCCGACTCGCCCTTGCGATTGCTCTTGGTGGCGGTGGAAAGGAATACCTCGTTGACTAAAATTTCGTCATTGCTATCCCAAGCGGCTCCGGTAGTTGACGACAGTACCCGGCAACTACTTGCAGCGGCAAAACAAGCCGCCGGGTTCCAGTCGGGTTCAACCGCCGACCCAGTGCGATGGATGGAAAACTATTTTGAAAACTTGAATCTGCTGGTTCGCGGTGTGCCGGGCCAACCGGTCCCGCTGGATACCGTGCTGAAAAAAGCGGAAGAACTGCGAAATTATTTCATGCAAACTGGGGGTGGAACAAAGGCTTTACAAGGCGGTGCAGCAATTGGCAATGATGTGGTGGGTCCTGCAAAACTTGAGTTTGCAAGATTGCCCGAGCCGGTTAAGACTTGGTTAATGTCACTAACCTCCTCCGGGATAAGCCTAGGGCAAAAAGAAAGCGAGAAGGCATTAGAGAAGTCAAAAAAAGAAGCGGTCGCAAAAAAACAGAAAGAAGCCAACGATAAACTGAAAGAACTTGGGATAGCTGGAGGAGGAGGGGGAGCCGATGCCGGCGTTGCTGGCAAAGCAGGTGGACCCTCCCAATGCAAGACAGCTTTTGCAGGGCGGTATCCATTTGAGCGTAATAGCCCACAAGACGTACCCTTGGCCGATTTCAGCAAGTTTTTTTCGCCGAACGGCATAATGGATCAGTTTTTCCAGGCGCATTTGAAGGACCTGGTCGATACGTCCTCTCCGCAATGGCGGCAGAAACCTACGGATGGGCAATCCCCTGTGTTGTCGCAGTCGATAATCAGCGAATTCCAACTCGCGGCTAAAATCCGCGATGCTTTTTTTTTCGGTGGCGGAACGACACCCATGGTACAGTTCGATTTGAAGCCATTGGAACTTGATGCAAACGCAGACAGTTTTCACTTGGTCATTGAGGGCCAAGAAATAGTTTACCGCCACGGAGCCGAACAAGTCACCCGCATCCAATGGCCTGGTCAGGCAGCCGGTTCCGGTGCCCGCATCGTATTTGAAAAACCCGATAAAAGCCAAGCTGTCTTAAGCAAAGAAGGTCCATGGGCAATGTTTCGGCTATTCGACAAATCATCATTGCAGCTTGCAAGCGGTCGCGACCAGTTTAATCTGACATTTCAAGCTGAAGGACTGACTGCGCGTTTTGAGTTGCGTGCAGTTAGCGTGAACAACCCATTCAGCCTTGGCGACGCATTGAATTTCCGCTGTCCGGAGTCCCTGTGATGAATGCTGTTCTACAGCAGGGTTTCTATGGCAAATTACCTGTCATAGGTGACTTTGTGACACGCCGTCTTCCCAAGGCATTCGTTGAAGCATGGGATCATTGGCTGCAAAGTGCTATTACTACAAGCCGTGAACAATTGGGCGATTCATGGCTTGACATTTACTTGTTTTCGCCAATTTGGCGCTTTGGCTTGAGTCCAGGCGTATGCGGCGAGAATGCATGGACGGGGGTGATGATGCCCAGTGTTGACAAGGTCAACCGTCATTTTCCGTTCACCATGGCGTTTCCAGTGACCGATGCCGAAATTTTGACCTATTTGTTTGGCAGCAAAGAAGGCGAACTTTGGTTTAGGGAGTTGGAGGAATTGGCGTTATCCTGCTTGGATGGCTTGGGCGTGGATGCGATTGATGAGCGCTTACAGGCTATGCAAGTGCCTACGTTCCTCCCCGCTTGTAGGGCGGCTCTAGCTCCTGTCATACCGGGAACTACTGGTAAGGGGAAATGTGCTTTCCATCTTAGCACGGAAAATTTTGGGCAGAACCCTGCTGTCTTTATGGGGCTGTCTGCCTCTTTGCTTAACCAGTTTATGCCTTTGTACAGCTTCTGGAGCCATTTTGACTCGGAAAATATTACTCCTTCGTTGTTGGTTTGCGACGGCTTGCCGCCGATTGACACTTATGTTGCATTGCTAACAGGAGAATGGGCTCAGCGGGGTTGGGCTTTGCAAAGCAGCGCGATACGTGTCTTGTCAAGTAGTGATAATAAACCGGACGAAAAAGACGGGCGGGATGAAGACAAAAACGTCCCTTATTTCGATTCCGATTCGACGACCCGTCCACGTAAACCCAAGGTATCTTGGCAGTGGCTGTCTTGGGGTATTACCGTCGTAGGGATGCGTAGGAAGCTCAACGAAGACGCATTGATCGACCGGCGTGAAGCTGGTTTGTGGGCAGTGGCAGACGGCATGGGGGGGCATATGGCCGGCGATGTCGCCAGCCATATGATTGTCGTTGAATTGTCTAAATTGGAACTCTCCGCCAATCTTCAAGATTTCGTCAACCAAGTTGACCGTTGTTTGCAAGATGTTAATTCGAAGCTATGCCAACTGGCTGCGGAAAGCGGGGACGAGGACCAAATCATTGGCAGCACGGTGGTGGTTTTTTTGGTCGAAGAGAACCATTGTGTCTTCCTGTGGGCGGGGGATAGCCGGCTATACCTCTTTCGCGATGGGAAACTAGGGCAATTGACGCAGGACCATTCCTTGTATGATGATTTTGTCCGGCAGGGATTGATTGGTCTTGGTAGCCAGATGGATTCAGGCCGCTGTAATATCATCACCCGTGCCGTAGGCGCAAACGAAACCCTGCAATTGTCACGCGGAGAATGCGAAGCGCAAAATGGCGATTTGTTCCTGATATGCAGCGACGGTTTAGATAAAGAATTGACACGAGAGGAAATCGAGCGCGTCTTTATTGAAACCCCGAAGGATGAGATTGCAAAGGTTTTGATTGAACAGGCCGAGAGTCGTGGCGCGAGGGATAATGTGACTGTCATGATTATCGAGGCATCGTGCATTGAAAGTGGGTAATATTCACCTAACAGTAATAAAAGACTATGGCTATAATGATCCATCAACGCAAAAAGGAGGCAAACCTTGGCTTCACTAGACATTGAAAAATTATTGGCGGAAATTTCCCCTGATTCACCATGCGGCGACAATTTGGAGTATGATGCGGCTTTCACAGCCATGGAAAGCGAAGCCAAGGGAACACCTGAGAGGCAGGTTGGTGGAAGCGTAGAACCGGCGATACCGCCAAATTGGAAAGTCCTGCGGAAAATGGTTTTGGAACTTCTGGAAAGGACACGGGATTTGCGCTTGCTGGTAGAATTGGCCCGCTGCAACTTGAGCATGGAGGGCTTGATCGGTTTCACGGAAGCTATTGCTTTGTTGCGGCAGAGCTTGGAGAACTATTGGGACACTATCCACCCTCAGCTTGATCCAGACGACGACAACGACCCTACCAGCCGCATCAATATATTGCTGATTTTATGTGACAGGGATAGTTTTTTGTTGCCTTTGCTTACCACACCCTTAGTGGATTCCCGCTTGGCAGGTCGTTTTTCGTTGCGTGACGCGCAGTTTGCCACCGGCAAAGTGACCGTTCCGGCAGGACAAACTGCACCCCAGTTGACTGTCATACAAGGTGCTTTTTCCGATGTCCCTCCTGAAAGCGTCAAGGCCACACAAGAGGCATTGAAAAGCAGTCTAGGCGCTGTCAATGCCATTGAAGATTACCTGACCCAACAGGTCGGCGTGGGTAACGCCCCGAGTTTTGCTCCGATTAGGGATATGCTGAAAGAAGCCTTGCATTTCGTCGATGAACAATTGGAGCATTTGGGGTTGGGAGGGACGGCGAATGGCGAAGCAGACGAATCCGGCTCGGATGCATCGAATTTAAACGAGGCGGGTGCGAAAAATCTAACAGCAGGCCAAATTGGCGGTATCAATAATCGGAAAGATGTAGTGCGCGCATTGGAACTAATTTGCGAGTATTATGCGAATAATGAACCGTCTAGTCCGGTGCCCCTGTTGGCGCGTCGGGCCAAACGACTGGTGACGATGGATTTCATGGAAATCCTTCAGGATTTGGCTCCCGAGGGGGTCAGCCAAGTGGAAATAATCAAGGGGTCTGATCCAGAATAACAGCAACGCATGCGAATAGCATGTCTTCCTTTTTTCAACTCACACGAGGTCTAACATGGCGCAAAGTAGTCAGAAGTTCATAGCACGCAATCGTGCCCCCCGCGTACAGATCGAATACGATGTGGAAGTTTACGGTTCAGAGAAGAAAGTACAATTGCCTTTTGTGATGGGGGTGTTGGCCGATCTTTCGGGCAGCCCGGCAGAGCCTTTGCCACCGGTAGGTGACCGCAAATTGCTGGAAATTGATGTGGACAATTTCGATGAACGATTGAAATCCATGAAACCGAGGGTGGCTTTCCAGGTTGCAAATACTCTAACTGGAGAAGGCAATCTCAATGTTGACCTGACGTTTACTAGCATGGACGACTTTTCCCCGGCGGCTATCGCAAAAAAAGTCGATGGATTGAAGGATCTGTTGAATGCCAGAAACCAGCTTTCTAATTTAATTACCTACATGGATGGTAAAAGCGGGGCGGAAGATTTGATTGGCAAAATAATCAATGACCCTTCTCTGCTTCAAGCTCTGGCCTCTGCGCCAAAACCAGCCACAGACGCGCCTAAGGAGGAATAAGCCATGGCCGAATTGGAAACCCAACAACAAGCCGATTTAGCCTGGGCTGAACTGGGCGATTTTTCTTCACTGTTGAATAAGGAGTTCAAGCCCAAATCGGATAGGGCCAAAGAAGAGGTTGAATCAGCGGTTACAACCCTTGCTGAATATGTTCTCAAAGATGTCAAGAAGGTTTCTGATGATACGATCAAGAGCATCCAAAACATCATTGCCGAGATTGACCGCAAGCTAACCGATCAGATCAACCTAATACTGCATAATGAGGAATTCCAAAAGTTGGAAAGTGCATGGCGAGGGCTGCACTATATGGTGAGCAACACCGAAACCGACGAGATGCTGAAGATTCGCGTAATGAACATCTCGAAAAAGGATTTGGCAAAAACCTTGAAGAAGTTCAAAGGAACCTCTTGGGATCAAAGCCCGTTGTTTAAGAAGATTTACGAAGAGGAGTTTGGTCAGTTCGGCGGAGAGCCGTTTGGTTGCTTAGTAGGGGACTACCATTTCGACCATTCCCCTCCTGATGTCGAGTTGTTGTCACAGGTAGCGCAAATCTCGGCTGCAAGCCACTGTCCGTTCGTTTCTGGGGTTGCACCTGCGGTCTTGCAAATGGATTCTTGGAGCGAATTGGCGAATCCAAGGGACTTGACCAAGATATTCTCGACCCCCGATTATGCCTCTTGGAGAAGTCTGCGCGAATCGGACGATGCCCGTTACATTGGCATGGCGATGCCCCGTTTCCTGTCCCGGCTGCCTTACGGCGAAAAAACCAATCCGATAGACGAATTCTCGTTTGAGGAAGAGACCGCAGGTGCCGATAGCAGCAAATATTGTTGGGCAAACGCGGCTTATGCCATGGCAACCAATATCAACCGTTCGTTTAAAATGTATGGCTGGTGTTCAAGGATACGCGGCATAGAATCCGGTGGCGCGGTGGAAAATCTTCCGGTGCATGCCTTTCCTACCGACGACGGCGGTGTGGACATGAAGTGTCCGACGGAAATTGCCATCAGTGACCGGCGCGAGGCCGAACTATCGAAGTGCGGTTTCATGCCGCTGATCCACAAGAAAAATTCCGATTTTGCCGCGTTCATCGGCGCACAGTCTCTGCAAAAGCCGGCTGAATATGAAGACCCCGATGCCACCGCCAATGCCAACTTGGCCGCCCGGTTTCCTTATCTGTTCGCCACTTGCCGGTTTGCTCATTATCTAAAGTGCATCGTGCGGGACAAGATCGGGTCCTTCAAAGAGAGGGACGATATGGAGCGCTGGTTGAATTCCTGGGTTAAGCAATATGTAGATGGAGACCCCAGCCGTTCTAGCGAAGAATCCAAAGCTAGAAAACCCTTGGCTGCGGCAGAGGTCATTGTGGAAGAGGTCGAAGGAAATCCAGGGTATTATAGTTCAAAGTTTTTTTTACGCCCTCATTATCAGCTTGAGGGGTTGACCGTATCATTAAGGTTAGTGTCTAAATTGCCCTCGGCAAAAGGCGCTGGCTAATTTGACGCTAGCTAGGTGACGTGAGGTCTGGACGAAAAGTCCAATTAACTTTTAAACGTGAATGAATAGGAGGATAGTGTTATGGCTGTAGACATGTTTATCAAAATTAAAGGGCACGACGGCGAGTCAAAGGATGACAAACATAAAAAGCAAATCGACGTTTTGGCTTGGAGTTGGGGAATGAGCCAGTCGGGTTCTTTTCATACCGGTGGCGGCGGCGGCTCTGGTAAAGTGAATGTACAGGATGTATCTTTCACCAAATGGGTTGATATTGCAAGTCCAACGCTTATGTTGGCATGCTGTACTGGCGAACATATAGAAGAGGCGGAATTATTTGTCCGCAAAGCTGGGAAGGATCCTTTGGAGTACATCGTCATTACCATGAAAAAGATCATCGTGTCGAGTATCTCGACGGGTGGAAGTGGTGGTGAAGACCGTCTTACCGAAAATGTCACGTTGAATTTTGCGGAAGTCTCGTTCAAATATGTACAACAGGCAGATAAGGGTGGCGAGGAAGCGAAAAAGACCTTGAAGTGGAATATTGAAGAAAACAAAGGGGATGTAAGTTAGTGGCTGCAACGAAGTAACCGCTTGAGTCAATGGAGCATGTCCGCGAGGTGCAATAGTTCCTCGCGGACATTGGCACGACAAATATCTTTGGATTGGATTGTTCCTCCCGGTGCAGGGACAAAGAGTCATTGTCTTTTTAGAACAAATTGAGAGGGAAGATTAAGAGATATGCAAGCCGAACATAGCCTCAACCAAGGAAACCTCAAGGAAGCCTTGGCGCAATTGCAAGATAGCGTTAGAAAGGATCCGTCAAACCCGAAGTTAAGAGTTTTCTTGTTCCAACTCTTGGCTGTTTTAGGCCAAAGGGGGCGTGCACTAACCCAACTCACAGTGGCCGGAGAACTTGATGTCGCTAATTTATTGATGGTCCAGACTTATCGCGAGGCCATTCAATGCGAGGCTTTACGCGAAGAAGTTTTCGATGGCAAGCGCACCCCTATGATTTTTGGCGATCCCCAACAATGGGTGGCCTTACTGGTCGAAGCGCTACATTTGGATTCCCAAGGCCATCATCAGCAAGCAAAAGCCCTGCGCGGTCAAGCGTTAGAAGCCGCCCCGGAGATATCTGGAACGATAAATGATGCCGGTTTTGATTGGATAGCCGATGCGGACAGCCGACTGGGCCCAGTATTGGAGGCCATCGTCAACGGGCGTTATTATTGGATACCATTTCAGCAAATCGGACGCATTGACATAGAAGAACCCATGGATTTGCGTGATGTGGTCTGGCTACCCGCCCAGTTTACTTGGGTGAACGGGGGGAATTCCAGTGGTTTAATCCCTACACGTTACCCAGGTTCGGAGAGTTCTGTAGATCCAACAATTCAATTAGCTAGAAAGACTGAATGGGAAGAGATTTTTGACGGACTATATAAAGGCATGGGGCAGCGTCTTTTGGCAACGAATGTTGAGGATTATGCAGTCTTGGATGTACGCCAGGTTATACTGCATTCTAGGGCGGAATAATGGCAGAGTTGCTTCCATCCGAGCGATTGCAGCCCTCCTTGCTGGACAGGCTTTGCGACGATGAACCAGCCAATAGCAAAGAGTCTAGGGAGCAGCGGGTTCTTTCAGTCCGGCGATTGCGGCAAAGTGTGCTTCGCGATATTGCTTGGTTGTTGAATGCGGTTTCTCTCGAATCGGTGCAGGATTTGGAAAACTATCCCGAAGCCGCCAGATCCGTTCTCAATTTTGGCATACCGGATTTGTCGGGACACACGATAACCAAAAGCCAAATAGTTGATATTGAAAAGCGCATTCGCAAGGTGATACTCGATTTTGAGCCGCGTATCCTACCCAATACGTTTAGCATTAAAGTAGTCAGCACCGATTCCTATAATCATAACGCGATGAATTTTGAAATTGAGGGTGATTTGTGGATGCAACCGGTTCCGTTGCGTCTATACCTGAAGACACAACTCGATCTTGAAACGGGTAATGTCGTGGTGACAGACAAAACGGGATAGCCATGGACCCCCGCCTGTTAGATTATTACAATCGCGAACTACGCCACCTCCGCGAAATCGGAGGGGAGTTTGCCGGTGAATTTCCAAAGATAGCGAGTCGTCTTGCGCTGGATAGTTTTGAATGCGCCGATCCCTATGTGGAGCGTCTGCTTGAAGGATTTGCATTTTTGGCTGCCCGGGTGCAGTTAAAAATTGATGCGGAGTTCCCCCGGTTCACCTCGCATTTGCTGGAATTCGTCTATCCCCATTATCTGGCCCCGACACCGTCCATGACCGTGGTGCAGATGCAGCCTGAAACCGCCGAGGCTGGCCTCGTCAATGGTTTCACCATCCCTAGGCACACAACACTTCGAAGCCAGATAGGCAAAGGGGAGCAGACCGCGTGCGAATATCGTACGGCCCAAGATATCACGCTCTGGCCTTTGGAAATCGTCGAAGCAGAATATTTATCAACCACCGCAATTGCCAACCGTGGCGTACCTAGCCTGCCGGGGCTAAAAGCGGGCATCCGTTTGCGTTTGCGCGCCACGAACGGCCAGCCCTTCAGCCAAATTGCCTTGAATGCCTTGCCGATTTTTTTGCGGGGAACGGGTTCTCTGTCCTCTCTTTTATGTGAGCAGTTCCTGGCTAACACGATTGCCTTGGCCGTTTTGCCTGCAAAGAATGATAAGTCTTGGTGCGAGTTGATCACAAAGCACCCGGTTCGCCTGCTTGGCCTAGATGACGACGAAGCGCTATTGCCCTATGGACCCCGTTCGTTCCAAGGGTATCGGCTACTGCACGAATATTTTGCCTTTTCCGAGCGGTTCTTGTCCGTCGAACTGTCAGGTTTGGAAAAAGCCATTAGACGGTGTGCAGATTCGGAACTGGACATCATCGTCATGCTTGAGCGGCAACAACCCAAGTTAATCAATGCGCTTGAGCCCAGTCAATTCGCCTTGTTCTGCGTACCCGCCATCAATCTGTTTCCACGCCGGGTGGACCGCATTCATGTGACACAGTTTGAATCGGAATACCATATCATACCGGACCGGACGAGACCGCTGGATTTTGAGGTATACGAACTGACCGAGGTGGTAGGTTATGGTGCGAACCAAACTGAGGAAAAACCCTTCCTGCCGTTTTATGGCTCAAACAGTGGTTACCGGCATCGTGACGAAAATGCTTACTACACGATTGAACGGCGCAAACGCCTGTTATCCGCAAAGCAACGCCGACAAGGGCTACGTTCCAGTTATGTGGGTTCTGAAACTTTCATTTCGTTAGTGGATGCCATGGAAGCACCTTACAGCGTGGAATTGAAACAATTGGGAATGCAAGCGCTCTGCACCAATCGTGACTTGCCCCTGCACATGCCTGTAGGCCAGGGAGCCACAGATTTTAACTTAGTGACCGAAGCGCCGGTCCGTTCCATCCGTTGCCTAGCCGGCCCGACCCGGCCTAGGCCATCAATGGCGGGGGGCAGTGTCACATGGCGGCTGCTTAGCAATTTGTCCCTCAATTACATGTCCCTGATGGATACCGATGAACTGCATGGGGCGGTTGCTCTACGCGAATTGTTGACCTTGTACAGCGATCCCAATGACGATTCGGTGCGCAAACAAATTGAGGGGGTGCTGTCCACGCAGACTAGGAATGTAGTCAGGCGCATTG
>QJPH01000374.1 GCA_003242955.1 Candidatus Methylumidiphilus alinenensis
ATGATGGCGATGGTACCGGACTTGGCCTTGCCACTAGCCTTGGCATTATTGAAACACATGGTGGCATAATGTGGGTTGAAAGCGAAGGCATTGGGAAAGGGTCCACATTTACGATCCTGCTGCCGTATAAAAAGTTGAGTCATGAAGAGGTGGAAAAAGATCAGGCTATTAATAATATGGAGGCAAAATGAATGAAAAAAAATATTACGAATAGGAAAATACTCATCATTGATGATGAAAACGATCTTTTGGATCTGTTTAAAAAATTGTTGGAACAACAAAGCTATCAGGTCTTTTGTGCATCCAACGGTCCCGATGGCATTCTGCTTAATAAGCAGAAGAATCCGGATTTGATTATTCTTGACATGCATATGCCTGAAATGGATGGCATTGAGACTTTGCGCAATATCCGTAAAACCGATGAAAAAGTCATCGTGGTCATCCTGACAGGCTATGCTTGCCCTGATACTATCAGGGACGCGGTCGACCTTAATGTCAGCGAATATTTAAGTAAGCCTTTTGGAAATAGTGAGTTGCTAAACGTCATTGGCAAGGCGTTTGGATTTAATATATAGGACGGAAGCGATGACTGAAATCAGAAGAGTTATCTATGTGCCTATCTTGCATGCAAAGGAAGATTCAGGTCAGTCAGCATCAACCTTGCCCAAAAAAAAAGGAAAAAATGATAAGCAGATGTCGGCAGTCAATGCGATGTGGGAGGGCATTGCGGCCAAAATTGGAGCACTAAACTTACCTTGGGGTCAGACACGCATTTATCAGGATGGTGCGCCGGTGTGCGGCAATGAATTAGAATTGGCTATGCGGCTGGCCGAGAGTGGAAGTCCAAATTTCTCGTTTATTTTAGATTTAATCGAAAAGGGGGCGAAATATGAGGGTACGGAAAATATGGATTTACTCCTTAGGGAATATGATTTGCTTAATCAATTGCTGGTGAATAATCCTAGTGTGGACCGAAAGGCGGCAAATGCAGCCTATCAGGCTAAAAGCAGGGAGCTACTGGTATTGAGGGATCAATTCATCTTGAATCGCATTGTCAGCACACTCAATAAAGGGGAGGTGGCCCTTGTTTTCATGGGTGTCATGCACCGTTTGGACAAACTGCTGGAAAAGGATTTCTTGGTTTCCTATGTCATTTATCGCCTTCCATTCCGCAGTGTGGGATCAATTTATAACGCCTAAGTGGTAGTGATGGTTAATAAATGTTCGTTGTTAAATGCCGACCCCATCCATTTTTCACCTATTTATGTCAACGCGGGAAATGTTTCCACAGAAAAACTACTTTCGCTCTACCGCTTCGCAAATATTTTTTTTCCAAAAATGGGTGTCAACTTGGTTAATACCATGTTGGACATGGAAAAAAACAGCGAGCGGATAATAGCGAATTGCCCAGCGGACGAAAGGCGGAAATTAATCCGCAATACGAAGGACATTACCGTGGATTTACAATTCACGGTCAGTGATGGAGGGGAAAGTCTAATTGAAATTTCAATTCACATTGTTCCCAGCGAAGTGCTTGAACGGGCACAGCAGGGAAGGAAGGATATAGTTGAGTATCAGAAGCTAAGCGATGATTTGGATAAAATTATTTCTAAATTGATTGCAAAGGAAATTAGCAAACGGTTCGCCTCCCAAGTGACGGATAGATTTAAGTCTCTTCTTGGAATAAAACAAGCACCGTCCTTTGTTACCCAGTTACTCGACATGGGCTGGATAAACCGTAAAGGGCAATTGCTGAAAGAAGCCTCAATTGATGACCTGCTAACAGGGAAATATCGGGAGCAATTTGAGCAATTGATGCCCAAAGAACTCTTGGAGGAGGGCTTGCAAATCCGCGAAACCATCGAGACCTATTTTCAGATTATTCAAGATGATGACGATTCCTTGATTCAGGATGCCAAAGATCGCCGTGCCCTACTGGAGGTTACGATTCGGGAATATAACGGGATTACCGGGAAATATAGACCCGATGTCAGCCAAACGTTTCAGGGTGTCTGATTGCGGGCAAAATAATTTGCCATTTCCCGTAGCCGGTTTACCGCCAAACGGTTGACTTCCACGGCTGGCTTGCCGGTGAATATCCTCAACGCCTGCTCCACCGAAGTGACAGGGTAAATGGCAAACTGTTGGCGGCTGACTGCATCTATCACCTGCGACCCCAGCATTAGGTTGGCGACATTCGCACCTGGGATGACAACGCCTTGGCTACCGGTCAGCCTGCGTGCGTCACAAAGTTGGAAGAACCCCTCGATTTTCTCATTGACCCCGCCCACTGCTTGTACTTCGCCATACTGGTTGATGGAACCTGTGACCGCCAAGTCTTGGCGGATGGGCAAGCCAGTCAAGGCGGAGACGAGCGCGAGAAGTTCCGCCAATGCGGCACTGTCGCCATCGACGTAGCCATAGGATTGCTCCAGCGCGACAGTGGCCGAAATGGCCAAGGGAAAGTCCTGTGCGTATTGATGGGCCAAATAGCCTGAAAGGATCATCACCCCCTTGGAATGGATGGCTTGGCCAAGCTCGACTTCCCGCTCGATATCCACGACACCGCGCCTACCCGGCGAAACCGTCGAGGTAAACCGGGCCGGCATGCCAAAGCGGCTGCCACCCACCTCAAGTACGGTGAGTCCATTGACCCTGCCGACCGCCTCGCCTTCCGTCCCAATCAGAATGATTCCCTCCAGCATTTCATCCAATAATCGACGGCTGATCCGGCCCAGGCGTTGGTCCCTTCCGTCCAACACGGCAACGATATGCCTCTCCTCTATACGGGGCGCGCCGTCTTGCCGTCGCATGAGATCCGACTCCGCCAGAAGATCGAAAATGTCACCGATGTGCGCGGAAAGCCGTTGCTGGTGCTCGGCCAAGCGCCCACTGTACTCGACCAATCGCGCGGCGGCCCCGGAGCCTAATGGCGCAAAGTTGGAGCGTTCGGCGTAATCGTCTACCAGTCTGATCAGTTGTGTGATGGTCTCGGCATTGCGGGGAAGATGGTCGTCAAAGTCCGCCAAAACCCGGAACAATTCGTTGAACTCGTCATCCATCTCCTGCAGAAGGTAATACAGGTCGCGATTCCCGATCAATACAACCTTCAACTCCGTTGGAATGGGCTGTGGGCTAAGGCTTGAAGCAGTGGGTGGGGAGGGGTCCGCCAGTGGAGGGTCAATAAGGATTAGCCGGTTTTTCAGCGCCCGTTTCAAAGCCGGCCACACATGAGGCTCCTCGGCAAGCTTATCCGCTTCAAGGATCAGATAACCGCCATTGGCTTGGTGGAGGGAACCGGGGCAGATCAGTCTGTGATGGGTGTTCAACACGCCCTGCTCGACTAGGTATTCAACTTTGCCGAACAGATTCTGATAGGTCGGGTTGGCCTCGAAAACCACAGGAGCGCCAGCCCCATCTGGGTGGGAAACCATCAATTTGGGGGTGTAACGTTCCACCCACTGTGCACGGGGGTTTTGGTCTTGAGGCTCCGACTGCCGGTCATCCGGGGGCTGTTCTGCATATTTCACTAGCAAGTTCGCTTGCACAGCGCTCAAATAGTCCAATACACACTGATGCGCTGCAAATTTTGTCGCCACAGGCTCCATTAGCGGCTCGATGACTTGGTCGACGGTCTTTTGATTGAGTTGGAGTAACCGCTCGCCGGTCTCCCTGCGCCACTGCGGCAACTCGGCAAGCATTTCCGTCAAATAATCCTGCAACTTAAGACTTTGCCGATTGAAAGCCTCCTTGTCCGCCTCTCCGAAGGCTGCGAAGCCCTCTTCGCTGAGAGCCTTGCCATCCATTATTGGCACGAAAGAAATGGTTTCCCCTTCACGAAACAAGGCGACATTTTGTTGACGGGCTTGGTGCTCGACGAGATCAATGGCCTGCCTGTAACGATCGGTGAATTCCCGTTCGATCAGGGCCTTGCTGCGTTGGTAGGCCGGATTTTCAAACGCGGCAGGAAAGCTTGCGAACAGTCTATCAACCAGTTTCTCCATAGTTGCCACGAATTCCTTGCCCTGGCCCGCTGGTAGCGCCAAAGCAATGGGTTCTCTAGGCTCGGCAAAATTATTCAGATATAGCCAGTCCGGGGGCGTTGATTTGTTTAGCGCAGCCTCCTCCAGATATTGACGCGCTAATGAAAGCCGGCCAGTGCCCGGCTCACCAGAGACGAATATATTGTAACCAGGCCGATCCATGGCAACGCCGAAGGCAATGGCATCCCTTGCACCTTTTTGCCCGATCACGTCACGAAAAGGCTTGATACCTGACTTTTCCGCCCTATCGAAGGGTATGGAGGCCGGGTCGATGCGAATCGACAACTGATCCGCCGACAGAGGCAAAGGCTGTTCGTTCGAAATCATGATAAATCAGCAGTAAAAAAGCAAATATTATGCCATATGCGGCGGTCATAAACAATACCTCGCCTTGCCATGAAAACCGCTTTACTGGACTCGACAAGCTTGAGTTTGTTATATTCAACGGAATTAAATTGTGTAACTCAACTTTCTTTCATCAATTCCCATCAGGAGACATCAAGCATGACGATTAAAGTCGCAATCAATGGTTACGGACGAATTGGCCGCAATATTCTGCGCTCCGTTTACGAGTATGGTCACGAGGATATCAAAATTGTCGCCATCAACGACTTGGGCGATGCCAAAATCAACGCGCATTTGACGCGTCATGACACCGTTCATGGCCATTTCAAGGGTACAGTGGAAATCGTAGACGGCGATCTAGTCATCAATGGCGACCGCATAAAAGTCCTGACCGAGCGTGACCCTTCCAAGCTTCCTTGGGGCGAGTTGGGTGTCGATGTCGTGCTGGAATGCACCGGCATTTTCCGCACTAAAGCCAAGTGCCAACCCCATATCGACGCCGGTGCGAAAAAAGTCATCATCTCCGCACCCGCAGACAAGAATGAAGCAGATGCCACCATCGTTTTTGGTGTCAACGACAACGTCCTCAAAGCGACTGACACTGTCATCTCCAATGCATCATGCACCACCAACTGTCTGGCGCCGATGGTAAAGCCATTGAACGACAAGCTGGGTCTTGTTGCCGGCTTGATGACCACGATCCACGCCTACACTAACGATCAGGTGTTGACCGACGTTTACCACACCGACTTGTACCGCGCCCGCGCTGCCGCACTGAACATGATCCCGACCAAGACCGGTGCCGCGAATGCGGTGGGCTTGGTGCTTCCAGAACTGAACGGCAAGCTGTCCGGCTTTGCCATCCGCGTTCCGACCGCCAATGTTTCGGTGGTTGACTTGACCTTCGTCGCTGGCCGCGATACCACCAAAGAAGAAGTGAACGCCATCTTGAAAGAAGCTTCCGAAGGCGCATTGAAGGGGATTCTCGGGTACAATACCGAACCATTGGTTTCCAGTGACTTCAACCATACCACCACTTCTTCCAACTTCGATTCCACGCAGACTACGGTCATCGGCGGAAATTTGGTAAAGGTGCTTTCTTGGTATGACAACGAATGGGGTTTCTCCAACCGCATGTTGGATACTACCCGTGCCCTCATCAATGCAAAATAAACACAAAACAGTAAACTAATGAGCAAGCAGGCAATCCGTCGAACCAAAATCATCGCCACCTTGGGTCCGGCTTCTGAATCCCCCGAGGTTTTGGAAAAAATAATACGTGCCGGAACGGATGTGGTCAGGCTTAACTTTTCCCACGGAACCGCCGATGAGCATCGGGCGAGGGCGGAGTTGGTCCGCGGCATCGCAGGCCGTCTCAATCGCCATGTGGCAATCTTGGCGGACTTGCAAGGTCCAAAGATCCGAATCGCATGCTTTAAAGAAAAGCGTAAGATTCAATTGGTGGAAGGCCAAGACTTTGACTTGGATATCGCGCTGCCTGACGATGCGGGTGACGAAACCCAAGTGGGTTGTCATTACGATGACCTGCCTAGGGATGTAAAGTCGGGGGATATCCTGCTGCTCAACGATGGTTTGATTGAAATGAAGGTCAAGGAAGTGGTGGGAACCCGGGTCAAGTGCATCGTCACCATACCCGGTGTCCTGTCGGATCACAAAGGCATCAACAAGAAGGGCGGCGGTCTTTCTGCGCCGGCGCTCACCGACAAGGATCGCGAGGATCTGCTCACTGCGGTAAGCATTGGTGCGGATTATCTGGCAATCTCCTTTCCAAGGTCGAAAGAAGATATCTTGGAAGCGCGGGAACTATTGCGCCAAGCGGGTAGTGACATGGGCATCGTTGCCAAGATCGAGCGGGCCGAAGCCATTCTGGATGGCGTGATCGAAGGCATTATTGATGCCTCCGACGTCATCATGGTGGCTAGAGGCGATTTGGGCGTGGAAATCGGCGATGCCCAATTGCCCCACGAACAAAAGCGCCTGATCCGTCTGGCGCGTATGCATAATAAGGTGGTTATCACCGCGACCCAAATGATGGAATCCATGATTGAAAACCCCCAGCCCACACGGGCCGAGGTTTCCGATGTGGCCAATGCCGTCATTGACGGGACTGACGCGGTGATGCTGTCCGCCGAAACGGCCGCCGGGAAATTCCCCGACCGGGCCGTGGATGCCATGGCCAGAGTCTGCATAGAAGCGGAGAAATACCCGAGAATGCGGCAGAAAGACCACCGCATGTCCGAAGAGTTTGAAAAGATTGACGAAGCCATTGCCATGTCGGCCATGTACATCGCCAATCGGCTGGATGTCAGGGCCATTGGCGCTTTGACCGAGACCGGATCGACCCCCTTATGGATGTCGCGCATCAGTTCGGGCATCCCCATCTTTGCGCTGACCAACCATGATAAAACCTGCCGGAAAGTGACCTTGTACCGAGGCGTTTACCCCATCTTTTTCGACGAAAAGGGCATTTCCGACCACGCGGTGCTGAACCGCGCCATCGTCGAGGAGTTCCAATGGCGTAAGCTAGTAAACCTAGAAGACATGGTCATTTTGACCAAGGGTGACCTGACTGGTCGCACGGGTGGCACTAACGCACTGAAAATCGCCCGCGTCAGCGATGTGCTGGCGGCTGCACCAGTGTCGCCCAAAGAGGAATAAACGGCTACCCCTGTAGGAGCGTCACCGCCATTAAGTTAAGCGTTTAATCGGAACGCCAAGCCCTAGCTTGGCATCAGGGTGTACCGCGCCAAGCTGGGGCTTGGCGTTCCGTCAAAGGCTGATTTCACGCTTAATACCGAACCTACCCCTTAACTTAATGGCAGTGATGCCATCACTACGTACCGAATAGAGGCGAATCATGAAAGGCGTATCCCTGATTCAGTTTCTGATCCACGAACAGCGCAAAACCCCCCAGGCAAAAGGGGGGTTCACCCTGTTGCTGAACGATATTGCCAGTGCTTGCAAAGCGATTTCGCATGAAGTGCACCGGGGGGCTTTGGCTGGGAACCTTGGCATTGCAGGCTCGGAAAACATCCAAGGCGAGGTTCAAAAGACACTGGATGTCATCACCAACAAAATCTTCATCAAAGCCTTGGAATGGACCGGCCATTTGGCGGCCTTGGCCTCCGAGGAAAACGACGAAGTCATCCAAATCCCAGAGGTTTATCCTAAAGGTAAATACCTAGTTTGTTTTGACCCCTTGGATGGTTCCTCGAATGTGGACCTCAACATGTCCGTGGGTACTATTTTCTCCATTCTGCGCGCCCCCGAGGGCGTTGCCACACCAACCGCCGAAGACTTCATGCAACCCGGCATCAATCAAGTTTGCGCCGGCTTTTGCATCTACGGCCCGACCACCATCATGGTGTTGACCACAGGCAATGGCGTGAACGGCTTCACCTTGGATGGGGACATTGGCGAGTTCATCCTCACCCACCCCGACATGCGCATACCGCAGGATACCGCCGAGTTTGCCATCAACATGTCTAACCAGCGATTCTGGGAGGCTCCCGTCCTCCGCTATGTCACCGAATGCGTCAAAGGCGTGGACGGAGGGCGGGAAAAAAACTTCAACATGCGCTGGATTGCCGCGATGGTCGCCGAGGTTTATCGCATCCTGACCCGTGGCGGCATTTTCATGTACCCCTACGACCTAAAAGACCCAAGCAAGGAAGGCAAGCTGCGGTTGATGTATGAAGCCAACCCGATGAGCTTCATCGTCGAGCAAGCCGGCGGGGCCAGTTCCACGGGTCGCCAACGCATATTGGACATCACCCCTAAAAGCATCCACCAGCGAGTGCCGGTGATTCTCGGCTCGAAGAATGAAGTCGAGCGGATCGTGCGATATCACCGATAGACTGTGGGGCGTCACTGCCATTAAGTTAAGCCAAAAGACCCTCTCCCCCGGCCCCTCTCCCTGCAAGGGAGAGGGGAGAAAAGCCCCTCCCCCCTCGGGGGGGAGGGGTTGGGGAGAGGGGGTAACAGGCTCAGCAATACCTTAACTTAATGGAAGTGACGCAGAGCGTGGGAACGATCAAAAACCGAGAGCTACACCCGCGTCATATCCTACGGTTCGGCAGGCAGCGGCCCCGCGTGGTTCAAGGCATGGACGAAATCCGGCCAGATCATGGAATATGCCAACACTGCCGACTCGCGGATCGAAGCGCAAGGCAAGCCGACCGTGCGGGTGTGGGCGGTGGATAAAATCAGCGATACCAAAAGCAATTACATTGCCGTGTCGTACTTGGAAGACAATGCCAATGGGGAGTTTAATCTTAGCCGGATTGATTATACCGGCAACGCGGCGGCGGGGGTTGCTCCGTATGCGTCGGTGCAGTTGAGTTATGAGGTGAGGCCGGATGTTGAAAGTGGTTATGAGGTTGGTTCTGTCATTAGGGCGTAAGGGCGCAATAGCGTACTCGCGTATTGCGCCGAATGGCTACACATGCGGCGGAATACGGCGGAGTACCGCCTATTCAGCCCTACGGATGTCCGTCTGCGAGTAGCGGTAACCCCGCCGGACGAGATTTGTAATCACGTCTGTAACGTTTTTTGCAACGGCAGGGCCGAACCTAAGGCCGGGTTCCGCCGAATGTTATGGATCGGTCGTCAGCATTCGGCGGATCACATCCCTGTATCCGCCCTACAACTCGTAATTCGTAGGGCCGTAGGATGGGCTGAGCCTGCCAAGCCCATCATTCGCGGCTTGGCAAATCGGAGGGTTGCCGCACTTATCGCGATTGATGCGCCTCCTACCTCATGCATATTCTATGGGCTGGTTACCTTCCATGGCCTGGTTTTCGGCATCCCTGCCGAAAAGACGGGTCTCCAACACTTGCCCATAACAATCTAGTGGATTACATTGACGACGTTATATGAACTCATTTTACCAAACCATTTTTGTCAAATTCCAAGACTGTCACTTCGCCATCAATATCAATAATTTCAGCCCTCTGCAATAGGCCGGTTTCGTCATATTGGTAACGATGCTCCATCTCAATTTCGCCGTAGACCATTTTTTGTAATCTGACGAGGCGGCCTAGCCCGTCATAGTAGCCGTGGAAAAACGTGATCCGGTTTCCCAGTTGGTCGGGTTCCAATTCATTAAGCAGGGTAAGCGGCAGTTTGACACCGGTATAGGTTAGGAAATAACGGCAAGTCCCCTGCATTTCTTCAGTCATCGGAAAATCCATAGTTAAATAAAGTTACCTGATAGGCAAGGTACACCCGCAACCCTTCGATGCCATTAAGTTAAGAAAAAACTCGTCGTTCCGGCAGGGATCGCCGGAACCTAGGCTCCAGGGACGGCATAGATTGTTGGCATCCCTGCAATCTGGATTCCGGCAAGACCTGCCGGAATGACGGAATAGCTGAAACATCTTCCTAATCAGGATTTGTTTAGCCTTGAATGCTTCGGCAACATAGACTGCAACATTTCCATCTGGTCTGCTAGTATAAGTCGGTTGGCTAGTAAAAGTCCTTCATGCAACGATGGCGTGTAGGGAACAAAAAGAAGTTGCATTCCAGCTTCCTCAGGCGTTTTGTCATTTTTTCGATGGTTACACCTTGAACAAGCCGTTGTGCAGTTGTTCCAGTCATCCTTGCCACCCCTGGAAAGTGGGATGATATGATCTTTTGTTAGTTGCAACCCTTTTTCTCCCTGTTTGCCGCAGTAGGCACACATGTGACTGTCGCGGCGAAAAAGTGCAGTGTTGGTTAGAGGAATGCTGAGTTTACGCCAAGCCAAGGGGTTGTTGCCACGGAGTGCCATGATGCTGGTAATGGTGACTTGCGATTGATTCCCTGTCTTGCGGCATAAACCGCCTTTGAATGTGAATGCAACCCCCCCTAATTGACGTGATACACGATTGGACACTTGGTGGAGCACTGCATCTTGCCAACTCATCCAGCAATAAGGATAGCCACTCGCGTCAAGCGTCAGTATCAGTGCTTTCATGCGTCCCCCGTTCCAACTAGTAAAGGAATATTTTTTGAATGGCTTGGTGTGGAGTTGATTTCCAGTAAACTATGCTGGCCGGTCTTGGCATTGAAACCGCCGTGCAAAGAGAAAAGGCTTGAACCGCAGTCAAAAGCAACCTGCCCACGATAGCAAAGCCTAGCTGCAACTTGGTAGCCGGTCCATTCCATCGGTATGCCTGAGGCATCGGTACGAAGTACCTGTAAATAATCAATCTCCATCTCTCCTCCCCTGGGAAAGTGTGTGTTGTTTTTGAACTTTAATTGTTAAACGGTTGATTCTTTGAGATTTTATCCATATGACTTATGCACAGTGTATAGAATTTGTTTGTCAAGTGGAAATGATAATTCGCAAAATCGAAATTGGTCCTTCAGGAAATCATTAAACTTCTGATTTAATAAGCATTTAATTGTTGCTCAAATAATTTGGAGCCGAATAAAAATAAAATAATCGCACCATTTTAGACTCGGAATCAAGACTGTGTCCACACACTTATCCACAGCCTTTGTGGATAACCGACGAACAGCAAGCTATACAAGGCTTACAAGAGGATAATGCCGGAAACGCATGACAAATTGTTGACAACGGCGAAGCTCGTCTTAAAGATCGCCATCCCTTATCCGTTACGACGCAGTTTCGACTACTTGCCACCCGCTGGTGTTGACCCGACGCGACTGCGGCCGGGGGTTCGCTTGCAGGTTCCTTTTGGCAAACTTAACACAATCCGCACAGGCTACCTATTGGGCATAAGCGAATTTGTGTCCGGGGACAACATTGAACTCAAACAAGCAATTTCTGTGCTTGACGATGAGCCACTGATTTCCTCGGAGGACTTCGCAATCCTTATTTGGGCCAGCCGTTATTACCACCACCCCTTAGGTGAAGTGTTCTCATCCGCATTTCCTGTTTTGTTGAGGCAAGGGCGGACGGCTACGTTGGAAAAGGAGCGTTTGCTGTGTTTGACCGAAGCCGGCAAGGGTTCAACAGCAGAGCTTCGGGCACCCAAACGAAGTCAGTTGTTGCAAACGCTAAAAGAGCGCGAAGCAGGATTTTCACTTGCCGAATTGAATGCCTTGGGTTGGGATTGGCGACCCATTGCACGGGTTTTGATCGACAAGGGTTTTGCCTGTTACCAGGAAAGGCAAGTGCTTATGCCAACGCAGAAACCGACTTCAATCATCCATCCCCACCCCCTCAACCCCGCCCAGCAGAATGCGGTGGACTCTGTACTGGAAAAGTTAGGCAGCTACCAAGCCTTTTTGCTGGAAGGCGTCACCGGTAGCGGCAAGACCGAAGTTTATCTTAGGCTGGTTGAACAGGTGCTGGCCCGTGGACGGCAAGCTATGATCCTTGTCCCTGAAATCAACCTGACCCCGCAACTGGAAGAGCGCTTCCGCGCCCGCTTTGCAGCACCCCTAGCCGTGTTCCACTCCCGCCTCGACGATAACGCCCGCTGTCGTGCCTGGTTGGCGATGCAGCGGGGCGAAGCAGCGGTCCTGCTAGGGACGCGTTCAGCCGTTTTCACGCCGCTGGCAAAACCTGGATTGATTATCTTGGACGAAGAACACGACACTTCGTTCAAGCAGCAGGATGGCTTCCGCTTTTCAGCCCGCGATTTGGCAATTATGCGCGCCCGGCAGTGTCATATACCGATTATGCTGGGTTCGGCCACGCCTTCCTTGGAGAGCTTGGCCAATGCCTTGCGCGGACGCTACTCTTTACTTTCACTGCCGGAGCGGACCGGGGTAGCCGTGCACCCGACTTTCCGCATTGTTGACATTCGCAGCCAGCGGCTCAACGAAGGGCTTTCCCCGGTCCTAATCGCACAAATTGGTGAAACCCTAGCGCGGGGCGGACAGGCTCTTTTGTTCATCAATCGGCGCGGATTCGCTCCCACCCTGATTTGCCACGCCTGTGGATGGGTGGCGGAGTGCAAACGTTGCGACTCCCGTTTGGTGATTCATTCAGTCGAGCGTCGCTTGCGCTGCCATCATTGTGGTCACGAACAACCCTTTTTGCGGGATTGCCCCAACTGCCAAACCGCAGACCTGCGCCCATTGGGCTTGGGCACTGAAAGGGTGGAACTGGCGTTGGCAAAACTGTTTCCCAAGGCAAGGACGTTGCGCATGGATCGCGACAGCACCCGCCGCAAGGGCAGCTTGGAGGGGATGTTAGAACAGATACAGGCGGGCGAGGTGGATATCTTGCTGGGAACCCAGATGCTGGCTAAAGGCCATCATTTTCCCAATGTCACCTTGGTGGGGATTCTGGACGTGGATGGGGGGCTGTTCAGCTTAGACTTCCGGGCCGGGGAACGCACCGCGCAACTCATTGTGCAAGTGGCCGGACGCGCAGGCAGGGAGGAGCGTCCGGGACTGGTGCTGCTGCAAACTCGCCAGCCTGAACATCCGCTGTTGCGCAAACTCATTCGCGAGGGCTACGGGTCTTTTGCCGCCGCCGCATTGCAAGAGCGCCGCGAGGGCGAATTGCCGCCCTATTCCCACCAAGCGCTATGGCGGGCCGATGCCAACGACGTTGAGTCCCCAGCCTTGTTGCTCACCCGCTTGGTCGAGTTGTCAATCCATCAAACTGAGGTGTTGGCCCTAGGCCCAGTCCCTGCGCCGATGCCCCGTCAGGCAGGCCGTTTCCGCCAGCAATTGCTGCTGCAATGTAACCAACGCAAACCCTTGCATGAGTTGGTGGAGCATCTGATAAGGCAACTGCCGGGCTTGCCTGAAGCCAAACGGGTCCGCTGGTCGGTGGATATTGATCCGATGGATTTTTATTAACGGATGTTGGCGGGTTCCAAAGCTCCGGCTTCCCGAAGAACGACCAAGCAGGAGCTTGCAAAATAAGGGTTCCCAAACCGGAGCTTCACTGCCATTAAGTTAAGAAAATCTACGTCGTTCCGGCAGGGAATGCCGGAACCCAGAAGCCACGGAGGGCAAGCTAGATTCACCTTCCTGTGTTCTGGATACCGGCAATCCCTGCCGGTATGACGGCTTAACTTAATGGCAGTGAAGCCGGAGCTGGGAACCAGCCAGAAAGGGTTCCCGCGCCGGGGCGCGGGAATTCGATGCAGGTCAGTGCGTCAATTGCACGACCCGGTGGGGTTGATGGAGGTCGCGCCGACAATCACACCACCGAGCTTTGAGCCAGTGGACGGCCCGCCCAAGTAGGAGGGTGCGCATGCACAGGCTAGTTCAAATTGCGCCCCCGTGCCGTCGGCAGCGGGTGCGCCGGTGACTGCCGCGATCACGCCACCCGTGGCTTGGAAGTCTTGGTGCAAGCGTTATACGGCAGGGTTGGTGGGCTTTGGCAGGTCAGGTAGCCATAGGCTTGGGAACCCGTCGGCGCTCCGGCCGTAGCGCTGTAGGGGTAAACCGTCAGGGTAGCCGCGTTGGTGGCGCAGGAGGTCATGTCCAAGGTTTGCACCCCGTTGGCGAACGGCGTGGTCTGGGTGCTGTTGGAGGTGGAATACCCATAGCCCGTGACCATCAAGTACCCCGGCGGAACGGTCGTCGTCGTCGTGGCCGTGGCTCCGTTTGTGGTGCTAGCGGTGCTGGTCGTCACGGCGGTGACGTTGCTAGTCGCAGCGGCGATGGTGGGGGCGGAAACGCTGCCGTCTGAGTTGACTGCGGTGGTGCTGGTCAGGCTACCCGTGGCACTATAGCTCCACAAGTTACTGTTTTGCGTTGAGACGTAAGTGCTGTTCGGCGCGTAGAACGTAGGGGCACTTCCCGATGAGCCTGTCGGCATCGCCGTGTTGACCGTGGAGAGCGTCGGTGTCGTTGCCGGGATTGCGCTGCTGGCCGCTATGGGTACTGTGGTACTGCAACTCAACGTACCCGACGCGCCGTATTGGTTGCCATTATTGGGGTTGGCATTCAGCGTCAACACCGCGTCCGAATTTACGGCACAGGAAGCCATGTTGAGCGTTTGCTGACCGTTAGCGAAATTCTCCCCCGCCCAACTTGGGGTTTGGTTGCTATAACCTAGGTATCCGTTAGCGGTCAAAATGCCCGTGCTTGTGTTGTAAGAGTAGAACCCCCACCCTGGATTATTAGATGCAGTATAATTTGGCAGTTGAAATTGGATGCCTTGGTTGGCCATGGGAGCCGTGCCGATCACCAGCGACAGGTTGGGCGCTCCGGTGGGGGCGGGGGAAATCCCTGATGCGTTCACTAATGAATAACTCGCCAAGCTCAACATGCCAGTAGAAAGATTGAATGTCGTGTTCACCCCGCCTATGGGTGGGTTGGTCCCGGTATTATCAACCAATTGAGCTGGCGGGGAGAAGGCCGAGATGGTCGGGTTGGCGACCTGCATATAGCCGTTGTTGCTTGCCGTCGCGCTTTGCACGGTGCTGATGTCCGAACCAGTGAGGATGGCATCCCACACATTGATGGCCGTATTGCTTTGCGAGTTGGGGTATGTGGAAAGCACGTTGGCGTAACGTAAGCGTTCACCCCCCTGGGAGCGTGGGCGTCTCGCCCGCTGAAATGGCGGCCAAGATGGCCGCACTCCCAAGAAAAAGTGGGGGGGAGTGAACGCTTACGGCGTAACTTTGCGTGGAGGCGGATTGGCTGCCGGTGGCGACCGTGGTGTTAGTCATTGTGCCGCCGCTATTGGTGGTGTAGCAAGGGCCAGAGATCAAATTGGCGGTCACATTGACAGAACTGGTTTGGCACAAGTTATCCACATTGATGGAGTCATTCGACCACAGCGCGAAACCGCTTTGATTGCCCAAACCCTCGGCATTATTGATTTCGGCCTGCACAAAACTATTGGCCAGCAGCATACCGAGCAAGTTGGAAGACGAATAGGTGCTATTGATGACCGGCGGTGCCGTTTGCGTCACCGGTGCCTGCAGGCTGGTCGTCGTGGTGAAATAGGCAGTGATCGCATCGGTGACAGATGGTCCGGCTTCCCCTTTAAGTGTCTCAAGACTCCCCTCATTAGCGTCCAATATAGCTTCCAGGCCAATGTCGGCTTCGGGACCGGCGGTTAAACCAATACTGGCAATCGCCACATTGGTAGCCAATTGTAAAACAGCATTGGTGATCTTGCCCCAAACCGACTCATGGGTGATCGGTTTGCTGGCGGCGGTGTTCATGGTGCTAATCGCACTCTGTGCCAAGCCGGGCGATGCCAATAGCCATTGGGCATATTTCGCACTGTAAGAGCCGGAGGCAAACACAGCGTTGCCCGAGGGAGGTGCCACTAAGTTGGTCAAAGTTGACAAGTCAGTGGTGGACAGGCTGGAATTGCTAAACGCATAACCATTGTTAGTGACGATGTACCAGAGAATTTTGGCGGCATAGCTGCTGACGAGGAACGGGTCGCCAACCGCCAGTGTAAAATGACCGCCATAAATCGGTGCGGCGGTTTGGCTGATGCCGTTGTTGACCACTGGGCTTTTCACATAGTTCGACAAGTTGATCGGATACATCGACAAATTGAGTGAGTTAAGTGCCAGATTGCCAGGGTTGGGGTTGTTGACCCCCAACCACAGCCCACCCGTCGCCACATAACCGGGGCTGGTGTTGCTCACATTGAGATTCATGGTCTGTGGGACAAACCCCGCACCGAGTGGGTTGCTCCAAGACCCGTTAATTAAGGAATTCGGTTGCGGCGGGTTGATGTTGGCATTGTAATAAAGACTAGTTTGCGATGCACAATACGGGTAATCAGACGTCGTACTTGGCCAATTAGATATAAACATATTGGGGGCGGAAGCCATATTGGCCATGACAATATTGTTTCCATTGCCAGACAACACCCAGCTGTCCGCGATAGCCGGTGCATTATAGGTAGGTGAGGTTTGATTGGAATATTTCACCACGGGTTTGCTAATGGATGTACCGGCACTTAATGTGATTGCGCCAGATGGGGCGGCAATCGGGCCGGGTGTTTCGTTATACCAAATGGTATTACCTTGCACCTGAGTGGATGGATTGGAACAGCTACCCCCGGAAATATTGACCGGGTTGAATACCCCCACGCTGCCATCCACATTGCCCCAGCCTTGGGTGACGGCGAAGCTGCCGGGTTGACCCTGCGGGTTAACCCCTCCACCGTAAGGTGTCAAGGTCCATTGATTGGGGCTGAGGTTGAAGAAGGTATAAGACAACGCACCTGTCTGGGCTTGGTAAGAATAGCCAAATCCATCGGTGGCTTGCAGCGCAAGGCTGATGGCGATGATGAGTGATGTTCTGTTCATGATTAGTTCCCCCTTAGGTTGAACTTGACGCCGCTAACGACGAACGGGCTGTTGATGACATGCCCGGCCACGGCGGATTTGGCGTGGATGTTATCGAAGCTGAAATACTGTCCGGCGTTGACTTGGAATTTCGTCAGATTGCCGTTGCCGTCAAACACGCAATTCGTCATCAGGTTGCGCGGCGGCAAGCCCCCGCTTGGAATCGACAGGCCGCAGGAAGCGGTGTTGTTCAGCTTTACCGGCACGACGAAATGGAAATTAGGTGCGCCGGACAGCACCAGCGCATCCACTGCTGCCGAACTGGGGTTGTGGATGCCGTTGAAGGACTGGAAGCCCGGCAAAAATCCAACCCGGCTTACATCATGGCGGAGATGGTCAATGTTGGTCAGCGATAGTGCCTTGGTCGGGTGCTGGTAGGCATTGGCGGGGTTGAGCGTCTGCGGGGTAAGGTTGCTGATATGCAGGGTCACTGCCTCGCCCCCGGTAACGATGAAGCTTACCGCGTTGCCGTGCGCACAGCTTGGCGTATTCTGCCTAGCGTAACCGCGGGATGCCGTGGAGACCGAATACATGCCCGGCAAATAGGCTTGTGCCCCTTCGTTGCCAAGCTCCGCTTCACAACCCTTGCCGTTGATGCCGTCCTCGGCCTGGAAATGTTGCAACCTGATTGGGTTGTGCCCTGCGACAGAGCGAGGGGAAGGCTGCGCAAGCGGGGAGCAGCCCGATTGAGGCAGCCAATATGACAGCGGCCCTTCGTTCAGCAATTGCCCGTCTGGACCCAAGTAATAGACATTGTTGTCGGCAACGGAAACGCCCAAGTAAGAATTTGTCCCCGGATAATAGCGATAATTGTAGACTCCCGAATTCAACATGCCCCCTCCTGTCGGCGTAAACAAGGCGGGGTAGTTGCGTTCCGCCCAGTTGAACACGCACGCGGTCACGTTGGGGTCCACTTTGACTGTCACCGACTGGCTGACGTTGACCCCGTCGCTGCCGACGCAGGTGAGCATATAGGTCGTGTTGTTGGTCAGCGTTACCGCCAAACTGCCGGCAAGTGGCACACTCCCCGACCAGCCATAGCTCGTGGTGGCCGAACATGTGGTCGCGCCGGGCGAGGACCAATTCAAGTTCGACGTGCCTTGGTAGTTGACGGTGCTGGGCGATGCAGACAAATTGACGGCTAGGTTGGAGGAGGCGTTGGTGGACCATTGAATGGTCGCCGTCTTCAGGGTGGTCACGCTGCCGGCGGTCACGGTAAAGGCCCGTTTGTGCAAGGTGTCAATGTCAGTGTCGCGGTACAGCACATAGTTGCCCGCCGCCAAGGGCGTACTGACGTTGAGCGTCACCGGGTACACCGTCGTGGGTGTTGGATTGCCGGAGATGACTGGGGCGGCAAAAAAGCTGCCCCCCGCCAT